>SIBZ01000009.1 GCA_009694955.1 Candidatus Tayloriibacteriota bacterium | reverse complement strand
ATTTTTACGGGAGCAACGGATGGCTTGAATTTGAGATATGTCCGGACTTCCCCATTCATCTCATCTTCGGTGTAGGCGGAGAGCAGAACCGCAAGAAGACTTCGTCCAACTCCGAGCGACGGTTCAATGACATGCGGAATAAACGGCTCATCAATATCTTCGTCCACAAACTTCTGATTTACTCCGCTTGCGTTTTCGTGATTGCGAAGGTCGTAGTCGGTTCGATAGGCGAGTCCGTACAGCTCCTTCCTGCCGAACGGGAACTCGAATTCAAAATCAATGGTTCGTCTTGAATAATGTGCACGGTCGCCGTCGGGCACTTCAAGCTCCGAAACTTTTCCCGTATCAATACCGATAGCACCGATGAATGCGAGTACTTCCTTTCGCCACATTTCAAACGCAGGCTTCCAGTCGGCCTCCTTCACAAAATACTCGACTTCCATCTGTTCAAGCTCCCGTACGCGGAAGAGAAAATCTCGGGGCGCGATTTCATTGCGGAACGCTTTTCCAATTTGCGCGATACCGAACGGGAGTTTTGGATGGAACGAATCAACGACATTCTTAAAGTTCGAAAAAATCCCCTGCGCCGTTTCGGGCCGGAGATACGCAACCGAAGCGTCACCCTCGGTCGCACCGACATGGGTTTTGAGCATCATGTTGAACTGGCGAGGTGCACCGAGTTTTCCGCCACATTCGGAACATTTCTCCTTCTCCTCAAGCTGGTCTTCACGAAAACGCCTCTTGCACTTCTCGCACTCCACCATGGGGTCGACGAATCCGCCCACGTGTCCGCTCGCCTCCAAGACTTCTTTTTTTGTCACCTCGACAGTGTCCACACCGAGCACATCTTCCCTATCCGTCACGAACTGCTTCCACCACATATTCGTGATGTTCTTTTTGAGCGCGACACCAAGAGGTCCGTAATCATAAAAGCCTGCAAGCCCGCCGTAGATATCAAAACTCGGGTAGATAAACCCACGTCGCTTGCAGAGGGCGACCACCTTTTCCATTACCTCATTTTTCTGCTCTTTTGCCATATGGCTATATTTAACGGGTTATTCCAAAAAAAGTAAAGAACACCACTACGTCCCCTTTTAGGCACTTCTCCTCAACTGAGGAGGAGAGGTTCTGTCTTGTTCCGTGTTCTTAGTCCGTGTCGCTTCCGTGGTTTTATTTTACAACAATTCCACTTTGCGCTGCCGCGCCCACATCCGAAATTGAACCGGTCGTCATTGCCGGCCGAGTCGTGCCGACAATCTCAATGCCGGTAAACCTATCCATCGCTTTCGATATCACCTCCCCTATGACAACCGGTGACGTGCCAACCTGGCTGAGACTTGGGAGCAGGGATATCTGAAAGGACACTTCGCGGGGCGGAGTGCCGACTCCCGTTCCGGCGGGAATCTCCCCCGCACTCCACACCACTTCGCCTCCGAGCGGATTGTAACGCACCTGTTCCGTCGCCGGACTTACTTTGTCCTGCCACGATATATAGGACGGAAGAACCGCGGAGACGCGAGCATCCGCAACGCCGTTCGATGTATTGGAAAGCGCCCAGACCACCGTGTAGGTAGTGAGGCCTTCCGCCTTGGGTGGAAGATAGCCGATGTTGTCGAACACACCTCCTTCGTGGAACAGCTTCGAGGAAAGCGACAGTGTGGTCGCGATTTTAATCTCTTTCGTCACGGTGGCGACAACGTCCTGATAGAGACCTTGCTCGTCAAGGCGCTTCCCGCGTGCGGTTACCTCGATAGTCATTTGCGGATTTTTAAAGAGCGCGGGAGTTGTCGCGACCGGAAGAATAATAAAGCTGAAGTTCTGCGTACCCGTCTCGCCCGGCTCCACGGCGGAAAATCTTCCCACCCTTCGTTGGTCCCAGACTATCGAATTGGTGTTTGAGTCGTAGTAGCCATCATAGGTTGAGACCGATGTGCGGTTGTAAATCACGCCCGTTAGCTTCGCGGTAATTTCGAGGTCCGCAATTTTCGTGGAGAGGTTGTTGCCCCAGCTTATATCCGCGCGTACTGTTTGTCCGCTCCTCCCTACAAATGTTTTGCCCTGTTCCCCACTCAGGAGGAGATCGAGCGTCATAAACGGCCGCTGAATTACGATTGACGGAACTTCACTGAGGAACGTGGTACCGAGTTGTCTTTCGTCTTTTATGCTCTGCGTCCCGACGGAAAACCGGAAGGCGCGTTCCGCCTGTTCGGTCGCAATGAGTTTTCCTTTGATGCGAATATTGCGTTTCCCTGAGGGAGCCAAATCGCCAATGAGCCATCCGTCCTTGCCGAATGAAGGAGATGGAGTGCTTTCGATAAACTGAAAACCGAACGGGTACTGCACTTTGAGGAGAAGTCCTTTCTGCACGCTGGCCGAGTTCGACGCGAGGTCCACCGTCATCTCGAATGTCTGGTCCGAACTTACCTCTTTGGGAATCGAGAGATCGAGCGTTACCGGAGCGGAACTGAGGAGAAACGTATACTCGACTTTACGGGAGAAAATCGCATTCGAATCTTTCGGCCTATACTCGGCAGTGACGGCGATAGTCTTCTCCTCCCCTTCTTCACCAAACGGCACAAGGGAAATTTTACGCGATGCTTTTTGTCCCGCAGGGAGTGGGCCGAGCGAATCGCGATACCGGAGGAGAGACTCGGAAAGCTTGCCGGGCTTTCGCGTCCCGTCGGGAAACTCGACAAGCAGGTCGACCGCGTCGAGGTCGAGTGCGTTGTCGTTCCCCACCGTTATATCGAGCGTGAGTTCCTCGCCCGCGCCGATACCGACGGGGCCCGCGATGTCCACCGAAATATTCTGGGGAGAAATCGTGTTTCCTCCGCGCCAAAAACCGTAGAACGCGATACCTGCCGCGAAAAAAAAGAAGATGATGGAAGCGACGAAGAGTCGTTTAAGCCAAGGCATAACAGTGGCGAGCATAGAATAAGTAGCAGATTCTTTCCGTTCCGCGTCCGATGTCCACCCCGGAGCGATGCGGATATGCCTTTCTTCTCCGATGAATTCTTCGTCGTGACGGAGCGGAGGAGGCGTGCGCGAGTAGAGCCGGTTTTCGAGTTCATCGAGCGTATTGCGCCGTTCCTTCGGGGGTGGAGTAGCCGTAGACTGCTGTTTCTCTTCGGGGAGAGGCATGGTCAAAGCATTATACCACAGAGAATAATGCTTTGAATCACCACGCACCAATATCCAATCACCAAGAAAGACGCATCACACGCAAACATTCTTTGGTTATTGGTTATTACAACTGGCTCTCTCTGAGCGAATTGTTGATTTCCGACACCGCCAACGCGCGGAACAAGAGCGCTTTTGAAATAACCGATTCGTCCCAGAGATTCGTATGTGAAAGGAACGGGTCGAACTCGTTTCTCGGCGCGAGATACCCGAGAAAGTAGAGGATGCGGAGTACCAACACGATTTCAACCCCTTCAACTGAGTGCTTACTTCCCACTTCAGCTACGAAACGAAGTCCTTCCTCAATAGAAAGAAAGAGTGGTTCGTTTTTCTCTTCTCCCGCGAGAAGACGGCGGAGAAGCGCGAATATCCTCCCGAGCATCCGCGACGCATCCCTCGAACCGTGCAGTTCTTCAAATATGTTCGAAACGCATTCTGCTCGCGTGAGGCGCCAGAATTCTTTGCCTCTGACAAGTGTTATCTCAGAGTACGAAAAATCCTGCAGACCGTAGCGCAATTTTGAGCGCTCTTCACGTGCGCTTTGCGCGATAGCGGTAAGAAAACCGAGCTCGCGGGTAAAGAGCGAGACGAGTTTGCTTCCCTCCCCTGACGGAGCAGAGCCGAGGATGAAGGCGGGAGTGTGGTAGAGGTGGTAAGACAAGTTAGTAGTACGCAGTTAGTAGTAAGTAGAAAAAAAAGAAAATTAAGAAGCCATTTTCAAGAGTGCGGACAGAACGGATGGGAGTGCCGTGACGCCATCACCCGCGGTGAAATGTCCTCTTCCCCGCTCCAGAATCGTTTTTGCGCCGAATTGTTCGGCAAACTCCAAAGATTTCTCCATCGGGACGTAGGAATCGTTATTCGAAAAAATCATTACGAACTTGTCGCAGTGCGCTTTTGCTTTCTTGGGGTCAAACGGCAGTTCGTAGAATTCTTTAATCTCCGGCACATTGATGCGCCCCGAAAATCCCGCCACGAATACGCACCCGCCTACTCTAGCTTTTGGTGAAAGTGTTTCGAGGTAACGGGCGATGGTGATGCATCCCAAACTATGTCCCACAAAATAAGTATCACTATCGGGCTTGCCGACATAGTCTTTAAGAAACGAAAGCCATTCCTTTACTTTCGGTTCCCCTGCGTTGGGCATCTGGGGAGCATTTACCTCAAAACCGTTCGCTTTGAGTTCTAGTGAAAGATACGGAAACCAGTGGTTGTTCGGTTTGCCGTCCCAGCCATGTATGAGAAATACTCTTTTAGACATATGAGCATTATACTCCCGACTGTCATTCCTTACAGGAACTGTATACTTTTCGCGTTCCGAAGACGGAGCGCTCAACGTCTTGCGAAGCTTCAAGTATTCGCTTCTTACCCGCGTAAGCGGGAATCCAAGTCTTGGCAGTATATTCTGGATTCCTGCATAGTCTACGACTACAGGCTTACTACGCTACTGCTCCGCCACAGGAATGACAAAAAAAGGGGGAAAGGTCATTTTTGCATAAAAAACTGACCGACACTATCTGAGTGCCGGTCGTTGTTTCCTGTAGTACCTCCCCGAAGGGAGGCCGTTCAAATTGGGCCTGTTCTTTAGCCCATAAGTGTCACGTTTCGATTCGCCTCGGTATCCGCAGTGTTGATTCGATTATCGGCGAAGTCACCTGTGGCGATAGTTATTCCGGAGACGGAGGAGCTGTTCGATTTAGAGGTCGCATTATTACCCGTAGCGGTGTTGATGATGTAAGCGGCGGCTGTGTTATTCTGCATCGAACCGATGTTTGGTAAGATGAGATTACTGCCTCCATTCGCATTGCCGGTAGCACTGTTAATCGCACCTTGATTTTCCGCGCCCGTTGTGTTCGCATTGTCGATTCGATTATCGGCGAAGTCACCTGTGGCGATAGTTATTCCGGAGACGGAGGAGCTGTTCGAGTTAGGCGTCACATTGCCCGTAGCGGTGTTGATACTGTAAGCGGCGGCTGTTTTATTCTGCATCGCACCATTGATGTTTGGTAAGATGAGATTACTGCCTCCATTCGCATTTTCTTGGCCGGTGTTCAGACCCGCCACGCCGTGTTCGTTCGCTTTGACCGTTTCCTTGCTTTCGATGACCGAGCTCGTGATGACCGAGTTGACCTTGTTCACGCCGTGTTCGATGTTGGCGGGAATGGCCGAAGAAGCGCTGGTATCGAAGGCCGTCACTGAGGCTGTAGTTTGAGCCGCCGGAGGAATTACCTTGACGTTCGCATTCAATTGGACGCCAATTCCGATAACGGCGAGAGCTGTGGCACACGCCAACAGCCGGAGCATGATTTTCTTCATAATTTCAGTCTATCCGTGTAAACCGCGGTTTTTCCATTTTTGTCCTACTGAATTTCAGTTGAAGTTGCTCCCTGGAAGAACACATATACTTGGGGAAAGTATATGAACGTTAAACAGTCAGGACTTTCAAACCACTTACTAATGTAGTCTAAAAGTCCCGACCGTTTTGACACTTTACAAAGAAGTAAATTTCCACCATTAAGACTCCACTCATTCTTAATTCGGTCAAGTAGTTGTCCACAGGCTCTGTGTATGGACAAATGTGGGAGAAAGACTGGATTCCCTTTTTCAAGGGAATGACAGAAAAAGAGGGCGACTAGTCGTGTGACAGCGAAAGCTGAACCATAAGCTCATCCGCTTGAAAGGGAGTAGCACCCTCCAGAGCATCCTGTAGTGCGATATTTTTGAGCGAAGCGATGCGTGATAGTGCGTCTTCATGCTGTTCCATAAATCGCCGGGAAGGACCTTCCGCTCCGACAGTAAGCGTCGCCGGTTCTCCCGCCTTAAAGCCTTGCGTTTTGCGCATCTCCTGCACGAACCGGACAAGCTCGCGGAACATTCCCTCTTCCTTGAGTTCGGGAGTCATTGTCGTATCAAGTTCCACTTCGGTCTGTATGGTTTGGTCAACAACAACGTCTTTCACGTTTACTTCATCTTTAATCAAGTTTACCAAAGCCGGACTTAGACTGGATCCTCGCTTTCGCGAGGATGACAGAACTGATGGTTTTACTTTGAGAGTCGCAAGAGGTTGCCGGACTTTGATGTTTGCTTTGGCGCGAGCTTCTAGCGCGAGTGAGACGATTTTCCGTACCTCCTCCATTTCTTTCAGCATCTGCTCGTCTACCTTTCCACCAGTCAGCCAATCTTCCATATGCACACTTTTCACATTTTCTGTTGTTGGTTGCGAGTTATTAGTTGTGAGTGTCTGATACAGGTATTCAGCGAAAAAAGGCGTAAACGGAGCCATCACCTTGGAAAGTTCGCCGAGCACGAAACGGAGCGTTTTGAGTGCGGCTTCTTTCTCTTCCAATACCTCCGATTTGATACGGTCGCGCGAACGACGCAGATACCATGTCGAAAGGTCATCCACAAAGTCGCCAATCGGACGAGTCGCTTTGTCGAGTTCGTAGCTTTCCAAAGATTTGGTGACCTCGGAAATAAGTTGGTTTAGTTTTGCGAGTATCCACGCATCGAGGACATGCGTAGCTTTTAGCTTATAGCTTTTAGCTTTTAGAGAAGAATCTGCATACAGGAGATAGAACTGTAAAACGTTGTCGAGCC
This sequence comes from Candidatus Tayloriibacteriota bacterium, assembly GCA_009694955.1. Lineage (GTDB taxonomy): Bacteria > Patescibacteriota > Minisyncoccia > Phycocordibacterales > UBA10002 > UBA10002. Next base: position 17,568 of record SIBZ01000009.1, on the reverse strand, counting down.
GGTTGAATACTTTTTTGGTCACTTCATCTACACCTTTTTCGGAAAAACGAAGGTCTTCTCCGCGCACGACGGGAGATGAGAGGAGGTAGTAACGTAGAGCGTCCGCCCCGTACTTCCCCACCACTTCAAGCGGGTCGGGATAATTTTTGAGACGTTTGGACATTTTCGCGCCGTTCTCCGCGAGAATAATGCCGTTCACCACCGACGCGAGATATGGCGCTTTCTGAAACAATCCGAGGCCGAGTACCAACATCGAGTAGAACCACCCTCTCGTCTGGTCCAAACCTTCGGCGATGAAATGCGCCGGAAATCCTTGAGGCTTTCGCCAAAAACTGCCGACAGGGTCGAACATATCTCCCACCGACCCGCGCTCCGCTTTATCAAATGGGTAATGCGCCTGTCCGTACGGCATCGCTCCCGACTCGAACCAGCAGTCAAACACTTCAGGGACGCGATGCATCAGCCCGCGCCCTGTGCCGGTCTCTTTAGCACACACGTCACAGTTTAATGCGAGGTCATCTATGAAAGGACGGTGTAAATCGAACTCCTTTCCCGTCGTCGCGTCCACATACACGGTAATGGGGCGCGCGTACGCTTCAAACCGCGCTTTGCGGAAATACGCGTCACTTTCGTAGAGCGAGAGATTGCCGATTGCCTTAAGAAAATATACGAGCGGTCCTTCATGTGACACGATAACCACCGTCTCACCAGCGTGTTTTTGTAAAATAATTTTCAGTCCCTCGGCCATTCGCGCTTCCACGTCTTGCCAGCTCTCGCCGGTCTTGCCGCGCTTCGTTTGGTAGTTCACCTCGGGAGGAAGTTCACGGTATGCTCCTCTCTCTTTTTCGAGTTTCGGGTCACCATCCTTTAATCCGTCCCATTCCCCACTATCAACCTCGCGGAACCGCTCTTCAATCTTCACCTCCTTTCCGACGACGCGAGCGACAATCTCCGCCGTTTCTTTGGCACGACGAACAGGTGAAGCATATATCGCGTCTACCGTTCCTTGCGCTTTGATATAGGCAGAGGCTTCTTTCGCCCGCTTTTTCCCTTCGTGTGTGAGCGGAAATTTTTCAGGTGTATCGTCGAGAATATGCTCGATATTCTTCTCGCTTTCGCCGTGGCGGAGAATAATTATCTTCGTCACCTGTTCGGCCCCCTTCTTGCGAAGGTCGTCAACTGAACCCATCACACTGTAGGTCTTGCATCGGTCACATCCCCAAACCGGTATCGGCGCTCCCCAGAAACGGGAACGCGAAATCGCCCAATCTTTCGCCTCGGCGAGCCAATTTCCGAAGCGGTATTCGCCGACTTCTTTTGGAATCCAGCGAATGCCCTTGTTCGCTTCAACCAGTTTCCCGCGCATTTCGCTCACCTTCACAAACCACGACGGTGCCGCAAAGTTGAGAAGCGGAGTGTCACACCGCCAACAGTGCGGGTACTGGTGCGTAAATGGCTCACGTTTCAAGAGCTTCCCTCTCGCTTCAAGTAGGTTCGCAATTTTTTCATCTGTTTCCTTCGGATTTCCTTTGGGTTTTGCGGAAAGTCCGGCGAAGTCGGTTACGTCTTGCCTGAATGTCCCGTCGGTCCCGACATGTTGGATAAACGGAAGCCTTTCTTTCACCGCAAGTTGGTAGTCGTCTTCGCCGAACGCAGGAGCGATATGCACAATACCTGTTCCGTCTTCTTCGGTAACGAACTCCCCGCCAAAAATGCGCCATCCACGGTCGTGATTTTGAAGCGAGGTGTTCTTGGAGTAGTAGTCGAACAACGGCTCATACGACTGACCGAGAAGCTCTTTGCCTTTTATTCCGCGTTTGGCAGAAAACGCAATCTGCTCGCCTTTCCACTTAAACGTCCCCACGCGGGAAGCCGGGTCGAACTCGAACGCTTCTTGGCCAAATACCCGTTTCAGGATGTCTTCTTTCGCGCCGACGATATAGGTGTCACCAGGCTGAATTTCTTTTGAATTCGAAGCGGTGATTTCGACAAACGCATAGTCGCGTTCGGGGTGCACCGCAAGTCCCTCGTTTCCCGGAAGCGTCCATGGCGTGGTTGTCCACGCGACAAGATAGGTGTCGGCTTGCGAGAGGAGCTTGAACTTCACATAGACCGAGGTATCGGTAAGTTCCTTGTAGCCTTGCGTTACTTCAAAGTTTGAGAGTGTCGTCTCGCACCGGGGGCAGAGGTGCATTGATTTGAACCCTTGTGAAATGAGCCCTTTTTCATAGAGCGATTTAAAAATCCACCAGACGCTTTCGGTGTAGGACGGATCCATTGTCCGGTAGTCGTTATCCATATCCACCCACCTCCCCATCCGCGGGATAATACGGCGCCAATCATCGGCGTAGCGCATTACCGCCTCTTTGGCTTTCGCGTTGAACTTCGCGATGCCGTAACTTTCAATATCCTTTTTGGACTTGAACCCGAGCTCTTTTTCAACTTCGTTTTCGACGGGAAGGCCGTGACAATCCCATCCCCATCTTCGCGGGACCCGGTAGCCCTGCATTGTCTTGAAACGAGGTATCACGTCTTTAATCGTGCCCGCGAGAATATGTCCGTAGTGCGGAAGTCCCGTCGCGAATGGTGGTCCATCATAAAAAACAAAGTCCCCCTTGGGCGATTTCTTTTCCAGGGTCTTCTTAAATGTGTTGTCCTTCTGCCAAAAAGCGAGGATTTGTTCTTCTCTTTCCGCTATCTTGGATTTTTGTGGTTGATTTTCTTCAGTCATATCTTTTCGGCCTTTCCCCTTTTCTGCCCCTCTTTAGAGGGGTGCCGAGCCTGCCTGCCGTGCTGTACTCGGTGCAGGCAAGTCTGCGAGACATAGGGGTGCGTGAGGATTGAGAGGGAGTGGTAATAAAAAAGGCTAGAATAGGGTCATTCTAGCACTTTTCGCGACTGACTCAAACGTTACTGCGCAGGATAGGGAAAGAAAGCGACATCGTGGTCATCGAGGTCAAACAACCATCTCTGCTCCCACACTTCGCCCTCGTGCCGGAAAAATTTAACGTGGACGACCCTCAACCCCTCCTCGCCGTAAAACTCAACACGGGTGAGACCGTCAAGGTCTGTATTCAATCGCCCGTGCAATTTGTGGACAATCTCTGCAAATACCGCCTCGGCGTCTCTTCGCTTTTTCTCTACCCACGCCCGTAGGTTCGCATCGAACATTGCAGGCTCGCGGACATTCGGAATGTGTATTGCGCTCATAAACAACAAAGTTTCACTCTAAGTCTAGTTCTCTAAGACTCAGGGGGCAAGGAAAGTTAGGTGTGTTCCGCAATGCGTCACATTCTTTCCGGAACCGCAATACCACGAACAAATACCAAAGAAAAAGACCAGAACTCGAGTGCATCGGTTCCGGCCTTCATGTGTCTCGTCATTCGATTACCGAACAACCTCGCCCTCCCCGAGTGTGCCATCAGGGAACACAGGAAACAGCATGTTCCTAGTGATATAGAGAAACGGAGTGCCAGTTCTTGCATACACGTTAATCCAAATACGTGATAAGGCCGTGGAACCACCGCCTCCTCGGGACGGACGGAGCATGCGCACGCCGATATAGGTGACCTCAGGCGTGAGGAGAGAGGACACCTTTTTTTCGAGACAGTCCTCTGTTTCGCTCGCGAGCTCCTCTTTGAAGTGTCTTACCAAGGAAAACGGGGGCTGAACCTGTGGTGTTGAATTTGGAGTGTTGGTTGGCGGATGCGTAGTTTCAGTGTTCATACTACACCGAGCATACCGCCACAAAAACAGAAGTCAATTACATTCTCTCCGGCACCTTGATACCGAGAAGCCACAACCCGTTTTCCATCGTAGTGACAAACACCTCCGTCAGCGCAAGTTTGTAGGGCGAAGCGGGGTCTGTAGCATCAACAATTTTCCCTCCTGCGTACCAGCTGTTGAAAACCCCCGCAAGTTCGGTAAGAAACGTAGTCACATAGTGCGGCTCAAGTTCCGTCCCTGCACGTTCCACCACTTCAGGGAACCGATACAGCAACTTCTCCAGCACCGTGGTCTCCCACTCCTTCGGAAGCACAGGATTTCCCTTTATGCTCTCCGCTTCAGCTTTCGCCAGCACTGATTTCGCCCGCACATACGAATACTGGAGGTAGGGACCGGAATCGCCTTCAAATGAAATTGATTTGTCGAAGTCGAAGATAATATCCCCGCCAATTGCCTGCCGAAGAATGGAGTACTTAATAGCTCCAACCGCCACAATTTCCGCGAGCGTTTCCTTTTCCGCTTCCGACATCTCACGCTCCTTTATCTTTTCAAAGACGAGCTGTTTCACCTGCTGAATGAGACCTTCACCCGTAATGACGTTGCCCTTTCGGGACGACATCTTGCCTTCCGAAAGCTTTAAGAAGCCGTGCGATAGATGCTTCGTCTTAGCCGCGATAGGAGGATAGACAAGCGACATCACTTTAAGCAGTACCTTAAAATATTCGCTTATCTCGTTAGCGCTGAGGATGATAGAAAGGGAGATATCTTTCTCAACTTCAAATTTCTTTTTGTTAAGGCCGAGCTCCTTCGCTTCATAGGTCGGAAGCCCCTGTGAGTTGATGAACACCCGCGTATGCAGGCCGTATTGTTCGCCTTTGAAAACGACCGCCCCTTCGCTTTGCTCAAATACACCTTTCTTCAAAAACTCTTCCACTATTTTCTTGCCCTCAACCCCCTCCTTACTCTCGAAAAAATAATGATCGAATTTTGTTCCGACGCGCCTGTATATCTCCTCGAAATAATCGAGGCTTATCTGCCGTCCAGAGTCATAGAGTTTGTTCACCTCCGAATCGGATTTTTCATAAATGACTTTGTTGAGAGTTGTTATCTCTTTCTTCGCTGCTTCGTCCGTCTCAAAGGCTTCGGAGCCACGGGCGTACGCCTTGCCCCACGCTTGTGCGGTATTCTCTGTTTCCTCTTCTTTCCGATACCCCCAAATGGATTTGGCGACATGCATACCGACATCCCCCTGCCAGCAGGCGCGCTTGACGGTCGCGCTATGGAATTCGAAAATGCGGGCGACCGACTCGCCGATGGCGTTATCCATAAGATGCCCGATATGGAACTCCTTGAAAGGATTCGGGTCGGTGAACTCCACCATCACCTTCTTTCCGGCAAAACTCTGATTCTTTCCGAAATTCCCATCGATATCTTTTACCGCGTCGGCAAAGAACTCTTTCTTGAGATGAAAATTGATGAATCCGGCCCCTGCCACTTCTATTTTTTCCACGCCGGTCGGGAGATTTTTCTGAAGCTCGGCAACAATTCTTTCCGCAATGTCTCGCGGCTTTTGTTTGGCAAGTTTTGCCGAAGCCATCGCAATGTTGGTGGAATAATCCCCATGCGAAAGCTCCGCCGGATGTTCCAGTTCCACTTTCGGGGATTCCACACCGAGGTTCTTCACCGCTTCCGATATGGCTTTTTTCAGCTCTTCAACAATCATATGGTTATTCTAGCATTTTTGGCTCTATTCTGAATTCCACATTCTTTACTTATCTCCCCGCGTCTTTCACCTTCACCCACTTGTTCGCCTTCAAATGCCACGAAGCGGGGTCGGCTTTTTGAATCTCGTCCCAAATCTTTTTCGCGGTTTTGGTGTAGAGCTTCTGCGTACGAATAAGCTTTCGGCTTGGCTCCATTTTCTTGGCGATAATCGAACCTCGCTCTTCCATTTCTTTGAGTTCGATATCTACATCCAGATTGTCCGCATCTTTCACTATTTTTGCCGCAAGTGTCTTTCGCTCCTCATATTCGTGCAAAATATCCTTGTTCAAATCGGCAAATGAAGTACCGAGAAAGATATCATGCACAGCTTGTTTGTCGTCTCGCTTCGTGTAGACCGCCGTAAGATAATTGGTATCTCCCGTTCGAGTTTCGGAAAGGTCATGCACGAGTGACATCTTCAGTATTTTCTCTTCATCCTTGAATTTTTCTCCGCGGGCGATAAGGAGTGCGAGAAAAACCACGCGAAAACTATGTTCAGGTACGGTCGCGCAACCGCTCCCCATAAATTGTTGCCAGCTCCGTTCGGTATTCTTGAGCGTGCCGATTTCGTAGAGAAACTCAATATCGCGCTTTAGCATGAGCGTATCCTACCATTCCCTCTTTCTCTGTCCATGTCCCGATATCTGCGAGCAAATATCGGTATAGACACCATTTAGCATTAGAGGTGTTTCTGCACAACTTCCAGGACTTCCTTTTGCACTTCCTGAAGAGGACGATTGGCATCAACAACAACGTGAGGGACTTGCTTGAAAAATTCCTGATACCCCCCGCGTACGCGCTCCTGAAATGAAAGCGGTCGTTTTTCAAAATGGTCGAGCGGTTTTCCCTTTTGCCGTACGCGTTCGAATCCCTTTTGGACGTCGACATCCAAAAAGATGTAGAGGTCGGGAACCGTTGCAGAAAAAAGCTCTTTTCGAGCGAGCCAAAAAAGGTCTGCGAGATGCAATTGCTCTTCTGCGTACACTTGATAGGCAAAAATTGATGCATCAAAACGGTCAGAGATAACGTGTTTCCCCACCACGAGTGCCGGCTTAATGACGCTCTGTACGCAGTCTCCTAACGCGAACGCAAGCGCAAAACGACTTTCTAAGGACGCACGCGCTCCTTCGTCGGAAACCAACAACGCGCGAAGCTTCTCGCCGAATGGGCTTCCTCCCGCGCGGGTAAAAAGAAATTCTTTCGATGAAAGAGCTTCTTTGAGCGCGTTGGCGACAGTCGTCTTCCCCGCTCCGTCGCCGCCTTCAAGTACAATGAATGTTCCGTGCTTCATAGATACCTAATGCTACTTCGCCGCCAGCAAAAAAGGAAGCGCCCAATTCTCAAGGGCGCTCCTGAACTATCCTCCGTCTTGTGCTTCTGGAAGAGTCTCGGGAAGCACTTCCACGGTATCCTCGAAGAAGTCCTGGACTTCTTGTAATCTTTTCGTTTGTGCCTCAGGGGTTTCCGGTGACGGAACAGCTTTCGAGCCATTCGAAGACACAACGGTAATCCGAGAAGGTCGTTCCAACTTCCCGGACCAATCGGCATCTATTACCAGCACGGTACTCACCTCAAATCTGTAAGAGTTTTGAACTGTTTGAGAGAGAATAGCACCAACGAAGACAATACTCAACTATGTACGCAGGATCTTATCAATCTTCCTCGCAATTTCACGAAAATCCTTTTCTTTTTTGCCTCGCGTGGTTTCCGCCGCACTTCCGAGCCGGATGCCGGAAGGGTCGACGGGGCTTCGTGCGTCATTGGGAATGGTATTTTTATTCACAATGATGCCCGCTTTCTCCAGCCGGTCGCTTGCCTCTTTGCCTCCTATTCCCTTGCCCGCCATCCAGACGTCGACAAGAAGAAGATGCGAATCGGTACCGCCCGAGACAATGCGCCAACCAAGCTTTTGCAGTTCATCAGAAAGCGCCGCTGCATTTTTTACTACCTGCGCCGCGTATTTTTTGAACGCCGGAGCGGCATCTTCCTGTAAGGCCACGGCGACCGCCGCAATTTGATTAAGGTGTGGACCTCCTTGCATACCGGGAAAGACGGCTTTGTCTATCTTCACCGGAAGCCCTCGTGTGTCTTTCTTCGAGAAAATAAGTGCCGAGCGCGGACCGCGGAGTGTCTTGTGGACGGTAGTGGTAACGATATCGGCATAAGGGAACGGAGACGGATACGCACCTCCGGCCACTAGTCCGGCGGTATGAGAGAGGTCAACCATTAAGTACGCGCCGCATGCATCGGCAATCTCCCGAAACTTAGCCCAATCAATAACACGCGGATATGCCGTAAACCCAGCGACAATGATTGCCGGCTTCTCGCGGACAGCAAGTTCTCTAAGCGCATCGTAATCAATACGTTCGGTCTCCTTTGAAACGCCGTAGGGGACCTGCGTCCACATCTTCCCCGTAATGGAGACTTTATGCCCATGCGTGAGGTGTCCGCCATGGTCAAGCGACATTCCCATTATTTTCCCGCCTTGCGGAACAAGCGCGAGGTACACCGCGACGTTCGCGGGGGAACCGGAAAGAGGCTGAACATTGACTGCCCATTCTTCAGGTTTCAAACTAAAGACAGTAAGCGCCCGCGTCTTTGCCAGATTTTCAATCTGGTCAACTATTTCGTTCCCTCCGTAATATCTAAGGGCGGAATATCCTTCTGCGTATTTATTGGTGAGTTCGGAACCAAGCGCCTCAAGTACGTCTTTGGAAACATAGTTCTCGGAGGCGATTAAGTTAATGACGTTCTTCTGACGCCTCTTTTCGGCGTCTATAAGTTTTTTTATTTGTGTATCGTGCATGGTTGTAAGTGGTTAGTAGTAGGTAGAAAGATAAGATAAACAACCCACCGTTATGCTCCTTCCCTGTAGGGAAGGATGCGGGTGGGGTGCGTTGTGGAGCCTTAAATCATATTCGCATTGTAGCACGGGTATAAAAAGAAAAAAGAGACCGCCCGATGCAGTCTCCTTCGATACCCCCTTCGTTCGTTCTTAGCTCGCCGCAGCCGCTCGCATAGCTTCGAGCCCAGCCCTCGGTGTCAGAGGATAATAAGGGATGGCCTCTGGCAACCCGAGAACGAGTTTGTTGGGTGCGTGCTTGAAAGAAATCGGGACCATATCCCGGATTTCGTCCGCGTGGTCTTTGAGAGACCGGTCTCGCTTAGCCCGTTCGAGTATATCTGCGAGCGTTTCAGATTTATCCCCGTCACACCAGATGTTAACGCTGACAGCGTTTCCGAAAACCACCAGAGTGTTGAAAGAGACCAATTCTCCGAGATTAACCGCCCAATTAGGCTTCATAGTTTTTCGATGAATAACATTTCTTGAAACGAAAAAGCCCACACTGTTCAGGGAACAAGAGGCTCTGTGGCCATTTAAGCAAACTGCAGGAGAAATGCAAATCTGATGTAAATGGAAGACTTAGTTCTTCCCCGCCGGTTTCTTCTCAGTAAATCCTCCGATATTCGCGATTTCGGCCTTTAGCGACGGATGTGCTTGGTAATTTTCAAGCGTGATATCGTCAGACGTAAAGTTGTCAATATCGGTAATGGACTCATCTAACTTCACCGAAGGAAACGGGAATGGTACACGGGTGAGCTGTTCCTTCGCCTGCGGGAAATGATTTGAATAGAGGTGGACATCGCCAAAGGTGTGCACAAACTCGCCCGGCGGAATCTTGGTTACCTGCGACACCATAAGGAGCAGTAGCGCGTAACTCGCAATGTTGAACGGAACGCCCAAAAACAAATCGGCGGAGCGCTGATATAAACCGAGATTGAGTTTTCCCCCCGCTACTTGAAACTGAAACATCGTGTGACAAAACGGAGGCACGTGCGACTTTTGACCTTCGGATGCCATTTCGTAAATAAAATCGGGGTTCCACGCACTAACCACATAGGACTTGCGGTGCGGCTGCTTTTTAAGCCCCTCAATCGCCCACGCGAGTTGGTCAATCTCTCTGCCGTCCTTCGCTGGCCACCTGCGCCACATACGGCCGTAAATGGTGATAAGGTCTCCCCACTTCCGGACAAACGGGTCATCGGCAGGCAACTCAGTTAGCTTTTTGACAAAAGCCTCCTGCGCCATAACTTCGCTCGGCGCGTTATCCTTCGCCCACATATGGTACTGCTTCCACGCCCACTCGTCCCAAATATGGTTGTTCACGTCGAGAAGGGGTTTGATATTGGAACTTCCCGACAAGAACCAAAGAAGCTCGGTGACAACGCCCCGCCAAAACGTCTTCTTCGTGGTGAGGAGCGGGAACCCCTTCGTAAGGTCAAACCTAATTTGCCTGCCAAATACGCTTCGGATGAATGGAGGTGTCTCTCCTTTCTTTTTGTATTCTTCCAGAATGACATCGTTAAAGAACAGCTCTTTATCCGAACCGTTTTCCAGAATATCCGTCAGCAAATTCAAGTATTGATACTCAGGGTGCATACGCTTCGCTAACACGACACGAATTTACAAATAGAAGAGCGAATGATACGAATAAAATAAACTCTTCTTATTGTATTCGTGTAATTCGTTCGGGTATTCGTGTCATTAGTGTCGTGTTATTTCTTCCTAGAAATAATCTTCGGCGGGATATAGCCCACGATATTGTTCTTTGAATACCGTCCGTTTTCTTTGTAGTTCTGCTTCGGCGGAGATGAAAGCGGAGAGAACGTGAGCTGGGCGATGGCCATACCGGGGCGGAGGATAATCGGTACGTTGTTCAAGTTGCAAAGCTCCAACGCCACATTGAGAAAATGGCCGGGGTTAATGAGCGCAGCGCTGTTGTGCACCAAAAGTCCGATTCGGGCAAGAGAGCTTTTACCGTTTACTTCAATGAGAAAATGGTCTGAACCGAAATAGTCTTTGGAGTAGCCGAGGATAGAAACTCCGGGGTGAAGTACGAACGCCTCCCCGTCGGCAACCTTCACTTCATGCGTCTTCGGGAAAACCTTATTCGCAGGGTCGATAAAAGTGGACGTGTAAGATTCATTCACGATAAAGGTATTGCCGAGTGTGATGTCGTAACTTGCAGGCTGAAGACGCGCTTCGTCAAACGGTTCGAGGGTAATCGCCTTGCGTTTGACCTCTTTTTTGATATCTACATCGCTCAAAAACATAGTGAAAAATTATTCTAATGAAATCCTAAAACGCAAAACCTAATCGGAAATTAAACATTGGATATTCTTTCGGTCAATTAGAATAATTAGGTGAATTACTTTCACGCTATCGTGAAAGTCTTCTCCGTCCCATAATACTCCCCCCAGTGCTCGTTGTAATACTTAAACATCCGCTCCAGCCGCTCCTGCGCGAGCTCGGCACAGTTGAGCTCCGCCATAAGAGCCTTGAGCTCCTGCTTCGCGTACTGTGCTCCCCCGCCGTCATCAATCATTTTTTCAAACTCAGCGAGATAGCCGTACCCCGCGTTCTTATCAACTGTAACGTGGATGACACCGAGGTCGTAGTGTTCCCGTTCACGGGACCACTTCGCCTGATACGCAAGACCGGCCTCCAGTAGTTTTTTGTCCAGTTCCGCAAGCGTGCAGGAAACGGGCTCCTCAAACTCAATGCGTGATACTCCGTTTGCACTGCTGTCATCTCCAATGGATGCCTTGAGAATGACGAGCACAACTCCGTCGGCTTCGCGAGTGCGAATGGAAACTCCTCCTTTCACTCCTTTGATAATATCGTCAAGTTTTTGTTGTGCACCCTCGGGCAGAAGCGAAGTAACCGCTTTTTGAAACACACCGAGGTCGGCAGGCGCATTAAAGTAGTGATTTAATTGCTTGTGCGCTGGGAGTACTTTGAGTGCGGGAAAAAGCTTGACGAGCCGGCGTTTTAGTTCGTCCGCGCGGTCCTTGCTTCCGAGAAGTGATTTGATTTCGATTTCAAACATTTGGGTAATAACCAATCACCAAGAAACAATAAGCAAACAGAAAAATAGAAATCGGGACTGCCTAGTTATTGATGATTGTATCTTGGTTATCAAGAGTTACCAAGAAGTAGTGGATAGTATATAGTAAAGCTCAAAAACTAAAATGAAGACAAAGCCTAAAATTAGTATCGTAGTTGCGGTGACTCGTAAAAATGCCGCCATCGGGAACGGTGGTAAGCTCTTGGTGCCCATTTCCGATGACCTAAAACGCTTTAAAGCGCTCACCGTGGGCCATCCGGTTATTATGGGCCGAAAGACGTTTGAGTCTATCGGGAGACCTCTCCCCGAACGGACGAATTTTGTGATATCGCGAAATCCCGATTTTAAGTCGGCGAATATTGTGACGTTTCACTCTCTCGAGGAAGCGATTCAAAAGGCGGGGGAGCTGGATTCCGAAGTCTTTCTTATCGGCGGAGGCGAAATATACAAGCAGGGACTTCCCTACACCGACAAGCTCTATCTCACGATAGTGGACAGCGACGCCGAGGGTGATGTTTTTTTTCCCGACTGGCGAAAGGACTTTACAAAGGAAACGTTCCGCAAAGAACGCATTGATGAAAAGACGGGACTGAAATACACGTGGATAGACCTCGAGCGCGCATAAATATGTCCGACTCACCACTACAAGTCGTCGCTGTTCTTATACTGAAAAATGACGATGTCCTTTTGGTCCGCCACACCAACTCAAAACATATTGAGAGCATCTACGGACTTCCGGGCGGAAAACTTGAGCCGGGAGAATCGGAAGCCGAAGGGGCGAAGCGAGAACTGGAGGAAGAAACCGGTCTTTCAGCTTCCCTAAGTGACCTTGTGGAACTTCCGACACTTTGGAAAGCAGATGTAACCTTCAAAAACGGCGACATCAGGCACTGCTCAATGCGCGTGTTTCTCTGCAAAAATTGCAGCGGAGAAATGCGCGGAACTGAACATGAAATTACGGAGTGGGTGCCACTTACTCACGTAAAAAATCTCATGCTTCTTCCTAATGTGGAGAACGCGATACGGGAAGGACTAGCTCACCTTTGATACAAAAACCGCCCCGACAACAGTCAGGGCGGTTTTTGTATCTTCACTTTTTACTTTCAACTTTTTACTTGATTTCAATTCCCATTGACTTCGCGCTTCCCGCCAAAATCTGCATCGCGGCTTCCACCGAGTTCGCGTTGAGGTCTTGCAGTTTCTTCTCGGCGATTTCGCGGAGTTTCGCTTTGGTAATCGTGCCTGCTTTTATTGCCGGAGTTTTGCCCGAGCCTTTCTCCTTACCCGCGGCCTTGAGAAGTAAGTGTGTCGCAGGCGGAGCCTTGAAAATCATGTCAAACGTGCGGTCTTCGTAGATGGACACGACAACCGGGACTAACTCACCCTTCATCTTTTGGGTTCCCGCGTTGAAACGCGTCACGAATTCACCAATGTTCACTTTGGCCTGACCGAGCGCAGGGCCAATCGGCGGAGCCGGATTCGCGGCGCCTCCCATAATCGTCAATTTAAGTTTTCGTACTGCTTTCTTTGCCATAGATTTAATCACCAATAACCAAGATACAATAACCAAAAAATGCTAATAATCAAATCTTAATTGGAATTTGGTGATTGGTTATTAATTATTCCGTTGACTATATCTTCTTGACCTGCAAGAAGTCTAGCTCAACGGGGGTCTCCCTTCCGAACATCGCAACCAGGACCTTCACCTTCCCTCGTTCAGCGTCTACCTCTCCGACCTTGCCTTCAAGGTCCTTGAACGGACCGTCGACGATAATCACGGCATCGTCCACATCAAGTTCGATATTGTGCATCACCTTATCAGAACTCATGCGTTTGAACAAATCCTCAACCTCCTTCTTATCGAGGGGTACAGGAAACACGCCTGAACCGACGAAACCCGTCACTCGAGGAGTATTGCGCACCACATACCAGGAGTCATCGGTTACCGTCATATCGACGAGCACATACCCAGGATATATTTTCTCCTCTTCTTCGACGCGCTTGCCCCCTTTAATCTTGATTTGCTTTTCGGTCGGTACCACCACGGCGAAAATCTTATCCTCCATACCGAGGCTTTCGATGCGCTGTTTCAAATTGCGCGCGACGGCATTTTCATACCCCGCGTAAGTATGAATCGCGTACCAGTTTCGTCCTTCTTGGATTTTTTGCTTAGACATAGTGGTTTAGACAACAAGTTTAAGAAGTGCTGTAAAAAGGTAATCGAACGCACCGAGATACGCCGCTGTCACAAGCGAAATGACAATAACGACAACCGTATACATGATTGCCTGTTTGCGCGTCGGCCACGTGACATGCTTAAGCTCTGCCTGTGTCTCTTTGAAATAGGTGGTGAGTCTGGACATATATTTCTTATTTCTATCAAAAAACCCCTCGCGGGGTTACGTAGAGATACAATACTCTCTTAGGTAGAAAATGTCAAACCCCACCCCGACTAGCTAGTCGGGGTGGGGTTTTCTTCTTTCCTACTTACTACTAACTACTTTCTACTTACTTCTCATTTTATCTCGTACGTAATCGTCACATTCGAGGTAATCTTTTCTTCACCCACGGGAATGGCGGGAGCGGTAGCAGCTTCGCCACCACGTCCATACGCATCTGAAGCCATCGTCTTTGCTGCATACATCGGATAGTATCCCCCTTCGCTGTAGCTTACAATCCGGACGAGACTGACGCCGAGCGACTTAGCGAGCTTTGATGCTTCCGCGCGTGCTTCTTTAATCGCCTTGTCACGTGCTTCTTTCACGAGTTCATCACGTTTGTCGAAATCAAAAGAGAGTCCTGAAATATTAGTCGCGCCCTGCTCGCCGATGCCTGATAGAAGTTTGCCTGCGTCTTCAAGCTTGCGGACCTTAACCGTCACGCTTTGGCTCACGACGTACGCCGCCAGCCGTTGCTTGCCGGCCGGTTGTGGAGGATAGTATCCGCTCACGGCTTTTGCGTCATACTCATACCGCGGATAAATCGTATAGCCGGATGTGGTAATGTCTTTTTCGGCAACGCCGTTCTTCTTCAAGTACTCAAGAATCGCATTTATCTGCTTCGCCGCTTCGCTCTGCGCTTCACTGACCACGAGAGACTCCTCAGTGACGCTGAAGGAAAATGTGGCGAGGTCGGGAATGCCGACAATCTCTCCCTTGCCCTGCACGTTAATAGTGTTTTGTCCTGAAGGAGAAGAGCCAATAAACCGCATAGCCTTAAGCTCGCTCACAAACTTTGCCGCAAGAAACAGCGAAAGGAGCATCAGAGTGACACTGATACTTCTCTTTACTTTAGTGTCTTCAAACATACATACAGGTTTTAACTGATAATTGCCGGTACTCCTCTATAAGCCAAGCACCGGTCTGTTATGTTACCACTTGTCTTCTGTGCGCTTCAACCGTCTCCGGGGCGGAACCGAAGACAATTCACTTCAGGGTTAGTATCCGCAAACTATGCAAGACGGACTAGGAATTTTGCCTTTCATAGGCGGAAACTAAGTTCTGGAAGAGTGACGCCACGGTCATTGGTCCTACCCCACCGGGCACAGGAGAAATGGCGCCGACAATATCTTTCACATCATCGAAATGCACATCGCCCGTGATGGTTACTTCCGCCACCTCATCATTCAATTTTTCGCCGGTCACCGCGGTAATCCCCACATCAATGACGATTTGTCCTTCGCGGACATCATCTTTTTGGATAAAGTGAGGTTTCCCCGCAGCGATGATGAGAATGTCCGCCGAACGCGTCACCTCGGAACAATTCACCGTTTTGCTGTGCGCCACGGTCACGGTAGCGTCGGCGTTGAGGAGCGCGAGCGCTGTCGGCTTGCCGACAAGAAACGAGCGCCCCACGATGACGACCCTCTTCCCCGCGACAGAAATGCCGTAGTACGCGAGAAGCGACAGAATTCCCCGTGTCGTCGCGGGTATATATCCTCCAGCCTTGTTCTCCCACAACAGTTTGATGTTCACGCTTCCAAGCCCGTCAACGTCCTTCTGTGGCGCTATCGCTTCGATAATCGCATCTTTGTCGAGCGTATCCGAAATCGGAAGTTGCACGATAATACCGTGAACACTCGCATCTCGGTTGAGCTTCCCGATAGCGGCTAGCACTTCCTGTTCCGATACCGTTTCTTGAAGATGCACATGCTCGACAAGCACTCCAATGCTTTCTCCAAACAGTTTTTTTTGCTTAATGTAGGTAGCGCTTTCTTGAGTATCCCCAATTTGCACAATGGCGAGCTTTGGTTTTACCGCATACGCAAAAATGCGTGCACGGAGCGTTTGTGCTATTTCGTCACGAACTTTTTTCCCATCCAAAAGAATCATAGCGGTTAGCAGTTAGTTATTAAACGCTCGACACTATCTTACTAGTTAAAAGTGGTTTCCATCGCGCCCGCAGGAATCTTCTCGGGCCCTTTGTTCCGGTAGCGATTGATGAAATCCATAATACGTTCTTTGGGCACCGAATCGCCGTCGAGGTTAAATGCGTCCACACGATCCCACGCAACAAGCGCGATGTCGTTGTCGTTTGCTTCGCGGGGACTAATCAGTATCTTGGCGAACGCGAACTGTTTCAGCTCATTTTTGACGCTTTCAGAAACGCGAGGGTGATAGGTAATCCAAATATCGCCATGCTCCAGATTATGAATCGCGTTTTCGTCGGGGATAGGCTCGGTATAAAACTGCTTCTTAGCGGTAAGTATGTAGTGCTGCCCTCCTGACGGCGGATTTGAATTATACGCAGGGTGTTCCGTCCCCACCTCAATATGGTCTCTGCTTTGTGCGGGATAAGCCGTGCTAAAATCGGGACTCTGCGGTCCGGAAGACTGCACCATCCTCGCAATTCCCCAACCGGAGAAACCAAGAACTGCAATGACAACGATACTCCAGAGCGCTTTTTTCATGCCGATATCTTAGCATCTAAATTGCACAAAACACAGGCCACACAAAAATCAAACAGAACACAGACATTTCAAATGAGGAATCGTTTTCTTCCGTTTGGTTTCTTAAATTATACTTTATGAAGCTTGTTTGGGATTTGGTTATTGATTATTGGTGTTTGAACGAGTCAGACTTTCCCCAAAAAGACTTTCTCAAGAATTCCGCTCTGTATAACGTCATGTGGCCTTCCCTCCATCACAACTACGCCCTTGTCCATGACATACGCGCGGTTAACGATATGGAGGAGAGATTTCAGATTATGCTCTACGACGAAAATCGCCGTTTTGTGTCGTTCGTTTATCTCTTTAATTTTCGCGAATACTTCCTTCACGATTTTCGGTGCGAGTCCGAGCGAGGGCTCGTCGAGGAGGAGTACAGAAGGACGCGTAATGAGCGCGCGGGCGATAGCGAGCATCTGCTGTTGTCCTCCAGAAAGCGTGCCAGATTTTGCTTTTAGTTTCGCTTTGAGCGCGGGAAAAAACTCGAGTACTTCATCTATCCTTGTCTGGAGTAATTTTTTGTCCCTCACCACAAATCCACCTATTTCGAGATTCTCCCGAACGGTCAAATGCTTAAACACTCGCCTTCCCTGTGGGACAAAGGCGATGCCGTCAGCAACCATTTCGTGCGGAACAGGCTTAATCGCCCGTTCGTGCCACAGAATTTTTCCTTCACTCACTGGTGTCAGCCCGAAAATACTTTTCAGTATCGTAGACTTCCCCGCTCCGTTTGGACCCATCAAAGCGACAATCTCGCCTTCATCAAGCGACACACTCGCCCCGTTCAGAGCCTTGACTCCTCCGTAATGGACATGAATGTCGTTTAGTTTTAGAAGTGTTTCCTTCATATTACTCGCCCAAGTACGCCTCAATAACCTCCCGTTTCGCGAGTACTTCGGCCGGCTTCCCCTCCGCAAGTAGTTCTCCAGAATCCAGCACAATAAGATGGTCGGAAAGTTCTCGGATAAGTTCCATATTATGCTCCACCAAAATCTGCGTCTTTTCCTGCTGCCGCAACTCTTTCATCACAGAGACAACTACCTTGAGCATTTCCGGAAAAAGCCCCGCGAACGGCTCGTCAAAAAAGATAATATCGGGGTTCATCGCGAGTACGCGGGCGATTTCCAGAAGTTTCCGCTGGCCGTATGAAAGATTCTTCGCAAGCTGATGACGTTTCTCCCACAGTCCGACTCGCGTGAGTACTTCTTCCGCTTTCGCAAGATG
>SIBZ01000052.1 GCA_009694955.1 Candidatus Tayloriibacteriota bacterium | reverse complement strand
GTTCGCGTACTTTAATTGGTCGACATTTGTATAATTAAATATCTTCGCGAGAATACGATCATCCGTTATTCCACTCATTTCTTTAATTTTATCGCGCATTGGTAATAATGCTTCAAGCACGTCTTTATGTGAATATCCTCCATATGGTTTATCTAATTCGCTCTCCCATGTTGATGGTGGTGGAAGAGTCTCTGATGAGAACCGACCTAATTGCTCCTGGATTTTCTGGATGATTGGTCCAAGTTCCGGAGAAGTCGCGAGTTGTTCCAAACCGGTATATACCGCTTCGTTTTTGACCGGATTGTTATCAGAGCCGATTTCATAACGCGAGCCATTCTTTGGGTCGACGCGAGCATCTTGTGGCAAGAAGACGAGAGCCGAATCGAGCCTGATGCCACGCTCCTCTTGTGTAAAAACCCACACATCATTGTGCATGCTATCGATACGGTCGGGCGCAATATCAGCGTGGCTGAAATGATATTGGGAACCGATAAATGCCGACGGGTAAGCAACGAAAATCTCGTTTCCTTTTTCAGAGCCGTAGTAAAAATTAGCTACTTCTTCAGCGGCAAAGTGAATTGCCGCCTGGTCGGTGTATGCGCCATAACCCGAGTCCAGAAAACTTTTAAGATTAACAAGCGCCTCCTCGCGTGTCTTTGGCTGTCGAAGACAATTAAGGATGACATTTTCCTTCTCGCCTTCGGCGAACTTCACAGCAAGTGGCGATTTAAGATTCCCGTCATCAAGAATCTTCTCAAAACCGTTATGGAACGCGTACTTGCCGGCGGTGTGCTCAAACATTCCTGTGTGATCTCGAATACCTTGCCGCGTAACATGAGTCACCATCTCGGATGGGAAACGTTTCATCAAGAGCGCATAGTCTTCTACAGAAAGCGAGGCGAGATGGTCTTCAGTAAAAAACTTAGCAATATCTTCTTTACCATATTCGCTGTTTGCCCACTTTTTCTTTTCATTTTCGTATAGCTTCCCGATTTCTTCTTGACCAAAGCGGTTTGGATCACGAGATGCAACAGAAGAATCAACTTCTATTTTTCTTTCCTGCGCGATACCAAGAGACTCACGTACTGAGCGCATTTTGAAATAATCTCCTATTTTGTTTAAGAAAGAATCGCTATTGTATTCCTCAAGCTTTTTTCTAGATTTTCAATTTGTTTGTTTAACTCATCCTGTTCGCGGCGCTTCTCAAAATGTTCGCCCCGCTCAGCGCGAATTTTTTCGGCAAGCGCCGAACGTTCTTCCGGGCTGTTCTCGCGCGAAAATTCTTTAATAAAAGCTGGAGCAATTGGCCGCTCAATTTCCGGCTTTTCTTGATCCGGGTGCTGTGCAGTTGTGGTTCCTTCGTGCGACATATAATCAAATCATATCAGATTCGGAATGGTATAGTGAGTGTATGAAAACAGTAGAGGAATCAATGGGGCTTAATCAAGCATCTGGCAATCAAATTGAGGCGCGAAAAGAACATGAGGAAATGGCACCTCTGGCCTTATCTCCTACAATCAGTCGTGCGATACGATTCGCAACAAAGACCCATGAGATCTATCAAAAACAGCGGCGTAAGGGGAAAGACATCCCGTATATTACTCACCCGCTTGTCGTCGGACTGATTCTCGCACGCGCAGGAGCAAGCGAAGATGTCGTTGCGGCGGGCATTCTTCACGACACCATAGAAGACAGTATTCCAGAAAAGAAAGTGTCGTCCGCGATGCTTTCTGAAAGGTTTGGAGAAGCTGTCTCACAACTTGTCGAAAGTGTATCGGAATCGGACAAAACCCTCCCATGGGAAGAGCGCAAACGCGAAGCGCTTGAACACATCAAATCTTTTTCGCACGAGGCTTTGCTCGTGAAATCGGCGGACACACTCGGTAATGTTTCCGAACTTATTGATGATTTCGAAAGAGATGGCGATACTGCATTTGCGAATTTCAACGCCCCGAAAGAAAAGATTATTGAAAATTATCTGAACATCGCAAGTGCGATCTTGGCTCAATGGGAAGAAAACCCTTTACGACCAGACTTACAAAACATTGCTACCTCGCTGGAACAAATCAAGAACGCCGGAGTTGAGTGAGACTAATTCGTCGAGAGACTGTCGAGTTCTTTTCGCCGAGTGGCGTATTCTTGAAGCGATTTTATTTCCGGATACTTGAGATAGTATTCTGCCTCATATTCCTCAACGACTTCAGGTGTCGCGAGCACTTCGCCATTATCACCGCGGGTACTGTAAAACTCACCGAGCTTAGTGATATCAAACGGCTCCTTATCGGGAGTATTTTGCTTCGCAGTCACGACTTTCTCTCGCTGTTCCTGCTTGAAACGCTTATTTTCTTCGAGCGTATCGCTCAGTAATTTATCGCTCATGGAGCTTGGTCTTTCGGACGGATTACTCATAACATGAATATTATAGCACAAAATTATTCGGGATTAAGTTTTGACGAGTGCTCGTCGAGGGCGTCCTTAAGCGTCTTGCCCTTGTAGCGTTCAAGGGATGCGCGAACTTTTGACTGCATGGATTCGGGAGTCCTGTCCATAATTTTCGCTACATACACGTCGTCAATCACAGTCTGCGCCATTTCGGTTACGGATGACTCCGTACCTTTATCCACCGCTCGTTGAAATGCTTCCTCTTGGCCTTCGAGGATTACCAGCTTTCCGTCAATTTTCTCCGCGACTTTCACCGAGCTACCTTTTTCATCGGCGACCATAAGTACGTAGTCTTTAATTTTTGGGTCATTTGCTACTTGTTCGAGTAAGGACGCTCGATTTTTTCGTACCCCCTCAAATCCCTCCGCTACAGCGCCAAATGGAACTGTCGGGTCCTCGCCGCCGATCTCTCGTCCGAGCACGCGGACGAGCGAGACTTCGAACGGCACGTCTACATCCAGTATCTTAATTTTCTTGCCGCTTTCCTCGGCGGTCTTGATGAGTTCTGTTATGTTTTTCTCCTTGTTCATGCGCTTGTCGATTACCATCGATGATTCAGACTTCGTAATCTTTTCGGAAATCTTTCGGGCGAGCATAGAACCTTCTTCGTGCGTTTGTTGATGTCCGACGGTCTGCCGCCCTTCCACTGCTTCCGTGGATTTAAGCTCGCCCTTATAGGTATCTGGATTGATAGCGCCTGACGGTTGTCCCTTGGCGTCGAGTGCTTTTGAGAAAATCTCGTTGTTTCGGATGGCTGTAGTTTTTCCTGCCGCTGTATTGCCTCGAAGCGCATAAATAGTAGGTTCCGGGTCGTCAAGACGTTCGGAAAGTGCAGCTGCCTTTCCATACTCTTCACTTACAATCTGCTCATGGAGCGCACGACGTTCAGTCACCCAATTTTCAGGATTATCAAGAAACGAATCGAGGGCATTGCCCTGTGGGACTTCTCCGTAGGTGTACGCCTCGTGCGTCACGATACCGCCCTCGCTTCGTTCAAGGATGGCTTTCCGTAGCTCATAACTTTTGCCTTTCAGAAGCTCGTCTTTTGCTTTTATGCCGAGTAGCATTTCCTTAGCGTTCTCTTTCGTAACCGATATCTCTTCAAGAGAGCCGCGCTCGTTCACCACGAACATCTTTTCTCCGTCGGCTCGCATCAGCCGAAGTTCCTGGCCCTTAAGCGAGTCTGGATTATTTTTATTGTATTCCGCGACGAATGCCACCGCCTCTTCACCTGATAGGTTGGAAAGTTGCTCAGTGACTCCACGCACTTTTTCTTCTTGTGCCTTCGCGAACGCTTCGGGATCGATTTCATTTGCGGCCTCCTGCGTATTGGGAGCGACTGATTCGGTCGCTATCGGCTGCTGCGTTTCCGATGCGGTTTCGACTTGCGCTGTTGCTTCTATTTGCTCCCGCGCCGTTTTTACAACCTGTTCCTTTTGTCCTTCAAGTTGATCGATTTGACCGGTAACAGGCGCTATTTCTTCAGGAGTTGCGCCGAGTCCTTTAGCCGACTCAGCAAATGAATTTTCAAATGTAGTCGTCTCTTGCTGAGAGCGTTCTTTTAGTTCATCCAGTGCGGTTTCTTTTGATTCGGCAAGCACAGTGATTTTCTCCGGAGAGAGTTCTTCCGACGATTCAGAAATTTCTGGCACTTGTTCCTGCGGTACTTGCGCGAGTTGTTCCTGCTTCATATTGATTGTGATAGCCCGAGTCGTTTCTTAACCTCCTCTAACTTCCGCTGTTCCAATCCCTTAATGGAGTCGGTGACTATTTGTCGTTGCTCGCCACCCAATTCGGTTACCTTGACTATCGTTGTATCGTAAATCGTCTCGATTTTCGCTGCTTTTTCTTCTAACGTCGAAACTGGTTGTAAAATGGCTGATGCTGGATTTTCAATAGAGGGAGTAGCAGTTGCAGGTGTCGTTGGAGCTTGAACTATCGGCGTTGCCGCTACAGGAGCTATAGGGGCGGGCGGTAATAGCGTAGTTAGTGCATCATTTACGTCCTGAGGAGTCCATCCGCTCGCGACCAACGCCTGGACGATCTCATCTTTCGCGATACCTCGCGTTAATTCGCCTTGCATGTAGTCAAGTAATTCCTGGGTCACCATTGCTAGATATTGTATCACTAAAATTTTATGGCAAATCGCCCTTCGCCCTGCCGCCATTCCTTAATTCAAAAAATCCTCCCCCGCCAAAAAAGAAAGCAAGAGAGCGGCAGGGCGAAGGGCGGCCGCCGTCCGCGGCGGCGAGCCCGCGAGTCTGCGAGCGGGCGAGTAATCATTGGGTTGGATGTTGGGCAAAATGGGTTCTAGCGTGTTTTAATAGATACAGAGTATAGAAACAAACACGGCGCCCGAGGCGCCGTGTTTGTTTCTATACTCTGCGGGATAGGGGAATCGAACTCCTGCTATCAGTTTGGAAAACTGATGTTCTACCATTAAACTAATCCCGCCAAAGCTTATGCTACGGCGGGCGTGGCCCGCTTTTGCATAATGCGAGAATACCATTTTTAGGGTAGCGTATACATATGTCGCGCTTCGTATCATATCTCGGTGTAGTCACGGCGCTCGTCGTAGGCATTTTTGTAATCGCCATTTCTTACAACGTAACAACTTTTCAAATTCCGCCTACAGTTGTTCCTGTCGCATCCTCAACTGTTTCTGTACTACAGGTTACTGAATTAAAAGAGATTGAAGCGACAACTT
>SIBZ01000051.1 GCA_009694955.1 Candidatus Tayloriibacteriota bacterium | reverse complement strand
CGTATTCGATACAACGTTAGGAAGCTGGGACGGAACCCGTGGATTTGAACTGCGGGACGTTCCCGCGCCGATCTTGGATGAAAAGAAGGACCCTGCCGACACGAACAAGGTACTCGTCAAGGTGCACTACGCGGGCATCTGTGGAACCGGTGTTTGCAAGCCGTGCGACCTCGCCAAGAGCGTGACGGCAAAGTAACATATCAAAATTCTTATGAACAACTTTCTTCACAACCTGCGTGTCCGTGCCGTCAAGAAACATACAAAAAAAATCATTTTCCCGGAAGCCAAAGACAGTCGGGTGCTTGAAGCCGCGCAAATCGCTTTAAAAGAAAAAATTACCACACCTGTTTTTGTTTGCAACTCCGAAGATGCTCCTAAAATAAAAGCACTCGGACTTACGTGTGCTCCAATGGAGGAGAAACGGATAGATTCCCTTCAAGAATTACTTCTTGAAATGCGCGGAGGAAAGAGCAGCACAAAAAATAAATTAACCAAAGAGGAGGCGTATTCCCTTGCCCGCGACCCTTTGATGTACAGCATGTACCTCTTACGTCTTGGAGAAGGCGACGGATTGGTGGCGGGAGCTGTCTACACAACTGCAGATGTTCTGAGGGCGGGTCTCTCCCTTGTCGGAAAGGCCGAGGGAATACAAACTGTTTCGAGCTCGTTTTATATGATTGTCCCGCCCTTTCGTGACGGCGGTACTGAAGAGGTTCTGACTTTTTCCGACTGCGCCGTGGTACCACAGCCAACATCCGAGCAATTGGCAGACATTGCAATCTCTGCCGCCGATGCGCGTTCTCGCATTGTCGGAGACGAACCTAAAGTAGCACTTCTTTCTTACAGCACAAAAGGTTCGGGTGGTAACAGTCAGTCAATCACCCTTGTAAAAGAGGCGCTTGCATTGGTGCGGAAACGCAGACCAAATCTTATTATTGACGGCGAAATGCAAGCCGATGCGGCTCTTATCAAAACAATTTCAGAGCGAAAGTCTCCGGAAAATCTAATCAAAGGCGCTGCTAATGTATTGATTTTTCCTTCGCTTGATGCGGCAAATATTTCCTATAAACTTGTTTCGTGTCTTGTTCCTGGGACAATGGCTCTCGGTCCTATCTTACAGGGAATGAAAAAACCCATGAGCGACTTGTCTCGAGGAGCGCAGACAAACGATATTGTCGATATTGTAAGTATTGTTTCATCGCAAATATGAACATAGAAAAATATCTGTCCGAAGATACGGTGACAAAAATAGATGCGTACTGGCGCGCGGCCAATTATCTTTCCATAGGGCAAATTTATCTCTATGACAATCCCCTTCTTAAACGCCCTCTGTCCGAAAGCGATATCAAACCGATGCTTATGGGGCATTGGGGGACGTCACCGGGTCAAAATTTCATATACGTGCACTTAAACAGAGTAATACAAAAGTTCGACTTGAATATGTTCTATATATCCGGACCCGGCCACGGCGGACCGGCTCTTATAGCCAACACGTATCTTGAGGGTACGTACAGCGAGGTATATCCGCATATCAGCCAAGATGAAAAAGGGATGAAGAAATTATTTACCCAATTTTCTTTTCCCGGAGGTGTGCCGAGTCATGTCTCTCCAGAGTGTCCCGGTTCCCTTCACGAGGGTGGTGAGCTTGGTTACTCGCTTGCTCATGCTTTCGGAGCGGTACTGGATAACCCAGACTTAATTGCCGCATGTGTCGTGGGAGACGGCGAGGCGGAAACGGGACCGCTTGCGACTTCTTGGCATTTAAACAAATTTCTCAATCCGAAGACCGACGGCGTTGTGTTACCCATTCTCCATTTGAACGGATACAAGATTTCAAACCCGACAATCTTTGCCTGCATTTCAAGAGATGAATTGGTACAGCTGTTTCGCGGATATGGTTGGGAACCTCATATTATTGAAGGAAAAGACCCAGAAATAATGCATCAGACGATGGCGAAAAAGTTGGATGAAATTGTTGTTGAAATACAGCGTATCAAGGAGGATGCCGAAAAACAAAACGTACCCACTCGCCCGCGCTGGCCAATGATAATTCTTATAACCCCAAAAGGTTGGACCGGACCAGAGACAATTGACGGCAAAACAAATGAAGGGAGTTTCCGTTCGCATCAAGTTATATTCGCCGACCTTAAGACAAATAAAAAGCACTTTGAAGAATTCATCAAGTGGCTTAAAAGTTATAAGCCGGAAGAGTTGTTTGATGATAACGGCAGACTAAAACCGGAACTCAAAGAACTGGCACCACAAGGGAACAGGCGCATGGGAGCAAATCCGCATACCAACGGTGGTCAATTGACCAAAAAACTCCAGATGCCGGATTTCAAGAAGTATGCGCTAAAGATTAAGAAACGAGGAGAGGACGGCGAAGGGGCAACGAGAGTATTTGCAAGATTCCTTCGCGATATAATCAAAGCGAATAAAAAAGGGCAAAACTTTCGAGTGTTTGGCCCTGATGAGACGATATCAAACGGTCTTGGTGCGGTATTTGAGACCACTGATCGACAAATGATGACTGAACAGACAAATAATGATGAGTCCATATCGCCGTCAGGCCGTGTGATAGAAGTTTTAAGCGAGCATCTCTGTCAGGGATGGCTTGAGGGGTATCTCCTTACTGGACGACATGGGATATTCAACAGCTACGAAGCTTTTATCCATATCGTGAGTTCGATGTTAAACCAACATGCTAAGTGGTTAAACGTCACCGCTCGTATCCCTTGGCGAAAGAAAATCCCATCTTTAAATTATCTCATTTCCTCCCATGTATGGAGACAGGGGCATAACGGTTTTACCCATCAGGACCCCGGTTTTATAGATCACGTGTATCAGAAAAAAGCTGAACTTATTCGGGTCTATTTACCACCGGATGCGAACTGTTTATTGGCTGTTATGGACAATTGCTTGAGGAGTCAGCATCAAATCAATGTTGTTGTAGCCGGTAAGCACACGATGCCGCAATGGTTTTCAATCGACGAAGCAACGCGGCATCTAAAGAATGGAGTAGGAATTTTGGACTGGGCAAGCAACGACAAGAGCGGGGAACCAGATGCGGTTCTTGCGTGTGCCGGAGATGTGCCGACCCTGGAGGTTCTGGCCGCCGTCTCCATACTCCGAAAATATCTTCCAGAGCTTAGACTTCGGATTGTTAATGTTATGGACCTCATGACACTTCGACCACATACAAACCATCCTCATGGCATTTCCGATGAGGAGTTCAGAAAGCTCTTTACCAAAGATAAGCCGATTACATTTGTCTTTCATGGATATTCGTCGCTCATTCACCGGTTAACGTACAGACGTCCCAATCACGAAAACATGCACGTATACGGATACATGGAGGAAGGAACGACGACTACTCCATTTGATATGACCGTCCTAAACGGAATAGACCGCTTTCACATCGTGCAATATGTCATTGATTCTCTACCTAGAAAGGGCAAAAAAGAAAAGGACGTGCTCAACCTGATGAAGAAAAAGCTAGCCGAACACCGCATATATGTATCCAAGCATGGTGAAGATATGCCCGAAGTGCGAAATTGGAAGTGGTCCGCAAATGAAAATTGAGTATTATCAAGTAAAGACCTATTATGGCCCTCTTTTACGATAGAACAGAAACCGCAGATGCGATAACTCTTGTGTACAAACACCAGCCGATTTTGAATATCGGTTTCCTTGCTTGCTTTGTCTTACTTATAGCCGACTTGGATATAGGAGGTGTTGCTTCCTTTGTATTGATTCTTTTCACTTTGTTTTTTCTCTTGGCAAGATGGTTTGGTACCTTCACACCAAACACGGAGGCAAGAAAGGCAATGAAAGATGGATCGGTGCAAGTATCCGGCAGCAAGTTATCTTTTAAGAACCCTTTTACGATAAAAATCAAAAAGTAGCATTTGTATATTCGTACCTATTCGTAATTCGTATTGTATGAAAACTGTAGTAATAATCGGCGGGGGCACCGCCACCTTCACGCTACTCCAAGGACTTCGGCAATTCCCTACTAATAACATCGTCGTTGTGTCTACCGCTGACGACGGCGGCTCGACCGGACTCCTCCGAAAAGACCTTGGTGTCATGCCCATGGGAGATATCCGCCAGTGCCTCGTCGGTCTTTCCAATACCGCACCGGCACTCCGGAATCTGTTCATGCACCGCTTTGACCGTGGGGCACTGAAAGGCCATAACGCCGGCAATATCATCCTTGCCGCGCTTGAGCAAACGACAGGCAGCCCCGAAGCGGCTATCGCGGAGGCTGCGCGGCTTCTCAATGTCCGCGGTGAAGTTCTGTTTGTCTCAAAAGAGCCCACCACCCTCTCGGCCCGTCTCACCGACGGGACGGTTATCGAAAGTGAGCATGAACTCGACGAACCACTCACGAAAAAGCGGGCGCCTATCGAAAAGCTTATGCTCACAAAAGCGACAGCGAATCCCCGTGTGCTGGACGCCATCACGCGCGCCGACGTGATTGTCCTTGGCCCCGGCGACCTCTACACCAGTACCTTCCCAAATCTCCTCGTGCCGGATATTGCCAAAGCGATAAAAAATTCGAAGGCAAAGAAAGTGCTTGTAACCAACATCATGACCAAGCTCGGCCAGACCGACGGGTTCAAAGCATCGGACTTTCTGCGCGAGGTAAGTGCATATCTTGGCGCCAAAAAGGGCGAAACGGTTATTGATACCGTCATCGTGAACACGGCAAAGCCGGCTCCCGAGATTCTTTCCCAGTACAAAGCCGCGGAAGCATTCTTCGTCGAACACGACATTGACGCGGTCAGGAAGACCGGCGCGAATGTCATCGCGGAGGCGTTAGTCTCGAATCACGTGCACAAAAAGGCCAAGGGTGACACACTGAAGCGGAGCCTCATACGGCACGATGCGGAAAAGACGGCAGAAATCATTTGGAATCTGATAAAGTAAGGTTGTCTTCCTCCCCTCCTCGGTTGAGGAGGGGTGGCCGAAGGCCGGGGTGGTGTGTCTAATCCTATCTATGGAAATAAAAAAAGAGCAAAAACAAAACGCGGTTCGTTTGAGCGCTGTCGAGAACGGCGAGGAGCTTGGCGCGATGTATTTATATTTGATACAAAACGACTCACACAAAGAGCCGTACGGACTCCTTGAAGACCTGCTGGTCAAAGAGGAACACCGAAAGAAGGGTATCGGT
>SIBZ01000050.1 GCA_009694955.1 Candidatus Tayloriibacteriota bacterium | reverse complement strand
GTGTCGCTTCCGCTTCGAAACTTTGGTGACTTCGATGAGGGTCGGCGCTCGTCCTTAGCCATGGACGCTCATAGCGGAAACAGCCCCGAGGCTGAATGCAAATGCTTGCCCCAGAGTGTCGTGAGTACACGACACTCCTCCCGCCCAGTGCGCGCACGCGAGGACTCCCTAGATCACAAATTCAGATTTCATTTCTAACGCTCGTTTTATGAGATGGTCACCAATTTCTCCCCACTTGATATATTCTTTGTAGTCCTTTGGGTCAATCAGTTTTATTTCCAGAATATCTCCGTCTGGATCAGATTCAAAATCTCCGTATGGTTCAACAACACAAAACATTCTGAATTGTCTTTGTATTTTATTTTCACCAGCCGTCTCAATATCTTGATACCCGATACACTCAATGTGCAGAACTTTCATATTCGATTCCTCTTTTATTTCTCGAATAGCGGCTTCTGTGTATGTTTCTCCTTTTTCGATAGCTCCTCCTGGCGGTGTCCAGTTATTATCTTTCCCATGACCGACAATTACCAATTTGTCTCCGTAAAAACAATATGAATGCACTCCATCTAAAATGCTCGGATTAGTTTCAATTTCAGGTACTCCATCCGTATATGTAAATTTATACGTTTTTCCTCTGTGATCAAATTGTGATTTTATTTCCATTTTAGATTTTTGAGTAGATTGCGATGTGTCTGGTGCGGCGTTTGCTTCTGGGGGCATACCTAGATTCTACCGCATAGCCGGGCCCTGCTTGGCACGAATGGCTCAATGGGATGAGCCATTCGCTGGGGTAGCTATTTGGGAGTATAGAAAACGCTTTGGCCGATAGTGCGTGTTGAGTGAGCTTTCCTTCTTTCTGAGCGTTCGAATGAAAAAAGAAACCCCGCGTGCATCATTCGCTTTCGCGACGATACATACGGGGTCGAATTGATTGTGTTCACGCACCTGCCTTTGCTCGTATCCGCTGGAATGCGGCGAATTCTTCATCGAGCTTCTTATGCCCGAAGCGTTGCCAGTAGAGATCAACCGCTTTCTCGTATACTTCGCGAAAGTCTGTCTCTGGCGTGAGTTGCGCAACGGTGTATGGCTTCGTATTCCGTCCGTCTTTGCTCTTACCGGCGTGCAATTCGTCGAGCGTGAACTGCCCCTCGTACGCCACTCGGTATGCCGCATCAGCTTCGATGACCATTTCTTCTGGTGGCCAAATTGAGATTGGAAGATACGATACCGGGACGCCGTCGATATGCAGTTCGATGAAGTTTCCGCGGATTGCAGTACCATTATTGTTAGCCTCTTTTGCATCTGCAGAGAAAGATTCCATGAACTTCTTCTCCCCGACCACTGTCGCTAACTTCTCCACATCTTCGACGCGGTACAAGCCGAGAAAAATTCGCTCGTTGTCAGGCGTGTTGTACTTCGCGCACGCTTTCTTAATCTCCTCCCATGCCTTCGCGAAGTCCTCGACATTTATTTCAAGCTCTGGGTCTCTTTCATTTATCGCATTTGTCGGGCCCATCGTGGTGAGATTCAGTTTGTCGATGAGCGGCATGCCGTTTTCTTGAATCTTGAAGAGCTCGTCAGCCACTTTCAACGGGTCTTCGGCGTTGATACGCGTCAATGTCAGGAGCGATGCGACATAGCCACCCTCAGCGCTCGGACGAACAACTTCTCTTGCACGGTTCAGTCCTTTGATCGCTTGGCCATACGACGACTCTCCTCTCTGCTCGTCGTGATGCTCTTTAATGCCATCGATTGAGATATCCAACCAATCAAGCTTGAACCCGTCAGGCCATTTCGAAAGGATTCTTTCTTTCTCGAAAGTGCCGTTATCAATGACGCCAAGCTTCACATCCGGCCGAATCTCACTCAACTTCTTGAAAACAGCGAGGTGCCAGGGTTGTAGCGTTCTACCGGCAGACATAAATTTTGCCGGCGGTCCGTCTACTGATGCGTGTGGCATAGATCTGACCATGTGCTCGATTACCTTCGCCAAGTCTCCTTCCTCGGAAGCTTTCTTGCTGCTCTTCTCATTTTGATAGAGGCAATGGGCGCACTGGAGATTGCATGCACGTTCCATGACGGCCGATACTAAGAACGGGAGTTCTTCCTTTTGTGCAAGAAGCATTCTCGCTTTCGTCTCGTCGTCAAATTGCTCGCCCTTTGATATGTTCCAGTACCATCGCGTGCCCGATGAATAATATTTGTACTTCTCCGGGTCTCCTTTTAATTCATACTGAAGTGCAAGCTCCGGAAGATTCGGAAGTTCTTCTGGCTTTTCGGACTGAATGGTAATTGGCTTGTATCCTTCTGTCATATAACCTCCATAATAGCAGTTTCGTTTAGAGAACAAAAAGCGAGGAATAAGTTCCTCGCTATAAAGTTGAAGTGGAATGTTCGTGTGGCTCAAGCTACTTCCCGTGATTCATGGGAAGAACCGAAGCCCGCGGACCTGATTGCTGAGGCGTCCTTATGCGATCGAACCAACCGTTCCTCATTGCGAATGTAACCGCCAAGAAGAAAGCCGCGATAATCGCAACGAACGTAGCAAACCAGAACAATCCCCCGATGAAGATATTTGGGACACTACTCTCGACTCCGATCATCCACAGTGCCAGTCGCGAGACTAACGCGGGAATAACCGCCTCCGATAGAACGAACGCCAGAGGGGCCAGCACAATCAAAGCTATGCGTTTCATTGACTTCTCCTTGTGATTGAAAGAACAGACCTCTAAAAGTCCTCAAAGGTGTTTGAGAACTTTATAAAGATGACGAGCGATCAATTGCTCGTCAAGTTCCGCCGCGCGGGGACGGTTAGAACACGGCGGTGAATTCTTTTTGCCATGGCTTGCCGCCGAAGCTGCCGCCAGTCGAATACTTCACTGTCACTGACTGGTCCTGCACGATGATGCTATCGATGTGCAAGTAGTCCTTCGACGCGCGGGAATCCGCAATCTTCTGGTGTGCGATGCTCCCGTCGGCTCTCTTCGACAGCAGATACAGCGTGTCGAACCCATAGCTCGAGCCGTTTTCGGCAAGCCGCTTCACCGCGCATACATCCGTGCGTCCTTCGGGAAACACGGGTCCGTACGTATGGTCGTAGCGCGCATCGATATGCGGCCCGAGCCGATCCGCCAACTGTCTCACTTCCGCTTCTGTCAGAACTTGCATTGTTTTCTCCTCTCGATTGAATGAACAGGAATCTCTAAAAGTTTCCGAACCATTCAGAAACTTTATAAAGAGAAGAAAGTAATTACTTTCTTCCGCGAGGCTTTTTGTCAGGTCTGCCTCGGAACCTGTCTCATCTACACGCGGAAGAGAATCGCGGAGGATTGTTAACGCGGACCTCTCCGCGCACCCGTTACTTCCCAGTAACGGGGGGAACCACCGGGGTAGCCTTGCGGCCTTTCCCAGCGGATCCGGAGTTGGATATGCTATCGCATATCATACTCGTTCTCCTCGCTCGGCTTCACCTCCAAGCATGTAGGTCGCGACGAATGTCGCAAATCTGAATGTGCGTGCACTTCTGTTCCCAAGGAGCACGCTTCACTCGGTCAGCCCGAAGCTGACAGTGCCTGTTACTTCCCAGTAACAGGTGGCACCACCGGGGTGGCCTTGCGGCCTTTCCCAGCGGAACCGGCATTGGCAGCAGCCATAGCCTTCTCCTTGCTCGGTTTTGCCCCCGAGGATGTAGGCCGCGGCGGGTGCCGCAAATCAAAGAACTCACTGATACAAGTGTAGCGAGTAAGGCATTGACAGTAAAAAATAATGATGCTCCATCAATAATTCATGCAAAATACATATGTAAAATAAGGATATTTACTAATTTAGATGTGTCCAAAGAACTTGACAGAAATACCCCTTTTTGCTACACTTCCCCTATGAACACATCCGAAATGCTCAAGCTCCTCGGGCTCTCAAAGAAAGAGGAGCAAGTCCTCCTTGCTCTACGCGACGGTATAGATACGCCGCTTTTATTAACGCGTGCGACCAAGGTGTCTCGTACAGCGATATATGCGATACTCACGAATCTCAAGAAACGTGGACTGGCAAACACGCACGTCACAAGTGGAAAGAAGCACTGGGCCCTCACGCCCGAGCGCGAGATAGAAGAAGTGTTATATGCGGCGAAGCGCACACTCTTGAAGATCCCCGAGGGACGCGAGGAGGTGCATGGGCTCTCGGACTCCACGGTCATCATTCACCGCGGGCCAGAAGCAATACGCAAGGTATTGGGTGAGCTTCTCTTCGCACACAAGAACGAACGGTTCTACGCACTCATAGGCGATGGCGCGGCCGAATACTGGAATAAAATATTTAGTCTCCAAGAGACCAACCGATTCAATCGCGCACTGAAGAAGAACAACATAATCGCCGAGACGATAATCCAAGACGGTTTTCTTGAGCGCGAGACAAGACGGCTCGGCGTTTCGTGGGCAAAGGACTTCGAGGGTCGCACAACGAAGGTGAATGTCATCGACAGCGAGTATTTCGCTTACGGAGCGCAAGTGTGGATGTTTAAACAGTCTATTTATCTCATGGCGCTTGGTGAGGAGTTGGTTATCGAGATCCGCAATTCCGAGATTCAGAAGATGTTACTCACATTCCTAAAGTTCATGCAGGATAACTCGCGCGTTATTGATGCGAATGCACTCTTGCGTACGGTCATTGCTGAAATTGAAAGCGAAGCGATAGAAAAATAAGAAAAGCTGTCTACGAGCGCTGAGTTTGTTCATCTCTTCCTTATAACCCAAAAATCGCCCTTCGCCCTGCCGCCATTCCTTTTCAAAAAATCCTCCCCCGCCAAAAAACAAAGCATAGAGAGCGGCAGGGCGAAGGGCGGCCGCCGTTCGCGGCGGCGAGCCCGCGAGTCTGCGAGCGGGCGAGACATCAATCGGGATTCATTTGGAAATGCGTCCGAACTTTGTTATAAAGACACCACCAAATCAAAAACTCGTCCGCCAGACTGCGGACGAGTTTTTGATTTGGTGTGTTTATTGTACCAAGTCCGAACCTATTTTCAAAACAAAGTGAGGTAATGAATGTGGCACGCTCCGCGTCCGTGGTGATGTGAAATGTAATCGTACGCTCCACGACGAATTCCGTCACGGCTCAGCATCCGCTCCAGAACACGCTGGGAGCGTGTTCCTCCGCTTCTGCTGTTCCGTTCCGCCCTCGCCTCGCCACCACCATTCTTTTTTTGTTTGGCGGGGGTTTTCTCTTTTTTTATTTTGTATGGTGGTGGCGGACGAGGTCGGGTTTCTCCAAAGGAGAAACTGACGGAATTCT
>SIBZ01000049.1 GCA_009694955.1 Candidatus Tayloriibacteriota bacterium | reverse complement strand
ATAGACACAACCGCCGGAGCGATTTTAGCGACGGCGCTCGTCAGAAGTTCATCCTGAGATTTGCCGATAGCGTCTTTACGATTTTTTAGTTCCTTCAGCGAAAGCGCGGTTTGCACGTTTTCACCCATGAGTTCGGTTACCCCACCTTGAAGCACCACGATGTTCTGTTCCAGTACCGCGATTTTTTCGTTCATCGCATTCTCTTTTGTATCCACGTACCGCTCCACCTTCGTTTTCACATAGTACGCGGTCCCGCCAATAAGACCGATAAGCATGATGCTTATGAATATTCGTTTTCGCTGAATACTAAGCATGGTTTTAGTATATTCCTCTGATAACTCTTGTAAATATTGTATACTTCAGTGGTGCAAAAGCTATCTATTTCCAATCGAAAGGGACAGAAGATATCTGTTCTCATAGAAGGAGAGGAACGGAACGGACCGCTCGTTTTCGTGATGCATGGACTCGGAGGATGGAAAGAACAGCTACATATACAGACCTTTGCCGATGCTTTCTTGGCAAACGGTTTTACTGTGGTCCGCTTTGACACCACGAACACCTTCGGCGAAAGCGAAGGGAAATATGAAGATGCCACAATCACTAATTACTACAGTGATTTGGAGGATGTTGTTTTCTGGGCGAAAAGTCAGCCGTGGTACACAGAACCATTTTGGCTCGCGGGGCACAGTCTTGGGGGGATTTGCATGGCACTTTATGCCGAGAAGTATCCTGGAAAAGTTGCCGGACTTGCGCCCATTTCAACCGTTGTGTCGGGAGCGCTCACGGCACAAACTGAAAAGCACAAAGCGTGTAGGGAAGAATGGGAGCGAACCGGCTGGCGGGAAGATGTGAGTGAAACGGTGCCGGGGCGTATCAAGCGTCTCCCGTGGTCAAATATGGTGGACCGACTAAAATATGACCTCCTACCGGATGTGCGCAGACTCACTATGCCGACCCTTCTTATCGTGGGAGAATTAGACGACAGCACTCCTCCGAAACATCAGAAGCTGCTCTTCGACGCACTTCTTGGTCCAAAAGAAATGCATATCATTAAAGGCGCGAAGCATACGTTTATAGAGCCGGAGCATTTGGCGGAGATAAAAGCATTATTCGATAGGTGGATTAAGAAATATAAAAAATATGAGTGAGATACCTAAAAATAACGTCGGCACGCATGAGGACCCTGGAGAAGAATTTAACTTTATATACGCTAGAGTTATGGCTAAAGAAGCCAACGCCTTTGCCAACCAGTTTGAGACACAAAAGGACATAGCCACTGCCTTGCAGTGTTTGCGGAAAGCCTTTGAAGTTATACAGGAACTCAATAACCTGAAATCTCCAGGAGCCATTACACGTTCTATTGCTAACACTGAATTCTTCACTGATCTTCGTAGCGTCGTTGACTCTATAAAGAAGCTACAGATTGTTGGGTTTTCCCAACAGCAACTTTCCAAAATGGGCAAAGAGGATGCTTCTGTTGTAACCTCAATGAACGGCATGCTCCTCCAGGCGGATATTTATTTGGCAAGCTATTTGGACAAGCATGAATAAAGGCGAATTAAAGAAGAAATTAACCCCTGAGCAATATCGCGTGACGCAGGAGAAGGGGACGGAGGCGCCATTTATGGGGAAGTTTGTAGACCACCACGAGAAAGGAATGTACACGTGTGTCGTGTGCGGCACTCCGCTTTTCCCTTCTGATACCAAATTTGATTCCGGCACCGGCTGGCCGAGTTTTGATAAAGCGATTCCAGGAACGGTTACCTTTACAGAAGATAACGATAGTGGAATGAAGCGCACCGAAATCACCTGCACCAACTGCGGTGCGCACCTCGGACATGTCTTTGACGACGGCCCGACGGATACGGGGAAACGATACTGTGTAAATTCGGTTTGCTTGGATTTTCATACATCATAAATCATACTTCCTAAATCATGTCTGCAATTATCGTCAAAGCGATGCTCATTGTGCGGAACGGGGACAAACTTTTGTTCTCGCGCGGGGACGACACCGTGAAAAAAGAATCGTTCCTCCGTCCGCTCGGCGGACACGTGGAGTTTGGCGAGACGGGAGCGGTAACTATCCGGCGCGAAATGCAAGAAGAAGTCGGATGTGACGCGCTGGATGTCAGATACGTTTCTACCATTGAAAATATATTTAGCTACAATGGAAAGCAGGGGCACGAAATCATTTTGATGTACGAGGGAAAACTTGCCGATGTATCCCTCTATCGCAAAGAGAAATTTATGTTCATGGAGGGGGAACGCGAAACCGAAGCCGGCTGGTTCTCGAAAGCCGATGTCGAAAAAGAAAACATTCCCATTTACCCACCGTTTAACTACTTTTAGCATATCACCCACGGCCGTGGGTGATATGCTAAATCTCTAAACATGGCTACAAATAAATGAAAAAGAGATTGTGGGTAAACTCCATTCCAGAGCGAAATGCGAAAAAACGAGCAATAGGTCAGGTAGCATTCATTCGTCAATTCGCGCGAATTGACGAATGACGAAGACTTGCGTGAACGTGAGAGGAAGTATAGGCTTGATTCAAGTTAATGGTCTCGAATTATATTCGGAGACTAAACGCTCAAAAACTCACAAACCTACATATACGACTATTATGAAGAGAACAATCGGTGTGGCAATCGATCGGGACATTATTCGAATTGAAGTTGGAGAACCGGGAGATATCGATGAGATGCTGGCCAGCGTCAAGGCAGAACCAGAGCCGGGGCAAGTTCTTGGAGTTGTCGAGATTGGCGGAGATAACGTCACCATTCCGATTCTCGAGGCTGCATGCAACATGAAGTGGACGAACGGACAGCCAGCTATTCTGTATCTCCTGGAGAGGGTGTTACTCATCGGGGCTAAAAACGCAGAGGCAATCTTGAAGGTTCCTCTGGACGAATAAAGGGGTATTGGGTGGGGTGGAACCTGCAGGGAGCAGTAACTTCCGGGTCGGGTAGCGGCGATACTGGGTCTCAAACGAGGCCCGGCTGATTTTTTTATTGAAACAGAAATGAGATACTACACGTATGCGTATTATTGCTCACTTGGATATGGATGCTTTCTTCGCTTCGGTAGAGGAGCGGGAACGCCCTTACTTAAAAGGCCAGCCGATTGCCGTGGGTGCGGACCCGCAAGGAGGAAAAGGGCGGGGGGTTGTTTCGACAGCTAATTACCCGGCACGAGAGTACGGTATTCGTTCGGCCACACCGATCCGCAAGGCATGGGAACTTTCTGAGCAAGCGCGCAAGAAAGGTTTGCCCCCGGTGGTGTTTATCTCATCAGGATTTCGAAAGTATGGCGATGTATCTGCAAAAATAATGAGTATTGTTTTTTCGCATCTTCGTGGAGTACCAAAGAATTTATTTGAAAAAGAATCACCGGCGATGGAGCAGGTATCGGTGGATGAATGCTATTTCGATCTTTCTTTTGCGGGTTCGTTTAAGAAGGCGGAGGAAATAGGAAGTAAGATAAAAAAAGATGTGGTGGAAAAAGAGCATCTAACGGCGACTATCGGTATCGGTCCGAATAAACTCGTCGCGAAAATCGCGTCGGATTTTGAGAAACCTGACGGTCTCACCATCGTGCCCCCCGACCAGGTACTCAATTTCCTCCAACCGCTCTCAGTGCGGAAAATCCCAGGTGTCGGACCAAAGGCAGAAGAAAAACTCGCTCGTCTCCGCGTACGTACCATCGCCGACGGGCGAAAGCTCAGTGAGGAAAAGTTGAAAAGTGTGATGGGGAAGTGGGGAAGCGAGTTGTACCGAAAACTGCGGGGCGAGGATGATTCTCCTGTGGTTGTGGAAGCTCCCCCCGCGAAATCCATCGGCGAGCAGGAGACACTCCCCGAAGATTCACTGAGCATGAAAGTACTGCTTCCGTATGTCGAACGGCAGGCGAAAAATCTTATTGGATATATGGGGAAGGAAGGTTTCAAGACGTTTCGGACGATTGTACTCACGGTTCGTTTCGCAGACTTCGAAACCGTTTCCCGCTCTCGGACGTTACCCGAACCGACTGGGAGCGCAGAGACACTCCGCCGGCATGTGACGCAGATGTTTTTCCCGTTTCTGGATAGACAGGAAAATCCGGGGAAGAAGAAAATTCGCTTGGTAGGTGTGCGGGTGGAGAAGTTGTTGTAATGAGTCCCTAAATAAGGATAAAAGCAGCATGTATTGCAATTTACTAATATATGTGGTACTATTTTTGTAGTAATTCAGCGCCTACAAAAGTACATTAAATGTGCTTTTGTAGGCGCTGGAGTTTATCGAGATTATTCCAACCGCCGAAAATACAATCTCGACAAATTAAAGGTTCCATGAAAAAACAGACATCAGCAGTTGTCAGCATCTCCTTCGTTAAACGGTTTCTCCTCTTCTTCGGGATTACCCGATGGCTCACACGGAATGAAGCCAGCTTCTTGTTCAAAAATGCGAAGCATCCGGTTCCTTTGGGTATTGAGGGTTGGCTCATGGCACGAGTCCGCATCTATTGCTGTACACGCAACTGGGAGAAAGTCTTCTATCACGGGCTTTTGCTAGCAAACAGCGAAGAGTTGGTGAAAGATTTCTTTTTCTCTGCAGCAACGGTAACGTACGGCATTGGGAAGGAGCATCCCCTCCAAAATGCGGCAGCGGAAAAGTGGCTTACGTTCTTGGCTGACGCGTTCAACGAATATCACCGCAAAATGGTTTGGGGACTTGCAAGCCACAACGATATCTGGATTTATGCGGGAACTCAAGGGAATGTTCTTGCTCGCGAGAGGCGGCAAGAGTTTGCTACGACAATGATGCAAGGCGCGGTGACTGCGTATGAAATGCAACTCGCCGCATACTATGCGATTGACGGGAGCCCTGTTCAGATGGAAGCATGGCAACGCTCCCAGGAGATGACTCCCGCATAATCTTCAAGTTGAAGCACCCACCACAGGAAAAAATCCGGGTGGGTTTTTTCTTGTCTGTTTGGGAATATGCTATATTAATAAAGTGAATGAAAAGCGGAAAAAAGCGGTGAAGCAGGTAATCTTCGGGATTCTTCTTCTTGCTCTGGCGGGTGTGTCGCATTGGTACACCAGAACGAACACTCCACCAATTCTGAATTTCAGTGACTGCGTTATGAAGGGATATTCAGTGATGGAAAGCTATCCGCGACAGTGCAAGATGGAGAATGGAAGGGTCTTTAGAGAAAATATCGGTAATGAACTTGAGAAAGACGATCTTATCCGTATTTCCGAACCGAGACCGAACAGTGTGGTGACAAGCCCGCTGAAGATTTCCGGTATGGCGCGAGGGAGTTGGTT
>SIBZ01000048.1 GCA_009694955.1 Candidatus Tayloriibacteriota bacterium | reverse complement strand
AAGCGCAAAGTGTCTATGGCGGACTAAGAAGCGACGTGCAGAATGTGCGCGGGACAGCCAGCCAAATAGGGGATATCGGGAAATTATTTAACGGAATGGGGAAACAATAAGCAACAAAACCGCCGTTGGGCGGTTTTGTTTATCTATGCCGAGGCCCAGGATCGAACTGGGGACCTATCGCTCTTCAGGCGAGCGCTCTACCAACTGAGCTACCTCGGCTAAGACAATTCACTTAGAAATGTCCGCCCGTCCGCCGGAGGCGGTTCAGGGCAATGCATAGCATAGTAGCGTATTTTTTTTGACTGGACAAGCAGAAAACAAAACAGGCGGCGCACTCGCGCCACCTGTTTTACCTAGCTTGTCCGGACCTTCAATTTCGTCTGACGGCTTTTGTCGAGTTTGGGAAGTCGGAGGATAAGGAGGCCGTGCTTCTCACTTGCTTCGGACGCATCTACATCGACTTCCTGCGGAAGGAGAATGGTGCGGGAGAAAGTACCCCAGTAGAGTTCTTTATGAAAATAATCCCCGGTATTCACCTCGTTTGACTCCTGCCGTGAACCGCGGACAGTCACCATATCTCGCGTAATCGAAATGTCGAGGTCTTCAGGCCGGACACCCGCGACAATGGTCTTAATGATGATGTCGTCGGGTGTTTGGTAGACATCCACCGTGAGTTCACCTTCCTCAGGAATACTCTCCTCTATCATCGACGCGGGTTTTCGCCCGTTGCCCTTGACCGGCAGGCGACGTTCCTCGCGCACCTCCTCTACCTCGCTCTCTTGCGGATTGACCGCGCCGGTAAGTCGCTCAAAAAAAGATCGTTTGTCCTTCATAGATTTAAGATTTAAGTTTTGAGATTAAAGTAAGACAAGCTACCTCTTTTGACTTGCTTAAATCTTTAATCTTACAACTTCAATCTAATTTTAGGCTTTTAATTGTTTTATCTTCTCAAAGCCGATAAGGAGGAGAATAACGGCGAGCCAGACGAACGCGAACACCGTAAGCGTATACACACCGTTTCCTTCACTCCTAAGTATAAACAAATTGAAGAGTGTGTGCAAACAAATGGCGGCAAGGAGGCCAAGTATCGCATCGATTTTCTTCACAGTACCCCGTTTGTAGAACCCGAGCGCTAGGAAAAAACCTAATGTTCCCGAAGAAACGACGTGGAGGAGCGATGCTCCGACAAACCGGAGTACGCCAAGGTCGAGACCTTCAACAAATCCACCCGTTTTAACGGCTCCCACGAGAAACAGCACGTTTTCTAGGGCCGAAAAGCCGAGTGCCGCGGTAATGAGATAGATAAGACTGTCGATAGGTTCGTCGTTTTCCCGCGCGCGGAGCGCTCCGAAATACGATGCGATATATTTAAAGACTTCTTCGGTAACCGCCCATCCGATAATGACGTACGTCATCACAGGTGTCATTCCCCATATCCACTGCTCGACGGGGAGTGCGAAGAGTACCATCAGCATTCCCCAGAAAAAGGAGAGCATAATAAGTGAACGAGGTTCCGGATGGAGCCGGTCTTCACGAAGCCAGAACCACAGCCATAAGAGGACGGGCAGAACGCCACCGACGAGGGAGAAGAATAATGTCGAAGCCGACATAATTTTCAATTTTCAATTTACAATTTTCAATCAAACCCCGCCAGTTGAAAATTATTCAATTGAAGAATTATTTGATAATTGATACTTGAAAATTGCTAATTTACTTTATCGGCCACTCGGCCACCATAAGCATACCGTCTTTCCCCTTTGGTTGCTTCCACAACTGCCAGATTTCTTCCGTGACGAAAGGAATAAACGGATGAAGAGTCTTTAGAATCTTATCAAGACTGTGAATAAGGAGCTGTTTTCTGGATTTTTTCTCCACGTCGGTTCCTTTTTCGAAAATGACTTTACTTTCCTCAAGAATCTTGTCGGCAAAGGTGTGCCACGCATAGTGGTAGAGTTTTTCCGCGGCCATATAGAAACGGTATTCCTCCATATCCTTGGTAACGTCGACGAACATCTCGTGGCGTTCTTCGCGCAGTTTTGCGTCCGTCTCCGTATACCCCGTGAAGCCATCCTCGAAGATTTCACCCTGGGTGTTTTCGATAACAAATCGCACAATGTTCCAGAGCTTATTGGCGAAATTTTTATATCCGCGGATTTTATCCTCGGAAATATTCATATCTGTGCCGGGGGTGTTGCCAACGATGAGCGCCATACGCCCCGCGTCCGTGCCGAATTTCTTCGCCACATCAATAGGGTCGATGCCGTTGCCGAGTGACTTGGACATTTTACGTCCTTGTCCGTCACGGACGGTGCCGTGCAGGTAGACGGTGCGGAAAGGGACCGTGCCAAGCGCGTACTTGGTCATAAGCACCATTCGGGCAATCCAGAAGAAAAGGATTTCGTATCCGGTTTCCAGTACATCGGTCGGATGATACAGCTCAATGTCTTTGGTTTTTTCAGGCCAGCCGAGTGTGGAGAATGTCCACAGTCCCGATGAGAACCATGTGTCCAGTGTGTCGGGGTCCTGCTCCCAGCCATCGCCCCTTGGCGGTTCAACACCGACATATACCTCTTCATCCTTTTTATCCTCAACTTTCAACTTACTCCGGTACCAGACCGGAACGCGATGTCCAAACCAGATTTGTCGGCTGATACACCAATCGCGCAGATTCTCAATCCAATGGAAATAAATCTTTTCAAAATGGTTGGGAAGGATTTTAATATCACCGCTCTTTACCGCCTCGCGCATCAAGTCTTTGAGGGTTTTACCTTCGCGTGTCTTAATCGGCTTGTTTACGTCAATAAACCATTGAAGTTTTGGGAGTGGCTCCACAATGCCTCCGGTTCGCTCGGCCGTTGAAACGTTTTGAGTAATCTCTTCTTCTTTCTCAAGCAAACCTTCGCTCTTTAACCACTCCACAATACTCTCGCGAGCCTCGCTCGTCTTCTTACCGGCGTGCGGGCCAGCTTTTTCGGTCATCTTTGCGTACTCATTTATGACTATACGATCCTTGTTGAGTGCGTGTCTCCCCGCGATTTCCCAGTCAATAAAACTGTGTGTTGGGGTAATTCCTATTGCACCCGTTCCAAATTCAGGGTCCACCTCTGTGTCGCCTACAACTTTAATCGAGAGCGATACTCCCGCAAAATCAGGTATCTCAAATGTTTGTCCGATATACTGCTTCCACTTTCCATCGGGGTGCACAGCCACGCCAACATCACCAAGTTTTGTTTCAGGCCGTGTCGTTGCGATGGGGATAGGGAAGTCCTTGCTATAGCGGAATGTATACAATTTTGCTTTTCGTTCCTCGTACACAATCTCATCGTCGGAGATGGTCGTCTGTCCCTTCGGGTCCCAGTTTACGATACGAGACCCACGGTAAATAAGCCCATCGTCATACATCATCTTAAACATCGTCCGGACGGCGAGTGAGCGCTTCTCATCAAGCGTGTATGCTTCGCGCGACCAGTCGCATGACGCGCCCATCACGCGGATTTGCGAGGTGATGGTGTCGTGGCTTTGCTTAGCGAACGCTTCCACCCGTTTCAAGAACTCTTCACGGCCAAGGTCGTGGCGGGATTTCTTCTCTGTTTTATAAATATCTTTCTCAACACGCGCTTGTGTCGCGATGGCGGCATGGTCGGTGCCGGGGAGCCAGAGTGTCTTAAATCCACACATCCGCTTGTAGCGAATCATAATGTCTTCAAGTGTGAGCATTAGGGCGTGCCCCATATGCAAGACACCCGTCACGTTCGGCGGAGGCATGACGATTGTAAATGTCTTTTCGCACTTGCCAGGGAGTGTGTCAGGGTTAAAAAAACCGCTCTCCTCCCAGAGCTTGTAGATACGTTCTTCCGTTTCCTGCGGATTATAAGGTTTAAGGAATTTGTCGTTGATCACAGAGAGATAATACCAAAAATAGGGGTTTTACTCAAAAAGATAACCCTGCTCGCTGAGGCATGCGAGCAGGGTCTGTGCGATAGTTCCCCTCGTTTTTCGTGGAACATTCCCTACGGCAGGGAGGTCTCTCACGGAGAACCGGGGATAAATAACGAGCACGATGACTACAGCTGTCTTGGTCAAGGACCGAGCAAAAGACCCGAGGCGCCCATAAGGTCGATTGTACAAACAGTCGCTGTACGTTCACGCGAAAAGCGAACTTTCCGCCCGAGCATATATGCCAAGCTCTAAAGGTGCTGGGTCGCCACCGTGCTCCTGCACCTATCATGGCCTATTGATTTTGATTGTCAACATTTTCGGTTTCAATTCCAATTCAGATGTGCAAGCCCCCAAAGATGAGTTACAATACTATGCAATGAAGAACTTCAGTCTTAAATTCTTGGACATCATGCTTGGCATCGTGATGGGGTTAGGATTTCAATGGTGGCCGGAACTCAAAGAGCCGTGGCAATATGTCGTTTTCGTGTTTGTGTACCTGGATATCGTTGATTATTGGATTGATTACGGCCCGGCGCTTAAGAAATTCCCGCCAAAACGCGAGATTGACGTACTGCTTGATGTGTCAATCATGTTCGCTCTGTTCCTGTATATTTACAGTACGCAGATTAGCTTAACGTACTTCCTCGGGGCGTTTATCTTGTTACGAGTCCTTGATTATTTTTGGTTGTTAAGTTCAAAAAGCGAATATCATCCAACCGGACAGGATAAGGCTTTCGTTGATACATGGCTTTCGTTTAACTTGATTGAATGCGCGGTTTCTCTTGGCTTAATCCTTTGCAAGCTCTTCACCCCTCTTTCGTCTTTGGTGTTACTTTCGATTTTTATCGTATGCCGAATTCTGATTCGGTTTGTTGCCAGTTGGAAGTACAAAAAGATTCATTTCCTGTAGGTTTCGTTGTGCCGTCTGTAATTAAAAAGAGGCCCGGGTGTGGCATGCACCCGGGTTTGTGTCGGTCGTGTCCATTTCACGACCATTGTGGCTGTCAGTCGAGAGCGGGACTTCCAGAGACCTTGGATGTCGTCCTATGTGGCAGACATAGAGTTCGACCAGTCTCACGCCCGGTCCGGAAACGCACTTTAGGTACGTTGTGCTTTGGCGTTCCGTTCTTTGTAGAAAACGTTTTCTCTGTTTGCTTTCACCGCTGTCACCGGTTCAGATTTCGCAGCAATGC
This sequence comes from Candidatus Tayloriibacteriota bacterium, assembly GCA_009694955.1. Taxonomy (GTDB): domain Bacteria; phylum Patescibacteriota; class Minisyncoccia; order Phycocordibacterales; family UBA10002; genus UBA10002. Next base: position 238 of record SIBZ01000048.1, on the reverse strand, counting down.
ACCAGCCTAAATCCTCCCTAGAACGTACTCTTCTATTCAATGTAAGTCAATCGAGCCGAAGGTTTCCCTGTGCCCGCAGCGGTTCGGTTCTGCCGGTTTTCTCCGCTTGTGCGTGCAGAAGTCCCGCAACGGCAATCATAAGGGCGTTGTCTGTCGTGAGATTTTTTTCGGGAACATGAAGCGGGACATCCTGTTCCTTGGCCAACTTTTCAAATTCTCTCCGAATGTGAGCATTGGC
>SIBZ01000008.1 GCA_009694955.1 Candidatus Tayloriibacteriota bacterium | reverse complement strand
TTCGGGTCGGCACAGATTGAGCAGAGTGATGCGCCATTTCGCCTTTGGAAAAAACGGAAACAATCTCCACATTGCACAATGTGATCTTTGAGATTTGCTATCAGCTTTTGTAGCTCGTCGAGATATTCTTTATCACGCGATAATAGGGAAAAGACAAACCGCTTGGCTTGTCGCGGTCCGATGCCGGGAAACGAGCGAAATATTTCCGCCAACTTATCGAAGGTTTGCATACAACGTATATCGTATATCAATATATCTTTATAACCACGCCGGTGATATATGCCTCGCGATACAGGATAAAAAATTGATACAACTAAAATGGCTCTGAACTTCCTCCTGCGGTTTTCGCCGTTCGTTCAAAATCGCTGAAATCACTCTTTTCAAGTGATTGGAATGTTGCTTTCTTTTCGTCGAAATAGAGCTCCACTTTGCCGGTCGGACCGTTTCGGTGTTTTTCAATCAAGATTTCAGCGATGTTCGGACGGTCCGAATCTTCTTTGTATTTATCCTCGCGGTGAATGAACATCACGACGTCGGCGTCCTGTTCGATAGAGCCGGAGTCTCGTAGGTCCGAGAGACGGGGGCGACCGCCACGTTGCTCCACGGCACGGGAGAGCTGGGAAAGGGCAAGCACTGGCACATCAAGCTCGCGCGCGAGATGCTTGAGAGAACGTGAAATTTCGGTGACCTGCTGGACAAGGTTGTCCGTATGCCGTGCCTGCGTAGGTGCCATAAGCTGGAGGTAGTCGACGATAATCATACCGAGGCCTTTCTCACTCTTCAGTCTTCGCGCCACCGAGCGCATTTTCAGAATATTGTTTGCCGGCTGGTCGTCAATATAAATAGGCGCTTTGGAAAGGCGGTCAAGCGAGTCGCGGATTTTACCGAATTCTTCGGTGGCATTAAGTTTTCCGGTACGTAATTTCCACGCATCGACATGCGAGTCGGCGGCAAGCATACGGTCTACCAATTGTTGAGAGCTCATTTCAAGCGAGAAGATACCGACAGGAACATTATGCTGTGTGGCAGCCATACGTGCGATATCGAGCGCGAGTGAAGTCTTTCCCATACTCGGACGGGCGGCGAGGATAATGAGGTCCGACTTCTGGAAACCGGCAAGTTTGCTGTCGAGGTCTTTAAATCCTGTCGGCACGCCACGGAGCTCGTCTCCCGACTTGTGCAAGCGGTCGAGTCGTTCCCATGCTTCGCCCAGCGTGTCCTTCAGCTCGATAAACTTATGGACGCTGGAACGCTGGGTGATTTCAAAAATCCGTTTTTCTGCCCGCTCCATCAAATTTTCCAAATCCTCTGCGTCTTCGTAACCAAGCTCGCCGAGATACTCTGACGCCTCGATGAGTCCGCGCATCAAATGCTTCTTCTGGATAATTTCGGCATAGTGCTTCAGGTTTGTGGAGGAGGGAACAGAGGCGGTAAGTTCGGCAAGGTAGCTTGAACCGCCTACCGCTTCAAGCTCGTTCTTTTCGGTGAGGCGCGAGGAAAGGGAGAGAAGGTCGATGGGAATGTTCTTGGTTCCGAGCTCGACCATCGTCTTCCAAATCAGGCGATGCCGTCCGCCGTAAAATGCAGATTCGGTAATCACGTCAAGCACGTCCGAAAGTCCGTCGGGGCGGAGCATAATGGAACCAAGGAGCGCCTTCTCGGCGTCGAGGTTTTGTGGCGGGACGCGAAGGCCGGTTGATTTTTTCTCTGCCATAGTTTTGTCATTGTAGCACCACTCACTGCTCGGTCAACGAAAGTGGTTTACAAGATGTGGGTAGCAAGGGGAAAACAAAAAAAGGCCGATGGCTCGGCCCTTCGAAATGAGTGTCTCACACAGCTCGCCTTATCAGCGGAGGGGAAATGTCCGTATGCTCGTCGGTTTCCCGACTCGATAGTCGTTCTCCCACCAAACGCTCGTTTTAAGCCCCCAGAAGAACTCGAGGATACAGCCGATACTGACCACTGCCCAAAACGAGATTGTACCGGCACCAAAACCAAAGTACCAGCATGCCCAGATTGCGAACATGGCGGGCATAAAAGCTAGTATCCAGGTGAGGAAGAGTGCGACCTTCGGGTGAAATATCCGGATAAACCGGCCGATGAAGTTAATGATAGGTTCCATACTGTCCACTATCATTGATTTTCAGCCCTCGTCTGTCAAGCGTGTATGTGACAGTCTGGCAGGTTTTCGGTTATAGTAGTGTGATGCAATCCCGTAATAAAATGCAGGCCGTCATATTGGCCGCCGGACTTGGAACACGAATGCGACCGCTCACGAACACGGTCGCCAAGCCGCTTCTCAAAATAGGGAAGAGAGCGCTTTTGGACTATACCTTTGACGCGCTTCCCGATGAAGTAGACGAGGTGATTATGGTCATCGGCTACTTTGGCGAGCAAATTAAAGCATATCTCGGCGACAACTTTCGCGGGAAGAAAATTCAGTACGTCGTCCAGAACAACCTTGAAGGTACAGCAAAAGCGCTTTGGGAGGCGAAACCGCTGTTGAAAGGGAAGTTTGTCGTATTGATGGCCGATGACATCTACGCGAGAGAGGATATTGAGAAGTGCCTACAGTATGAGCAGGCAATGCTGGTAATGAAGAGCGACCGGGTCGGACCGGGAGGAAACGTTACGCTCAACGAAAACGGAGACTTGCGGGAAGTCGTGGAAGGTAACGAACATCCTGCGGGTTCGCTCATCAGCACCAACGTATTTGTACTCTCACTCGACTTTTTCAAGTATCCGCCACTCAAAAAAGCAGCCGGCTCTTCGGAATACGGTTTGCCCCAGACGGTCGTGGAACTATCCAAAGATCACCCCGTTTCGGTAGTTGAGGCCTCGCGCTGGCTTAAAATCACCACGCCGGAGGATTTGAAGATTGCCGAAAAACTCTTGCAGTAAAAACGAAGGACATAACCAGCATTCAGCAATAGCATACGGCCGTATGCTATTGCTGAATTGCTTCAGTCATATCGTTCAAGACTGAAGAATTTTTTAATTTCTAACTCATTGTCAATATAAGTAGCAAGAATAAAACGCACATACTTTCTTACATCATAAAGTTCTATCAGGTACTCCATTTCATTTCGACATTCAAACGGATAAATGAGGAATGATTGATGTTGCTCATAAAACCCGAGATGGAGCAAATGTCCCCGAATCGCATTTCGCGCTTCGCGTTTATCTTCCGGTATATCAAAGGAAATCATGCGCCAGAGTTTGTCCCAAACTACCGGCTTTTCAATCTTCATTCGCGAAAGATTGTATTTCAGAATCCTCTTCTCACCTTTTTCGGCTAAGACCAGTGTAAAAGTGCCATCGGCACTCACTTCGGTCCCGACCAACTTGGATGCGTACAGAGAATTAATTGCGCGTTCAGCCGTCTGTTTCGTCAGCTCTTTCCAGTCCTTTGCCATTTCGCCCACAATCTTCCAGGAAGTTCTAGGGGAGCCGGAAAGAGCAAGCGAAAGACCTCCCCCTAGAAGTACCAAGACTTTCTTCTTGGTAATCCCCATACGCCGTTCCTTATAGGAAGCAACCCGATCTCGGATATTCCTCTTGGCTTCTTCCGAAACTCCCATAGAACAATTATAACAGGCAAATTAGTTTAGCAATAGTGTACGGCCGTACACTATTGCTAAACTGGAGGCAGTAGAAGGGAAGAGAAAAACAGGAGTTAAAGCTTTTTACGGACAATAGAGCCAGAGTCGGTGTCCATTATCTCGAAACCTTCCTTTGCGATTTGGTCGCGAAGCTCATCAGATTTTTTGAAGTCCTTCGCTTTGCGCGCGTCTTCGCGTGCCGAAGCAAGTTTCTTAATGTCGTCGGGGATTGCGTTCATTTCCTCGACAAGTTTTTTTGATTGGTTTTCGATATCAAGACCAAGTACTTTGTCGAAATCAAAAATAGTTGCTCGTTTGTCTGCAGATGAAAGATGTTCAACGTCTCCCAGAATTGCATACACCAACGATACTGCTTCGGCAGTATTGAGGTCATCACCTAGAGCAATGCTGAAACGTCCAATATATGACGAAGAAGGCGTTCCCCCAGCTTCAAGTGAGGCAATCGTGCGCAGTAGATCAAAGTATGTGTTTTGTGCCGCTTTTAGCGCCTCGTGGTTAAGGTCTATTGGTGTACGATAGCTTGCACCAAGGAGATAGTAACGGTACGCGAGCGGATGAATACCTTTGTCTCTAAGTGTTTGTAGTGTAATAAAGTTATCGCCGGATTTGGCCATTTTGGCTTCACCCATATTCACAAACTCGTTGTGCATCCATACATTCGCAAGTGGCATGTCATACGCCGCTTCGGATTGGGCGATTTCGTTTTGGTGATGGGTGGGGATATGGTCGATACCGCCGGTGTGAATATCGAACGGCTGGCCGAGATATTTACGCGACATTGCCGAACATTCAATATGCCAGCCGGGGAAACCCTTGCCATACGGCGGGAAATCCCAGCCGAGGTCGGTCGTGGAAAATTTCCACAATGAAAAGTCACGAGGATTTTTCTTTTCTGCGTTCACCGCGACACGCGCGCCGTCCTTTAAGTCGCCGAGCTTGAATCCTCCGCGTGTTCCATAGGAAGGAAACTTTGCTGTGTCGAAATAGATGCCATCGCTTATTTTGTAGGCGATACCTTTTTCCAACAATTTCTGGACGATTTCAATATCCTCCGCGATATTGTCGCTGGCACGGGGCATTACATCAGGGAGTTCGATGTTGAGGGCCTGCAGGTCCTCCGTAAACGCAGTTTCGTACTTTCGGGCGATTTCTTGCATCGCGACAAACGTAAAGGGTTTTCCCTCGCGCTTCAGCGCCTTTATCATCTTGTCGTCGCCGTTATCGTCGTCGGAGGTTAGGTGTCCGACGTCGGTGATGTTCAGTACGTGCTTCACTTTATAGCCGTTGTACCGAAGTGTGCGTTTCAAGACATCCGCGAAGACATAGGAACGGAGGTTGCCGATATGGGCGTAGTTGTAAACCGTCGGGCCACAGGTATAGAGGCCGACCTCGCCGTCTTTAATCGGCCTGAATTCTTCCTTCTTGCCGGTGAGAGTGTTGTAGAGTTGAAGAGACATAGTACGTAGTAAGTAGTTAGGAGTTAGTAGGAAAGAAGGATTGGTGGCCCCTCTACGAGCTACTTACTACTATCTACTAACTGGATTATAGCCATTTCTTGTACCTAAACCACGTGTACAGTCCGAAAGCGATACAGCCGACCATCACGGTAAGTATCCAGAAGTCGAGCGGAAGGCCAACGATTGGGCGCGATACGGTGTCAATTTGGAAGAGTGAAAGCACTGTCGTGGCTGGGAGCGCGATAAAAGCGAGAATGGTCAGCGTCTTCATAATCTCATTTTGCTTGGTGGTGAGGAGCGCGTTATTGGTTTCGCGAAGCTCCGCGAGAAAAGCGACGTTGCTCTCGACCGCGTGTTCGACGCGGTAGTAGTCGCCGATGAGCGTCCGCAGGTGGAAGGCAAATCCTTCGCCCAAGAGCTTCTTGCCGGCAATTTCGAACGATTCGAGCACGTCGCGGTGAAGCGAGAGCGAACGCTTGAAATACAGAAGGTCGCGCGAAACTTTCGAAAGACAGACCACCATATCGCGCTCTTCGCCGTTAAAGATGCGGTCCTCAATCGAACGGAGCGATTCGCGGACGGAGGCGAGCTCGTGCGTCAGCGATTCGTAGAGTTTGCTCACCAAGAAGAAAAAGATAAAACCCGCGTGTGGACCGAAGTTTCCCTTGTTCAGTGTCGCGCTCGCCTCAAACATCTTGGAAACATAGTGAAGCGTCTCGCTCGTGCCGTAGCGTACGGTAATCAGGAATTTCTTGCCAATAATGAAGTCGATTTCCTGGTCCTGCTCTTCTTTGTTTCGGCGCAGGCGCGGGAAATGGAGAATCAAATAAATGAAGTTTTGGTACAGGTCGACCTTCGGCTTCAGTGTCGGAGCCGAAAGTTCGTGCACGACAAGCGGGTTGAGGTTGTACTCGTCCGCAATGGAGCGAATCTCTTCCTGAGTGGGCGACTCAAGGTCAACCCAGACAAGCGAGCGATGTTCGTGTTTGGTAAGCACAGGGTAAGTATAAAGCACAACGTACGGATGCACAAAAAACAAGACAACAGAGTGAAGGAGCGTTTGGCAAACTTCCTGCGGGGTGCGATAATACCTCTCGTATGCAACTTCAATCTTCAGGTGAGAAAAAACTGCAGTCGGTTATCATCATCGGGCTATTGCTTGTCGGTTCTTTCTACGCGGGGGCCGTATGGGGTGAAAAGCAGGTTCCGGCGATAACACAGGTGATGACCGTTTCCGGCAAAGAAATGCAGGAAGACCTGAAAACAGAGACCGATTTCGCTCCATTTTGGGAAGCGTGGAAAATTTTGAACGAAAAATACGTGCCCGCCACTACGACCGCGGTCGCGGACGACCAACACAAGCTTTGGGGAGCCATCGGCGGTCTTACTTCCTCGCTTAAGGACCCGTATACCGTCTTCTTTCCACCTGAAGAGGCGAAACTGTTTGAAAGTGAGATAAACGGAAATTTCGAAGGGGTAGGTATGGAAATCGGCATAAAGGACGATGTACTAACGGTTATTGCACCGGTGAAAGGCACTCCTGCCGAACGTGCCGGTATCCGGCCGGGTGACAAAATCCTGAAAATAAACGGGGAAGTCAGCATGAATATGCGCGTAGACCAGGCGGTCAAACTTATTCGCGGAAAGCGCGGGACTGAAGTCGCGCTCACTATTTTCCGTGAAGGCAAATCGGAACCGTTTGAGATAAAGATAGTGCGTGATGTTATCGATATACCGACAATTGATACGGAAATGAAATCCGGCAAAGTCGCTTCTGCAGGAGGCGAAGAAAAGGGGAGCGGACTCCGTAAAAACGGCGTGTTCGTCATCCGGCTGTACAGCTTTTCGCAGGGTTCACCACGGTTGTTCCAGAACGCACTCCGCGAATTCGCCGAAAGCGGTTCGAACAAGCTTGTGCTTGACCTGCGGGGTAATCCGGGAGGTTTTCTCGATGCAGCCGTAAAGATGGCAAGCTGGTTTTTGCCGGCCGGAGAGATAGTCGTCACCGAGGATTCGAGAGGGAAGACCGAGAAAAAAATACACAGGAGTTTGGGGAACGACGTGTTTACCAAAGACTTGAAGATGGTTATCTTGGTCAACAACGGATCCGCTTCCGCTTCTGAAATTCTCGCGGGAGCACTCCGCGAGCACGGTGTGGCGAAGCTCGTCGGAACACGGACATTCGGTAAAGGCTCGGTGCAAGAACTCGTGAAGTTGACTCCCGAAACATCGCTCAAAATTACCGTGGCGCGGTGGTTTACGCCGAACGGTGTTTCCATCTCGGATGGTGGACTTACTCCCGACGTCGAGGTCAAACTCACTGCCGAGGATATCGAAAAGAAGCGCGACCCGCAGATGGATAAAGCCATCGAACTTCTCACAAAGTGAGAAGTAGAAATGTAAGGCGTTGCCATTCCCACAGAATTAAGTTACTCTCACCTAACGTAATTAACGTCAAAACATATGAAGGTAGTGCTTCTGAAGGATATCCCGGGTGTCGGGCGGAGAAATGAAGTAAAGAACGTGTCCGACGGATACGCGCTGAATTCGCTTATTCCCAAAAAGCTGGCGATTGCGGGAACTCCGGCAACCATCGCGCACGCGGAACGACAGAGGTCAGAGGAAGAAGCGGAGCGGAAGGTGCAGGAAGATTTGCTTTTTAAGAATTTTTCGTCGGCACAAGGAGTCGTGATTGAGCTTTCCGGAAAAGCAAACGAGAAGGGGAATCTGTTCGCGAGTATTCATACGGAGGCGGTCGTGGAGGCACTGAAGAAGCAGAAGGGTATTGATATGCTTCCTGAATTCTTGCAATTGGATAAACCGATAAAGGAAGTAGGTGAACACAAAATTCCCGTGAAAGTGCAGGGTAAGACTGGGAGCTTCACGCTTATTGTAAAGTCAGGATAAAGTAACTGAGTCATTTCATAGACAATACAAAACTCCCCTCAGGCTTTAGCCTGAGGGGAGTTTCTGTTTGAAAAGTTAGCTTACGTTTACTTGCTTCCGCATAACCATTCGGCCGTCGTATTTTACCTTGCGCTTGTCTTTGAAAGAAACGATTCCGTCCTTATCCGCGAACAGCGTATGGTCCTTACCGACACTGACATTTTTTCCGGCCAAAAACTGCGTTCCGCGCTGACGGATGATAATGTTACCCGTCTTCGCCTTTTGACCAGCGGATAACTTAACACCGAGATATTGCGGGTTTGAACCTGTAAGATTTTTTGCTGTCCCTCCGGCTTTTTTATGTGCCATTTCTGTGAAAGTTAGTAGTTAGTAGCAAATAGTTAGTAGGGCTCCAATTCCTCGATTTCCTACCAACTACTAACTACTTTCTACTTACTGTATTATTTAGGCTATGAATATACCCGAATTGCGAGAAAAAATCAAGCTACTTCAGGAACGTCTCAATACCCGCGAAATCTACACCATTTTACTCATCTTGGTCGTTGGTTTCTGCTCATTCGGTCTCGGCCGTCTCTCCAAACTCCAGGAAGGGAAGTCAGGTATCCGTATCGAGCAGACGAGTGCCGCCATTTTGTCTTCCCCTACCCCTCTTCAGAGGGGTGAGAAGCGAACACTTGGAGCTTCGCAAGACCTTGAGCGTCCGTCTTCGGATGCGAAAGGTGTACAGCTTCGGTACGAAGGTACCGAGTCTTCGAGGGGTAGTGAGGATCCGCAAGCCATTCCTGTACAAGGTCTACCCGCCATAGCTTTGGCGCCGGGTGGCCAATACGTCGCATCCAAGGGTGGGACCAAATACTATTTCCCGTGGTGCGGCAGCGCGGCACGCATTTCCGAGGCGAATAAAATCTGGTTCAATTCTGTTGAAGAAGCCCGAAAAGCGGGGTATACTCCCGCAAGTAACTGCAAAGGACTCAAGTAGTTAGTAGGAGGACGGAGAAAGAAGGGCGCATAGCTCAGTTGGTTAGAGCGTGCGATTCACATTCGCAAGGTCGCAGGTTCGATTCCTGCTGCGCCCACTATGAAAAGGTTTTTCATCATCACTCTGGTTGCTTTAACAGTCATTGCTAGTTACCTGTCGTGGCAATACAACCGTACACTCATTACTATTGAAAATGTCAGTGGAGAGACAATGGAAGACGTAATTATTGAGGTCCGCAACAACCTAATTGAGATTAAGGGTGTCCCGACTAATCAAAAGCGCAGCTTCGTCCTTGAAAAAGAATTTGGAGAAAGCGGTGTAAAGCTGACGTATACTGTTTCTGGTGAGAAAAGGTATTGGGAAGGAGGTTATATTGAATCAAGCGGGGGATACAGAGCTTTGCTAGAAGTTAAGGAAGACCATAGTGTTGATTTCCAGGTTTCCTCTCCATTTTAGTGCTTGCACATGAAAATCCTTATCGTCCAACACGTTCTTCATGAATCGCCGGGATATATCGCGGAGTATGCGAAAGAGAGGGGGATAGCCCTCGATGTCTTGGAGCTGTGGAAGCCTTATACGATACCCAATATTAAAGACTATGACGCACTGATTATTCTCGGCGGGCCGATGGGCGTCTACGATGACTATCTATCAAAGGAAGATGAATTGCGGGTGATAAAGGAAAGCATTGGTAGACTCCCAATTCTGGGTATTTGTCTTGGAAGCCAGCTTCTCGCGCATGCGCTCGGCGCGAAGGTGTACAAGAATTTTAAGGATGGAAAACGCGCGAAAGAAATCGGGTACTACGATATGGAATTGACGAAAGAGGGAAGTGCTTCAGCATTATTCAAAGGTTTTTCATCGCCGTTCAAAGTGTTGCAATGGCACGGTGATGCGTTCGATTTGCCGGAAGGAGCAACACTTCTCGCATCCTCCCCGCTTTGCGAAAATCAGGCGTTTTCGTATAAAAATGCATTCGGCACTCTGTTCCACATGGAATTCACGCCCGCGATGGTCAAAGAATTGAATGAACTCGACCGCAAATGGACGCATGAGGATTTTAATTTGGATGAGCAAAAACTTTTGGCGGAAACACAAACTCTCGCCCCGCTCATGAAAAAGCAGTGCTACCGGCTTCTTGATAATCTTCTCGCCCAATGATTACTTTTCTCCTGTATCTTTCCTACTTCGCCGCTTCCGCTATCGTTCCGCTCCAAAGGCGGCATCTTGCGCTTCGTGAAGAGGGTGGGGGACAGATCCACTTTGCCTTCAGAGTGATGACGGTCATCGCGCTTATCGGACTTATCATACCGTTCCTCTCGCCGTTCAAATTGGAAGGCGACCCGATGAAGCTCGTACTCCTCATGATTGCTTGCGGTGTTTTGGGCGCTTTATTTTGGGTGACCTTCTATCTCGCGCAACGACATGTCGAGGCTGGGATTATCACGCTTGCTACGACGGTTGCTACTCCGGTAGCGATTGTCTTGGCGACAGTATTCCTTGATGAGCGCCTAACGCTTACCCAGATGATGGGTGCGGTACTGCTTCTCGTCGCGTTGATACTCGTATCGAAGAAACATCGCATAGGAGCGTTTCGTTTTGACCGTTATTTTTTGTTGGTGCTCCTCTCCGGTGCACTTTTGGGCGTGCTGTATACCGCAGAACGCGCATTACAAGTAGAAACAGGACTTTCTGCGGGGACACTACTTACGTGGTGGGCACAGGTGCTCTGTCTCGGCATAGCCGCCTTTGTCATGAAAAATCGGACGACCTACACGGTCAAGGATGCGCTCATTACCGGAGGGGTCGGTTCACTGCAATCCGTATCCTGGGTAGTCCTCCTCTACGTCGTCGGTAATTTAAGCCTCGTGAGTTCGATAGCGACCTTCAAAGTGGTCATTGTCTTCATCGCCGCCGCTATTTTCCTCAAGGAACGCGAAGACCTGCCGCGCAAGATAATCGGGAGCCTTCTTGCTGTTATTGGGCTTTTGCTGATGCACTAGCGCACTAGGCATTCGCCAATTCCCTCCAAAGGTGGGTAGGCGCTCGAACTGCCAGATGTATAAAAAACAGGCCGACCTTTTGTAAAGGTCGGCCGCCGACAGGATTCGTTTGGTCCTGTTAGGAAATTTACTGGTGCTCGATTAGTTGCCCATCCGAAGGGCGTTGTTGAACAGACGCAGAATCTCCGTGTCGTTGTTGCTGAACTGTAATTCGGCGAGTTTCGCTCGGTCAATGAGTGCGGCCGCCTGTTGAGCCTTCTTAAATTCGTCGATACTGGTCTTAACCGATGCCGCCTGTTGTTCGTCTGTGTCGGCCGGGAATGGCTGGACGTCAATGCCAACGAGATACTGATAGTCGATGTCAACGAGAGTCGCAACCGTCTCGACTGCGGTGGGCCAATCAAGACCAAACGGACGGTCTTCATCGAACTTCGCACCGGTGCCGTCGTTCAGATGGATGTGGAAGTTCTTGCCGAACGCCGCCGAAAGGGCAACCTCAACAGCAAACCGCTTCATTCCGATTTTCGAGTGACACGTCTCAGTATTTGTGCCAACGAATGGCCGCACATCCTCCGGCAACAGATTGATGATGGCAAGCGCTTCAGCCGCGTCAGCCGGTATGCCGTAACTTGGCGGTTCATTGAACTTCGCTTCAATACAGAACGGAATAGCTCGTTCGTGTCCGTAAGTAGTCAGCATCCAACGGACAACTTCCGTGATGCATTCGGCAATCCAAAGGTATGTCTCCTTGTAGGGTTTGCCAAGCAGGAGGTTAAACCCGCTGGAACCGTTCCAGTAGACGTACACGTCGGCGTCGAAAACCTCGATTGCTACGGCGATGTATTCTTTGGCTGCCGCGATGGCCTGTTCACGAACTTTGGGATTCGGGTGTCCAAAGTTTCCGCCAATGTACTCGGGAAGACGAAAAGCGTTGGCAGTTGCCATACCTACCTTCATTCCCTCATTGCGGACCACTTTCATAATCGCCAGCGCATCCTTGGCGGGAGCTTCAGTGTTGTGGAACTCGATGTGTGTAGCACCTGCTTCCCTCAGATTCCGAAGTTTCCGTGCAAGGCTGATTTCGGAACGCATTGCAGGGACGAACCTGCTCCCACCGGGATTCTGATTCCAATCTCCGGCAGAGAATGCTGTTCCAAGTGGGTATTTTCGTTTGGGAACCCATACACCCTTTTCATTTTGCCGAATGCCATTTGGCACCTTCTTTCGTGAGGCGTTTGGTTAGAACTGCTCATGCCAACAGCACGCCTTTCGCTGCAGCAATCTAGTGAGATACTACAACGTTTCTGCTCGCCGTCAAGGTTTTTTAGATGGGCGTAGTAGGTTGCTATCGCACCAAAAAGCGCTAAGCTCTCTGCATGCATAGGGCTCAATTCGTTTGGGGAATAGTGGTGGCACTTGTGGTGGTTAGCCTCGCCTTCTCGTTTTCAAAAAGTGAATCGGTGTTGGATATAGTGACTCCTGAAATATCGAAGGAAATTAAAATGGTCTTTGTCGGCGATATTATGCTCTCGAGGAATATCGGGCAGAGTATGGAGCAAAAGAAGGACTATACGTTTTTCTTCGCCTCGACTACCGAGTTTCTAAAATCCGCCGACATTACCTTTGGAAATCTTGAAAACCCTGTCTCAACCAGAGGAATAAGGTCGGGAAGTATCTACTCGTTCCGCGCAGACCCGCAAACACTCCAAGGTCTCACCTCAGCGGGTTTTAATGTCGTCTCTATCGCCAACAACCACATTTGGGACTATGGCAAACAAGCATTCAAAGATACTCTGTCGAATCTATCGGAAAACGGCATTAGTGCTGTTGGTGGGGGAGAGAACTATGCTGAAGCCCATACGCCTAAAATACTCATGGTAGGGAAGACGCGTATAGCATTTCTGGCCTATACCAACCTTATCTCGCCGAAGCTAGGACTTGCAAGTTCCACTCCCGCAATTTCAAGATACGACGATACTATTCTTCAGACTGATATTACCGAAGCCAAAAAAGTGTCTGACTTTGTCGCGGTTTCCTTTCACTGGGGCGATGAATATCAAACCAAGCACAACGCAGAGCAGGAGAGGGTGGGGAAGCTCGTCATAGATGCCGGAGCGAATCTGGTTATCGGGCACCACCCCCATGTCGTACAGGAGGTTGAGGAATACAACAACGGCTACATCGCCTACAGCTTAGGTAACTTCATCTTCGACCAGAACTTTTCAAAGGATACCCGTCATGGCCTTGCGCTACTGGTTACCCTAAAAAACAACAAGATTAGTGACGTAGCTAAAAAGGAGGTCTCCTTCGGCGACGACTACCGTCCGCATTTTGTGGAGCCAAAGCCCTAGCGCAGTTGACCTCGGTAGTGTGTGAGGTATCCTAATGAAAGGCATACTCATATATGAATATAACCAGTGAGGATTTCGTACGGACGTCGCTCTTACCCCGAGCTCGCGATATTTTTCTGACAGCCACTTTCCGGTCAGTCGGCTGTGAGCTGTCCTCCTATTACATTCCCGTTCACATCGTTCACATCAGAACCGAACAATGTGAACTTGGCTTCATACCTCGAAAGGATATACTCCTTTCGCATACTGTCGGTGTGTTTCTCTACAGTATCTCCTCCAATTCGCTCTTCGGCCCGTTCCATTGTTACTTCCAAAACGGCCGTTGGGAACTCTATCTTGTGAGCGATTAAATGCGCTCACTTCGCCTCCGCGCACCGTTGTGCGGCGCGCGGAGTTCCGTACCATCTATTCGCCAATTTCGCGCGAATTGGCGAATAGACATTTTGTTCTTTATAGGCTAACTCGTCTCCCCCCTCCGCATAAAGCTACGGCGGGACAAGGACGAATTAGCCTGTAATAGATGGTAAAGTCAGCGCACCTTTCGTTTATTTCGATTTTTTGCTAAAGTAGTCCAATCACGGGATGTAGTATAACGGTAGTATCTACGATTCGGGTTCGTAGGGTCCGAGTTCAAATCTCGGCATCCCGATAATGAGCAGCAAGTATAAATACAAAAGAGGTAACGTGGTGCGTTGGGCCACTGTTGTATCGCTATTCTTTTCGGCGGCGGGTTTTGCTTTTGCCTGTTCTCCACTCGCACCTCTCGAGACACCAACCAGCATACTAAATGGGGAGATACGCAAAAATATTCCCACACAAGAACGAATTTGTCTGGATCAGGATTGTCATTTTATCTTCGAAAAGAGTTCAGATGGTTACTTTTCGATAGGGAGACACAATACGGAAGAGGTTCCGAGTGAAGTCTTAAGTAAATTCAACGAGCAAGACTTTTCCGATCTCAAGCCTACCTTACTTCAACAGCTGAAGGAGGGAAACGTACTGTTCACGGCATTTGACCACGCTAGGGAATCGGAGTTTAGGCGAAAGAAAGACAGTCTTCTCAACTGCCGCTTCACCGAATACAGGCGCGTCGGCGATTGGCTTGTCGTCGAACACACGGCGCGCGACTATTGCTATCGCGCCTGGGCAGGAGGAGGCTCATGCCCAACCGATGCTATCTCGTATATAAAGTTTGCCGATTACATTGTATTGCATGTTACCGAAGTTCCCCCGATGTATCCAAGCATCTTATTCGGAATCGCGATATCACTTATCTTGGCGATTGTCTATTTGGTACGGCGAAAGGAATTGTGGTTTTTCTTTAAACCAAGAATTTGGAACGTCCTCGTGACTGGCGGCATCGCTCTTGTGCTACTCCTCTATGGCTCCAATGTCGGTAGCACTCAAGGGATGAAATGGCTACCCCTCATTTATTTCGTGATGTGCGTTATTGCTTATCCGTTTTCTCGACGCAAAGCCTAATGGAAGTTAAAGCCCTTTTGAGCATTCTCGCGATTCTCATTTCCTTCGCGGGATGCTGCATTTACTTCAGACAAATTTTTTGGGGGAATGTGAGGCCACACGCGTTCTCGTGGCTCATCTGGTTCGTACTGGTTTCAGTCGCATTTGCCGCACAAGTTGCCGGAGGTGCGGGAGTCGGCGCGTGGGTACTCGGCTTTTCCTCGGTAGCAACGCTGTTCTTTTTTCTGGTTGCCCTTGCGAAAGGGGATAGACACTTTGTCAGCGCCGACTGGCTGTTTCTCCTTGCGGCTGTGGCGGCGCTACTCCTCTGGTGGCTTACCAAAGACCCCACGCTTTCCGTAGTGCTGATAACCCTGACCGATGCGGCAGGCGCTTCGCTTACGATACGAAAGGCCTACCAGAAGCCGCAGGAAGAAAGCATGACCCACTTTGGTCTCGCTTCCTTCAAATCCGCGATATCTCTCTTTGCATTGGAATCGTTCTCTCTTGCCACGTGGCTGTATCCGGCATCACTGGTGATTTCCAACGGTCTTGTCGTGTTCACGCTTCTTATGAGGCGAAAGAAATCACCTAGAACATAGCTTGTTTCAGCTCTTTTCAAGTTACAACACGCCTTTCGGGTTGCATAGAAACGGGATGCTTTTTATACTAGGGGGGAAATCGACACCAAGCGATTGCTTACTAGTATTTTTAGAATGATGAAATCATATTCACACAAGATTGTGTTTGGACTTGCAACAGCACTCCTGTTCACGGCGACCGTTGTGTCAGCCCAAACAGCCGGAGTTTTCGCACAGCCTGCACCTATCCGCACTGGAGAAAAAAAGGAGATGAACGCTGTCCCCGATGAAGCATTGAAAGCACGGCAGGAAACCCGTTCCGAGGTAAAAGTTATCCGGCAGGAAGCGGTAACTGGAGCTAAGGAAGCTCGTCAGGAGGTAAGGAAGGAGGTAAAGACAGTTCGAGAGGAAGCTCGCACTGATGCAAAGAATATCCGAGAGGAAGCTCGCGAAGGAGTCAAGGCGATTCGCGCCGATGAGTCAAAGACCTCGGAGGAAGTCCGTGAGGCAACCAAGGGCGTGCGCGAGGAGGCACGGAAGGCGCTTGAGGCAAAGCGTGAGGCAACCAAACAGGCGGCAGAAGCGAAACGTGAGGAGTTCAAGAAAGCGGTTGAAACTCGCAAGGAAGCGGTCAAGACTGAAATCGAGAAAAAGCGCATGGCACTCAAGGAAAAGCTCGCAACCGTAAAGGATGAGAAGAAAAAGCTTACCGTCGAGAAGGTAGACACACAGCTGGAGGCCATTAACGCACGGCAGACGGAAAACTTTACGAATCTCCTTGGAAAAATTGAAGATGCGCTTCAGAACATCTCTTCACGCGCAGACAAAGCTGAAGCGAAAGGACTTTTGGTAACCGATGTCCGGACGGCAATCACCAGCGCCCAAACTGCCATCACGACGGCGCGTGAAGCTGTTGCTATTCAGTCCGCGAAGGCGTATGTGATTACCGTGACGACAGAGACGGCACTCAAGACCGCCGTTGAGACGGCGCGCAAATCGCTCCGCACAGACCTTACGGCGACACAGACAGCGGTAAAGAACGCGCACGAAGTCGTACGCGCTGCCGCTACGACACTTGCGAAAATCCCGAATGTCGACACTGCGGGAGATGAGGAAGGAGACGCGCCCGCTTCGTCGGCTGACGCGACAACTAATCAGTAAACCAGTATGAAAAAAATTCTTATCGCTATCGTTCTTATCGCGGTTGTTGTGTTCGTGGTGATGTATTTCGGAGCGCCCAAGGCGACTGAGCCTGCGGTAACTACCGATACGACCGCGACCGCTCCCGCTCCTACCGACACGACTGCACGTATCACGAGTGACCTCGACGCAGTGCAAGTAGGCGACCCAAACATCGATTTAAACGCGCTCGACGCCGACATCAACAGTCTGTAAGATGCCGGACAAAAAACGCCACGACAGAAGGTCGTGGCGTTTTTGCTTTTTGGTTTTCTTTGCTACTATCTACTAACTACTTACTACTAACTTTCCCCAATGATTATCGTCGATGTCGAATCAACGGGTGTAGACCCGAAACTCTGCTCGCTCCTGTCGGTCGGAGCGCTTGATTTTGATAATCCGACGAACCAGTTCTATATGGAATGTCGGGCGTTTGACGGTGCGCATGTCGAGAAGAAAGCGCTGGTGGTAGCCGGATTTAACGAAGAGCAAGTTCACGACCTACAAAAGAAAACTGACAGGGAAGTGGTAGAAGCCTTTTTGGAATGGATGAAAACTTGTAAGGAATGGACCTTGGTAGGCCAGAACCCTTCATTTGACCGGGACTTCCTCCAGCAGACGGCGCACCGCTATCATCTCGACTGGCCCCTCGCTCAGCGAACCATAGACCTGCACACGATTGCGTATTTTCTCCGCTTGAAGGCGGGGAAGGAGATACCGCGACACAATAACCACTCCGCGCTGAATCTCGACAGCATTTTAGCCGAAGTAGGGCTTCCGACGCGTGCGGAAAGCCATAATGCCCTTGATGACGCGAAGCTCGAAGGTGAAGCGTTCGCCAGACTGCTCACTGGGAGGGGACTTTTGGCTGACTATAAGGGTTTTAGGGTACCTCCGGACGTGGGAAGGCTATAGAATGGCTAAGAATATAGCCTGTGGAAATCTAAAAATACGGCCTTGTAAGGCCGTATTTTTGCATTGACTCAAAGCTGAAACCATTGGATAGTATTGACAGGGAAGTCAAACTGTGATAGTATATCGGGGCAATCAGACGAGAGTCTGGTTGTTGTTTTTAAACCATTCGGCCGGTCCAAGATTATCTTGGAAACGAATGTAATCTCTCTACCTAACAAGTTATACAACTATTATGATTGAAATTACTACCGGAGTGTTGTTCCTACTCGGAACATTTTACGGGAACGTGCCGACGACGGCTATGGAGTCTGCCGGTGCTGTCTCGGTACCCAAGCAGTATGTGCTCGTGGACCAACCACTCACGCTCGAGGAGTATGTGCGTGAGTACTTCAAGGATACGCCGATTATGGCGGAAATCGCGAAGTGCGAGTCGCACTTCAGGCACCTCGGGGCGAACGGCAAGGTCCTGCGTGGCGAGTTGACCGCAGAAGATACCGGCGTGATGCAGATTAACGAGTTTTATCACGAAGACACCGCAAAGACGCTTGGCATCGACCTCCATACGCTTGACGGCAACCTGGCATACGCCAAGTGGCTCTACAAGAAGGAAGGCACGACGCCGTGGTACTCATCCGCAAAGTGTTGGCAGAAGTCCGATACGCTTGCGAGAGGGAATCCTTCAATGGATTCTAGCGGGCTTGCGAAAGCAACCGCAAAAACGGCGACCAATTAACAAAAACCCTCCCGGCTAAAACAAAATCCCACCTTAAGGTGGGATTTTGTTTGCCCGATCCGCTTTGCGGATTTAGGGAGGGTTTTCTGTTACAACTTTTCATATACGGGGAGCCGGATGTGCTTCTTCGTATTCGTCGAGAATTTGATTAATAAATGCGGTGTTATTGCCTCGTTTAAGGATAGCCATATTCACCAAAGGATACAGATCATCGCTCGGGCAATCACCCGGTTCTTCAGCTGTCCGGATACTGCTTATTTTTCGTCCCACGGCAATCTGAGTTTTTGCATGGTCCCACCAATATTTCCTGTATAAAACATCACAAAGCAACGGACTTTTTGCGAGAAATTCAACAGCTTCGGGCTCCCAATCCTCACGTTGCAGGTCTTTGTATGCCGCAGTGGCTTTTGAGACGGCTCGGTTTTTGATTTCCGCGATTTTATCAAGGGTAATTTGCCATAGTTCCCTCGGCCTTTCAACAGGAGGTTCGGTAACCGTTTGGGGAATGTTGTCGGGATTCATATAGGAATTCTAGCACAGATTTACTTTTTCACATTTTTAAGCGGGGGGAACTCCTTATGGGTGCTCTCGGCGTACTTATCGGAGGCGTGGACATAGCGCGTGGTCGTCCATAGTTGAAAATTGTTTTACCCGAATAACCCTTGCCTGTTTGTTTTATAGTCCTTCTCCTCCATGAAATTTTTTATGAATATCTCGTAAATGCTTTGAGGTGACATGCGTGTAGATTTGGGTGGTTGCGATATTGCGATGACCTAAAAACTCCTGCACAACACGCAGGTCAACCCCCTTGGTCATTAAATCAGTCGCGAATGAGTGTCTGAGTGTGTGGGGGGTCGCCAAAAAAGGGATTCCGGCCATCTTTGAGTACTTTTCGACGACAAGCTCTACACCACGGACCGAGAGACGGCGGGAGTCCTTTTTCGGACCTTTAAAATTGATGAAGAGGGCATTGTCGCTGTCATCGCGACCCTTGATGTATTCCTTGAGCCAATGTAGGGCACGATCGGAGAAATAGACCGTTCGTGGATGTCCGCCCTTGCCTATGACTCCAAGTTCAAGGTCTTCCTTGTTTAGCGAGCTTGCAAGCTGCTTTACATCAAGCGCGACAAGCTCGGCAACGCGCAACCCCGTACTGAAAAGCACTTCAAGAATGGCACGGTCTCGCCGTCCCGCAGCTGTTTTGATGTCAGGTGCATCAAAAAACCTTCGAAGCTGATCAATGTCGAAAAACTTGATAAGGTGCTCCTTCCGGTTCTTTGGAAGCTTTATTTTTTCCGTGGGGACTGTCGGGATATTCTTCTCATGAAAAAACGCCACAAACGACCGCAGGGCTATTAAGTACAGGCTCTGGGTCACGGGATGGAGGGTCGCGGAGGCCTTACGAATGGCATTGGGGCGCCGTGAGAGCCAAACGCGATATTTTGAAATGTGCTCGTCGTTAAGTTTATCGGGGGAGAGTTTTTCCAAATTATTTTCCTTGAGCCATGCGAAAAATTTTTGCACAAATCGGGAATAATTTTTGATTGTGTTTATGGACAGTCCTTTTTCAACCTCCGAATATTCCAGAAAATCATTCAGATATTGGGGCAGTGGCTTATACATACAGGTTCTTAAGAGCGTCTGATTTTCTCCTAGTAAATGTGGATTAACATATATTATACGAAGTATACTCTAGAGAAACAATGGGTGTTATCCACACCCATTGGACTGTCTTCCCCTCTTTAGGACTTCGGAAGAAATCCTGAAAGTGTATTCCACATCCAGAGTGCCGGTGTGGCGATAAGCGTGTTCCATAATTTAGCAACGATGTCCCAGACATACACCAAATTATCGTGCACTGTGGGTGACGCGACAATTTCTTTGAGGTTATAGCCGAAAAACCCGAGCACGATAAGCGCGATGACAATGAGAAGTATCGTTTTAATAAAGCCTCTGTTCCCTTTCATAGTGGTCTGCTATTTAATAAACCTAAAGCTCTGGTAGAAATATTCAAAACGAGCGAGAGCGGAAGCATCATTTGCTGCGAAGGAACCGGATAGATGATATGTGCTGCCTCCGTTTTGTGTGATTATGTGTGTTTCAGTGGTCGCGTTAAGAGTTATCTTCAATCTGGTTGCGGGTTTGCCACCCATGAGGACGGTGCTTTGTTCGACTTTCCCTCCCGCTCGCTCATATGACGAACGCGTGGTCTTTATCAACGTAGCGCTGTCGCCGGTAGTCATTCCTAAGTTAAGGCCTGAGTTTGGAGGAGTGCCGGGCGCGTTAGACCAAAACGTAATATGATAGTCTCCCGAAGATTTCTTTCCATTATCCTGCACCATCCATTCCGCCGGATATTGAATAAATATAGCATCAGTTTGAAACGTCTCCCAACCCACTTGTGTTGAAGGCGTACCGAGCTTGCTTGTTTCTGATGCTGCTGTGACTGGCTCTTCCTGTGCCGAGGTGCTGGATGGTTTTTGAGGAGCTCTCTCGTCTTTTGCAAAAATTATATATGCACCTCCTGCCAAAAAGACGATAGCAATCAGCAGTATCATTTTGATAAATCCCCTGTTCCCTCTTGATGTTGGAGTCATGAATCGGTTGTTATGAAGTAGGCGATTTAATGGTAGCACATTCGGGATTTAATGTTGAGCCACATATCCCTCGACCCACCGCAGGACCTCTCCCGGATGCTTGTCGGGAGGAAAGACTGGATAGAAAACCCTGATAATCACCCCATCCTCTATCCCAACCGACAGGGAGTTCCATTCCCGGCTTTCCCGTCATAGGGTAGCAAAAGAGGATATGGTGCCCGTGCTTGAACTCACCAGTCGAGAACAGTTTTCCGTTTGTCGAGCGCAGCTCGATTTCAGGAAATCGTAAAGACGTGAGGTGTCTCGCACCACCGTCGTCTTTCGGTCTCGGGAGATTTGGAGGAAGCTCGGAAAGGTTACTGTTCATACTATTATAGGTACTTAAGCGGGTCGAGATACGCCTTGAGGTCCGCGACCGGCATCATGTAGGTACCACCGCAGACCGCGCTTTTCCGTTGCATGATCTTGACACCCTGGGTCGCGTACACGGTGAGGTGGAGATGCGGGCCGGTAGAGTAGCCGGTATCCCCACTGTAGCCAAGGAGTTCTCCTGTGCCGACACTTTGTCCTTCCGAGACTTTAATCAGCGAAAAGTGGGCATACAGTGTCGAAAGTCCGTTTGCGTGCTCTACAAGCACCCACTTACCGTATGAGGCGCCGGAGCACACAGCATCGGTGTCGCCTGTTCCCTTCACCACTCCTCCAAGCGCGGATTTGACCTTCGTACCGATGGAGGCGGCGAAGTCTACGCCGTTATGTCCTTTGCCATTATATGCCCCGCTTTTCGCGAATGCCGTATCGCCGAATTTTTGCGTAATTCTGATACTGTCGAGTGGCCATTTGAGCACGCCGGAACCGGCTGTCGGAAGGCGTGAGGGGTCGATGGCGAAACGGAGTTCGGACTCGAATTGTAAAAGTTCCTGCTCAAACGCATCGCGCTTGGCGACGCGCTGTGTAAGTATTTTCTTGTATTCGGCTTCCTTGTTCTTTGTGGCGAGGAGAAGACTGTTTTTTGTCTTCTTGTTTTGCGAAAGAAGCGTATTGCGGTCAGCCAGGTCGGCCTTGAGCGATACAAGTTTCGTACGATTCACCTGCGTTTCAGCCTCCTTATCCTCAAGGTCGGCTTTCAGCTCTTTTGTTCGCACCAAGTCGACACGGACATCCCGCTCAAAACGCTCAAGGTCATCGACTGTTCTCCAAACGCTCGAAAGCGTGGCGCCGGAAAGCATTGTCTCGACAAGTGTCGTACGTTCCGCGTCAGCGAGGTTCCGTATCGTCTGCGCAAGTGCGCTCCGGCTCTCACCGATGCGGTCTTCCTTGCCGTCTATCGCGTTCGCCAATTCTTCAAGGCGGAAATTGACGGCGGTAATTTTGTTTTCGGTCAGCCTAATCTCGCTCTGAAGCTTCTTCTGCTCGAGGTTAATGTACTTTATGGTGCTTTGCAGGCTTTGCGCCTCCTTGCCGGTCGTCTCGATTTGCTTCTGGTAGTCGGCTATCTCTCTTTCAATGTCGGCAATGGCGGTATTACGCTCGGTGATTTTGTTTTTGAGGTCGGCAATGGTGTCGCCATACGCGATAAAAAAAGGCGCTACAAACAGACACCCTACTATTCCCATCACGATGCACCTCGAGTGGGGCATACCCCTATTCTAGCATGTTGATTGCTGTTCGTAGGCGCTTCACGGTCGCCTCCTTTCCGAGCAATGCCGAGAGAGTAAACGGGTCGGGGGACTGTTCCTTTCCGGAAAGAGCTACCCGTGTCGGCCAGAGGACGTCTCCTTTTCCTTTCGCCTCAGCGTACGGAAATACAGCTTCCTTAATGTCTGAAACGGTAAATGTATCCGGCGAAATTTTTTCAACAAGTGAGCATACATTTTCGAGGTGTTCTTTCGGTTCGCTTTTCGCCTTTTTCCATTTCAGCATTTCTTTCGCATATATCGGGTCGTTAAGGAGATACTCATATTCCCCGGCCGTGAGTTCTGTTTTGATGTCGCCATAGACACTGATGCGTTCCAAAAGCATCCCGGCAAGCGCTTGTACTTGCGATACCGACCTACCGGCAGTCAATTCCGAAGGTATGTGTGGTATGACTGACGCCGCGCCCGCTTTTTTCAAATATTCCTTGTTAACGGAGCGCATTTTTTCTTCGTCGAATACCGCTCCGCCTTTCTGCACTTTCCCAAGGTCAAAGAGTCTAGACAGTTCTTCTAAAGAAAAGAGCTCTTGTTCGGTGCCCGGGTTCCAACCGAGAAGCGCGAGATAATTCAGGACAGCTTCAGGTATATATCCTTGGGCGCGGTATTCGCTCACCGGAATGGCACCGTGGCGTTTGGAAAGCTTTGTGCGGTCAGGTGCGAGAATAAGCGGAAGGTGCGCGTACAGTGGGCGAGGAAAACCGAGCGCTTCTTGAATCAGAATTTGCCGTGGGGTATTCGAAATGCCGTCTTCGCCGCGGATGACGTGGGTGATATCCATTTCAGCATCGTCTATGACGACGGCAAGGTGATAGATGGGCTCATCCATTGATTTGGCAATCACGAAGTCGCCAAGCTCGGTCGTATCAAACGTAATTTCTCCACGAATAAGGTCGGTAAAGGTGATGACCTTGTTTGGATTCTTAAAGCGGATGACTTCCTCCCTTCGCTCGCCATCTTTCTTTTTTGGTGACTGAAAACCGGAAGCCGGTTCCTGAGAAAGCTCGGTTTCCTTCGAGATGTAAGCCAAGCCCTGGTCAACCAATCTTTTGAGCTGTGCCTTATAGATTTCCACCCGCTCCGATTGCTTCTGTATCTCTCTGTTATCGTGTCTGAGTCCGAGCCAGGCGAGACTCTCTATCACATCCGTCTCGTACTCTTTTTTTGAGCGCTCCTTGTCGGTATCTTCAAGACGAAATAAAAACGAACCGCCGTTCTTTTTCGCGAACAGATAATTAAAAAGCGCGGTGCGTGCGTTGCCGAGCTGGAGCTTGCCGGTCGGAGATGGCGGGAACCGGGTGATAATTTTTTTGCTTTCTATTTCTTGATTCATGAGTCTTGAATCTATCACTTTTCGTGCTTCAGTGCTATCTCCAAAATTTCGCGCCCAATTACCTCGGCGGCGTCGGTCTTGGCGAAATGAAGCGCGCGATCCGACATCTGTGCGGCTCGTTCCGCGTTGCCGAGAACTCTCTGTATTTGGTCTCTAAGGATGTTGACCGTGAGGTTGCTCTCCTCAAGGACGTCTGTCGCTCCGGTTTCCGCGTACACGTACGCGTTCTCGCGCTGATGGTTGCCGTTCGAGTCGGCAATGGGAATAAGAATGGACGGCTTACCCCATACGGCAATCTCGAAAATTGTCGAACCGGCCCTGGAAATGACGAGGTCGGAAAGCCGTCCCGCCGAGGAAACCTGCTCCGTCGAAAGATAGCCGAACGGATGGTATCGTTGTTTGAATGGGTGGTTCTGAAGAAGTACTTTGGCTCGGGCGGACATATCGGCAAGATTTTCGCGTCCTGTCTGGTGGATAATCTCGTAGTCATTCAAAAGAACGGGAAGCGCTTGCAAAAGTGCCTCATTGATTGTCTCCGAACCGAGCGAACCGCCAATCACGAAGACTACTTTGGTGTCGTCGCTCAGTGAAAAATCGCTCCGCGCGGGAGTTTTCTCGGGAACGAGAATGTGCCGTCGCATCGGGTTGCCGGTGTGAGCGACTTTTCCTTGTGGAAAAAACGCCCCGGCCTGCGCGAACGACACCGCGATGCGTGAAGCGAATTTTCCGCCCCACTTGTTCACACGTCCCGGCACGGTGTCCGATTCGTGAATGATGGTCGGTATCTTCCAAAAACGCGCGGCGAAGAGCGCGGGGAAACTACCGAACCCTCCCTTCCCTACTACCACGTCGGGATAAATCCGGAACATAATGACGAGCGCCTTCAGCACCCCCCAGCCGGTTTTGAATATGTCGACAATATTCTTCACCGATGCGTACCTCCGTAGTTTTCCCGTGGAAACGCGAATAAAGGTAATTTCATTCTCGAACAAGAGACCCTCGTCATAGGGTTCGGGGGCCATAAAAAAGAGCTGAGGAGTGATAAGACGCTCCTCTTTGGCAAACGAACGTACCGCTTCCGCGATTGCGATAATCGGATAAAAGTGTCCGCCCGAACCGCCACCTGTAAACAAGATTTTCATAAGAATGAAAATAGAATTAGGAATTATGAATTACGAAGGTATGATTTTTCCTTAGTTCAGTATTCATACCTCATACTTCATGATTTTTGGTATCGTGAAATATTAAGCAATATCCCGGCTTCGAGTAGTGTAATGACAAGCGATGTCCCGCCGTGACTCACGAATGCGAGCGGAAGTCCCGAAAGCGGGATAATCGCGAGCATCGAGGCAATATTCATAAACGCCGATGCGCCTATGAGTATAACAATGCCTATGGATAAGAGTCCACTAAAGATATCCGGCGAGCGCGATGCGATGCGCAGTCCCCGCAGGATCAGTGTGAGAAAGAGGGCGATAAGTATGAGACCGCCGATAAACCCGAACTCCTCGGCCGCGACGGCAAATACCGAATCTCCGGTTGGTTCGGGAAGGTACTTAAATTTTTGCACGCTTTGGCCAAATCCTTTTCCGGAAAAACCGCCGGAACCGATAGCGATAAGCGACTGCCGGACTTGATAACCAGCTCCCTGCAGGTCGCCGGCCGGGTTTATAAACGTCACAATCCGGCTTACGAGATATGGCTTGGAGGCGATAAGAATGCTCAGCGCGAGTACTCCCGCAAGAAGTATAATGCCGATATGCCGGAGTTTCGCTCCCGCGGTGAGAAACATGGCGAACATCGCGATAAACAGGACCACGAACGTGTCGGTGTCGGGTTGCATGAGCAAGAGAAAACCCGCAATACCGAGAAGCGAGAACAGAGGTAAAAGTCCATAGGTGAAGGTCTGCACTCGTTCCTTAACCGTGGCGAAAAATGCCGCGGTGTAAATGACAAACGCTATTTTCAAAAACTCGGCAGGCTGGAAGGAAAGACCAAAGAGCGATATCCAGCGGTACGCTCCTCCGTGCTTAAAACCGATGCCAGGGACGAACACGAGCGCGGTAAGCAGAATTGACGCGAGAAGCAGAAAGAGCGTATAGCGCCGGAGATATTTGTAATGCACATACGAGGCCACATAGGCGCCGGCGATGCCTAAACCGGTCCAAACAACGCGCATCACCGCGACATTTCCGAAGTTGGCGCCATCGCGTGCGAGAAGCCCGATTGATGCCGAAAGAAAAATAAAAAAACCTCCGACCAAAAGCCCCACGAATATCCACCAAAGCCACTGGTCCACCCCATTAGAAGTTTGCAGATATGACTGAATCTTTTTTACTATTTCAATTCGCTTCATAGTCGATGATAACAGAATCCCCTGTCCCACTTCTCGTGGGGCAAGCCTCTAGCTGACGAGCGTAAGAATAAGACCGAGAATCGCGAAGATGATCGAAATGACCCAGTACCGCATCGTGACTTTGTACGACGGCCAGCCAAGAGCTTCAAAATGATGATGGAGGGGGGAGATAATTAAGAGTTTTTTTCCAAAAAACTTTTTCCATATCTTTTGCATAATGACTGAAGCGCTGGTAATAAAGAGCGGGAAGGCGATTATGAGGAGTACCGATACGCCCTCTCCTTCTCCCAGCGAGTCCGTGGTAAACGCCACAATCGAAAGGCACAGCGTAAGCGCCATACTGCCCGTTTCGGACATATAGAAACGGGCAGGCGGGATGTTAAACCACAAAAACGCGAGAATGCCTCCGAGTACCGCCGCGCAAAACGCAGCAAGGTTTATCTGGCTTTGGAAAAACGCAATCGCGCCGTACGCGCCGAAGATAACGGCAAAGATACCTCCCGCAAGCCCATCGATGCCATCAATAATGCCACCCGAATACACCGCGAGTGTTACGATGGCGAAGAGGGGGATGATAAGCCATCCGAGCGTGAGCGTCCCCAAGAATGGGAAACCGATGGCGACGATGTCGAGTTTGAAATGGAACCAAAGTCCCGCGAGCAGACCAACGGCCCCGACGACAAGCAGACGCTTGAAAAGCGAAAGCCCTCCCGCTTTGTAGTCCCCGCTTCCACGGACTTCAAACAGGTCATCAATAAGTCCGATGCCGGCCCCGATGAGGAGGGCAAGAAGCGGAATCCACGTTTGGTCACGGCTGAGAAAATCAAGTTTCGAGATAACCGGAGTATTGAACATCCCCGCGAGAAAGGAAACGCCAAATGTCGCAAGGATTGCGGATATCCAGATGATCACTCCTCCCATACGAGGAGTACCGGACTCGCGCACTTCGTGGAGCTTATTGAAGAGTGGTGTCTCGTCCCCTTTCCCTGCCTTTTTCTTCCACATCCTGTGGGAGTAGAGGTAATGGCTGACGAGCGGAGTGATGCCGATGCCGATTGCAAAGGAAAGAACCGCGGGGAGAAAGACTTTGATGAGGTCGAGAAGCATAGAAAAAGTATCAATTTACAGTTCTCAATCAATGAATCAATGTTTTAATTCTCAAATCAAATTTTGAAAATTGTAAATTGATAATTGAAAATTCTCGCATATCGTCTTAATTTTGCTGGAGATATGCGAGTGTTGCACTACACGAGTACTAATTGTCTGCTAATTCGCTTCGCTCAAAGCATCCAATGTTGCCCATACCAGATTTTCGACGTCGGTAAAACGGTCTTTTTCGGTAGAACCGAGCACTGAAATCACCATCGGATGCCCAAAGCCCGCGTTGAACGCGACAACGAGATTACCTCCCGCAAGGTCAGTGTATCCTGTCTTGCTCGCGAGAAGCAAGGGGAAAGCGTTCGTATTTTTGTTGGTATTTTCCGCTGAGTGATTCTTGCCGTCTTCGCTCGGGAGCGAGAGCTCTCCGAAACGCGTCTCCGTAAACACGGAAGGAAATTGTGTGAGGGCGTAGGCAAGCATATGCGATGTCTCCTCGGCGGTGCTGTATGCTCCGGCACGTACGGTATCAATATCAAGACCGCTTTCGCTTTCAAACTTTGTTGAAAGTAGCCCCATCTTTTTTGCGAGTTCGTTCATTTTACCGATGAACAGTGCCCGTTTTTCTTCGGCGGTCTCAGAGCCTGTACCGAGTACTCCTCCGATCGAAACGGCAACCGCTACCGCTCCGTCATTTGACGATTCAAGTAGCGTAAACTTAAGGAGGTCCCGAAGGAGCCAGCGCTCGCCAACCCGAAGTCCGCTATCCCCTTCGGCCTGTATAGCACTGTCATCTATGGTGACATAGGTTGTCTCGGGAACAAGCGAGAGTGCGGTCGAGGCAGTTATCACTTTGGTAATTGAGGCAAGCGGAAGTATCTCGCGTGCGTTCTTTTCGAACAACGTCTTACCCGACTTCACGTCAAGAATATGTGCCGACTTCGCGACAAGTGTTATCGAATCATACGGATTTTCCGTCGGTACGCTTGCTCCGGTAACCGCGGTGGCCGCTGAAAGCTGTGCCGGGGGAACATCTGGAGCGCCAAGCACCAGAAAAAGCGAACACGCGACTGCTGTCCAGAAGAAGTATTCCGGCTTCACGTATGTGTGGAGTTTTTCTCGCAGTTCGTTCATGGATGCTGTAATTATCGGATGTCGACATTTTGAAATACTAAGATATTGATATATCAAAATTTCAACGTGTCTACATATCAAAACTTACTCCTGTTCCGCTTCCGATAACGGCTCGTCAAGAGTTTTCTCTTCATCCTCTTCGACGACAGGCGTTTCAACTAGAGGCGACGCCTTAAGTGCTTCAAGTTCAGCTCGGACACTGATAAGCTCGGGAAGCTCGTCTGCACTTGCGATGCCGAGAAGAGACATAAGTTCAACGGTCGGATGATAGAGGAATACTCGCTCATCACTTTCGTTCTGCTTTCTTTCCACTAGGCCCCGGATAAGAAGGCTTCGCAGAATCGCGGTCGAATTAACCCCGCGGATATACTCGATATCACGACGGGACACCTGCCCTTTATAAAGCACAATAGAAAGCGTTTCAAGCGCCGCTTTGCCGAGGTCGCGGGAAAGCTCTTCCTTGCGAAGACGTTCCAGAAGTTCGTGCGCTTCGGGCGCGGTGGCGAGTGCGTACTCGTCTTCGGTCTGGATAAGCCCGATCCCTCTCCCCTTCAGCGACTCCTTGAGTATGTCGAGCGCTTTCTTAACCTCGTGTGATGGCGCCTTAAGCGCACGGCACAGCTCGGGGAGTGTCATCGGCTCGCCCTTCCAGAAGAGTATTGCCTCAATTTGATTATCCAGTTTCATATCTGTATTTTGAGATTTATATATTTTGACATTTTGACATATCAAAATCTCTGCGTTTCAATGTATCGAAATATTAATATCGGGGCACCTCGATAGTGCCGGTTTCCATCATAATATCTCCGTGAGGAGTCTCCTGTGTGACAAAAATGAGCCCGTCTTTCACAAGTTCAAGCATCGCGAGGAAACCGACAATTACATTCACCCGCTCCGCTTTGTGTGTACCGGCGAACTCCTTAAAGCTCATCCGGAGTGCCGAGGTGATGCGCTCTCGCAAATTTTCAATCATATGCTCGAGGCTGATTACCTTCCTCACGGTTACTTTCGAAAGTGCTTCAGCTTTCGGTATGGAAGCGAGAATAGACTTAATTCCTGCGAGAAGTGATGCTGTGGAGATACCTTTCGGCGGGGCAAATACTGGAACGACCTTCCGCTCGAGCGGAAGATACATCGGTGATTCTCCGAAGCGCGTCCGTATATGCCGTGATAACTCGCGAAAGCGCTGTAAGAGCTTCAATCGGTTCTGCAGGTCCTCGATACTCTCCTCCTCTTCCCGTGAAAGCGAAAGTTGTGGCAAAAGCGCCTTTGATTTTATAAGGAGGAGCGTGGAAGCGATATACGCGAACTGTGCGCTCTCGGCAAGCGGGAAATCGACAAACCCTTTCGCGTAGTTCAAAAAGTCATCGGTCACTTTCGAAAGTGCGATATCGCCGATATGAAGCTGTCGACGCTCAATAAGCGTTAAAAGGAGGTCCAAAGGGCCCTCAAACTTTTCTTGCTTTACCTCAAAAGCGACCATAGTAAGTCATTTTAGCATTCTACTTGTACGAGTACTAGATATAAAGTCAAAGGCCAGCGCTTGAAAGCGTGGCCTTATGGCGAAGCAAAAATGCCTATGTAGGACGCGACTTGAGCCAGCCGGGTGGCGGAACAAGTTCTTCGCGCTGAGGTGTACAGGCTCACGCATCGTAAGCTAAATCTTCCTGTGTGGGATGAAGAAGTATAGCTACTATTCGCTTGGTCTGCTTTGGGTGTGTAGGACCAATAAGGAACACAAACAGCCTGGTGGAGATTTCT
>SIBZ01000047.1 GCA_009694955.1 Candidatus Tayloriibacteriota bacterium | reverse complement strand
CCGCGCTCCCTTCCGCGCTTCTCCTCTCCGCTACCGAGCGCATTACGACAAGCATCGCTCCTGTCCCATTTTTATGGCTTCTCCCGCTCGGCGCGTACCTGTGCGCATTTATTATCGCGTGGCTCGGATGGAAAAAGTGGCCACTTCCGCTTATTTCGATTGTGTTTATGTGGAGCGCGTTCGTCATCCTTGTTCTCGAAAAGCAGGTGCTGACCGCGCTCGATATGGCATCGGTTATCGTTCTTATTACGATTGTCTTGTTTCTCTCGTCATTTCTGTGCGCCCACTTCCTCTACCAGACTCGCCCACACGAGAGCGGTCTTCCGGCGTTCTATCTTATGATTGCGCTTGGCGGAGCATTTGGGGCGCTCCTTGTGAGCGTGGTGGCTCCGCTTATATTTACTAATTACGCCGAATTTCCGATTTTGTTCGGTTTGTCACTCATCCTCGGCGCGTGGGAATTGCTCAAAGGTCTCGCGGACAGCGTACGAGAGCGGCGGTTTTTGTTCGGAAGTTTGTTTCTGTTCTTCCTCCTTTTCGGAGTCGCGCTTTCAAACGCTTCTTCGCCGGGACTGTATGCGCACCGCAACTTCTACGGGACGCTCCTTATCACCACGACCGACGCGGGCTATGGAGCGTACAAAGTGCTGTCAAACGGCAGTATCAGGCACGGGACGCAATTCATCGACGCGAAGATGAGTAAACTCCCCACGACCTACTATACCGAAGAAAGCGGAGTCGGCCTTGCCATCGACTCGCAGAGGAAAAAGAAAAAGAACCTGCGCATCGGCGTGGTCGGTTTGGGTACGGGGACGCTCGCGACCTACTGCAAGAAAGGAGACGCCTTCACGTTTTACGATATCAATCCGGCGGTGATTGAGGTCGCGCGTACGCAGTTTTCATATCTTGCCATCTGCCCGCAGGCAGAGGTGAAAGAAGGTGACGCCCGTCTGACGCTCGAGAAGGAGCGCGCGGACAAAGAAGAACGTTACGACCTTCTGGCGGTTGACGCGTTCAGCGACGACGCGATTCCGGTACACCTCCTGACCAAAGAGGCCGTCGAACTCTACCGCGCACGAGTGCGGGAAGACGGCATTATCGCTCTCCATATTTCGAATCGCTATCTCGACCTTGCGCAAATCGTCGCTTCTATCTCAAAGGCGACCGGCCTGTTTGCCGTCGAAGTAACCGCGAAAGGCGACAAATTTCCAGACAGGAGTACAACGTCCGACTGGGTACTGCTCGCGAGCGACGAGGCGATACTCACCAAGCCAAAATTATCCGAGACACAAACGTCCCTCGACGGCAGAGAGGGACGACTGTGGACCGACCAGTACAGCAATCTTTTTGGCGTACTGAAACTATAGAATAGAAAAGGTTATCGAGTTTCTTCCGTGACCTCCGCATCGGAAGATGTCGCGTTCATTTTCGGTAACGCGGAAAAGACATCCTTCACGTCTTGAATCGCTTTTTGCGTTTCATCCCACATTGAACCGATACCCGCACTCAGTGACTCGAGTGGGCGGGAAGACTTGTCGGATGCAATTTCGGGAAGGTCTCTGAAGGAGAGGTTGATGAGCCACAACACAACGATACCGCCAGTCAGCACGCCGGAAATAACCAGAGCGATTTTCTTCCGCTCCCGCTCCGGTTTGCGTTGTAGCTTGTGTATGAGAGAAAGCATAAAATAATTTCCAAGTTTCAATTCTCAATTTTCAATCAATGTCTCAATAATCCAACGCCTGATTTGAAAATTGATAATTGGTAATTGAAAATTTCGTTCTTAGTTCTGTGGACTAAGAACGACCACCTCCCCTTCCTTCCCTTCCAAATCCTTCTTCTTGAGCGTGAGTTTGTCCTGCGGAGTCGTCTTTTCCTCACCTGCCTCCTTTAAAAATTGTTTAAGTGCGCTCTTGTCGCCGACGCCTTCAAAGTGTATGGGGATAACGAGATGCGGTTCGAGCGCCACGGCAAGTTTGTTTGCTGCCGAAGGAGCGAGTACTCCTTCCCCTCCGATGGGAACAAATAAAATATCAACCTCGTCCAGTTCTTCTTTAAGCTCAGCGGGTAGCTCGGCTGAAGCGAGCGCGCCGAGGAAGCAGAGCTTCATTCCTTCGAGGGTAACCATATAGACCGTGTTGATACGTTTCTCTCCGTCAAGAACCGACTCAGTCGGAAATCCCTGCACCGCCACGTCTTTGATTTCATACTCGCCGGGACCGGAAATGACGAACGGCTTTCGCTCTCCGTGGGTGACGGATTCCACGCCGTTAAAGTCGGGATGATTGAGACTGACAAGCGCCACGTCCGCACCAAAACGGGAGGCTTTCAGTTTTGAATCCTTGGACGGCGGATTAAACGCAAGCGTGATGTCGCCGAACTGAACCTTTACGAATTCTCCGCCTAAATAGGTAATTATCATGGACTAGTTAGTAGATAGTAGTAAGAAAAAAGCCTGACAGAAGCAGTATAGCAATTGACAGTAAATAGGAAAAGGTTACGATAAGGAGTATGCATCAAAAGACGAAACATTTTGTAACAGCAGCCGCAGCAAAAACCTCTTACCTTTGGGGTTTTTCTTGCGATGTATAAACACTCTCTCCTCTCTATACATCCCAGCCTAAAGCCCCAGTAAGGGGCTTTTTCGTTTCGCTTTCTTCGTGTGAAGAGAGACGGGAACGAATGCACATACACAAAAGGTACATATGAATGCAACCAACAATATCCTATCCAAATGGCTTTGTGAGGAGCCAACTCTCGGAGGGAGAATACGAAGAGCGCCTAATGAACCCAAAGACCTGCCAGAGATTCGACATCCGCTCTGTGGTGAACACTTCTGGGTAGAGGTGCACGTGGGCACGGCAGCTGAAAAGTATTCCTTTCTATGTGAGAGCGCACGAAAGTTCTTCACCGAGCGCGGTTGGGAGATGAGCATACTCATGCTACCTAGTGGGGCTATCTTCAGTGCAGTCGACTGCACTCCTTGGAAACGCGAAGATATACAACCTTGGGAGCAAGTCTTATTTATCTGGGTGCGGAAGGAGTATTTCAAAATAGTGTGGATTGTTGATGATGGCGGCCCGATAGAACAAAGAAAGTAGCGGACATCTGCGCACGGCTGACTCTTCACGGGTCAGCCTTTTCTTATAGACAAATCACCTGCTTTAAGGTATTCTTCTCGCCACGTCCCGCTTTGGGACTTTATTTAACAACCCGTTAGGAAATAACCCTGAGCCGAGCCCGGACTCGCTACCACCCTAGGCCAGAACTTTCCCGACACATTTAATAACAGGTATGGACGATACAAAAATCGTGATGACCGCCGATGAGGCGGAAGCGGCTGCCGAGGCGGCCAAGCAAAACGAGAAACTCATGACGAAACTCATGGTTTCGGTGAAGAATCCTCCGTCGGTCGGAGACTTAATCGAAGGTACCGTGATTTCGTCTTCGCACGGCAAAGTGTATGTCGACCTCCCTCCGTTCGGGACGGGCATCATCTACGGACGCGAGTACATCAACGCGCGCGATGTCATCAAGAAAATCAATGTCGGAGACACGATTGCCGCGAAGATTGTTGATTTTGAAAATCCCGACGGCTACATTGAGCTGTCGCTGAAAGAGGCGCGCCAAGCGCTCATCTGGAGCGAGGCCGAGGCGGCTATCCGCGAAAAGAAAGTGTTTGAACTTGCCGTGAAGGAAGCGAACAAAGGTGGTCTTATCCTCGAGTGGCAAAGCATTGCCGGATTTTTGCCTGCCTCACAACTGAAGGCCGACCACTATCCGCGTGTGCCGGACGGCGATAAAGACAAGATTTTTGACGAACTCAAAAAGCTCGTCGGCGAGAAATTGCAGGTGACGATTATTTCCGCCATTCCGAAGGAAGGCAAGCTGATTTTCTCAGAAAAGTCGACGACCGAGAAGGAGCGCGAGAAGATTATCGGCAAATACACCGTGGGCGATGAGCACGATGGCGAAGTCACGGGACTGGTGGACTTCGGCGTCTTCGTGAAGCTTGAAGACGGTCTTGAAGGTTTGGTGCATATCTCCGAAATTGACTGGGCGCTCGTCGAGGACCCGCGCAAACTCTATAAGGTTGCCGACAAAGTGCGCGTGAAGATTATTGAAATCAAAGAAGGCAAGATTTCGCTCTCCATCAAGGCACTGAAACCGAATCCTTGGGTTGACGCCGCCACGAAGTACAAGAAAGATGATGTGGTGAAAGGTGTCGTGATTAAGTTCAACAAGCACGGCGCGCTCGCCTCGATTGAGGAAGGTGTCGCAGGACTGGTGCACATTTCCGAATTCGGCAGTGAGGACAAACTTCGCCGTAACTTGGAGCTCGGTAAAACCTACACCTTCAAAATCACCCTCTTTGACCCGAAGGAACAAAAGATGGCCCTCTCGTTCGCCGGAGAGAAGAAATAATCTTTTCTTCCTCCTCCCCTCTTTAGAGGGGAGGATTGAGGTGGGGTGTCTATTCGCTCTCACACACAAAAGCCGCCCTCTCCGGGGCGGCTTTTGTGTTTAATTAAAAATCAAACTGCAAAACCACGTCATCGTCATGAGTCTCCCTCATATTAGCTTTTGCGTACAAATGCATTGCTCCCTGATTGGAGCGATTGGCAATAACCCAAATCTCACTTGCGTTAATCTCTTTTGCAATCTCTTTCAGTCGCTCAATTAAGGCCGAACCGATTCCTTGGCGCTGATAATCTGCATTCACATCGATCTCATGCAAAAAAATCTCCGGATTTTTCTTATCGTAACGGTACAAAATGTGCGCTCGAAGCAGTCCACATCCTTCATTTCCTTTTCCTGCCAAAAGCAAAATTGCGGAATCAGAATTTATGAACTGTGCAAGATTGTCCCTATTCCATGAGACTTCTGGAAAGCTTCTAGTTAGCAGGGAGAAAATCTCATCGTCTAAACTTGAAATCTTTCGGATTTTGACTTCATCGTTTCCCATACTTTCAACTTTACACTTTTAACTTATGCATGATACTGACTCATCGCCTTCTCGCGACTTTCGGTAATCAAACAATGCAAACCTTCGGCGATATTTTTCGCGAGCTTCTTGAATTCCGCCATTTGGTCCGGCGTGAACTTCCCTAAAATGATTTTCTCCACCGCCTTTTCCTCCTGCGACTTCGTCACCGCAGAAGCGGAAGACGCGATGCCGACACGGACGCGGACGAACGCCTCGGTCTTCACCGCTTTCATAATGGACTCCACACCGTGATGCCCTCCAGAGCTTTTATTAAACGAAATCTTGTATTTCCCGAACGGAATATCCAAATCGTCGTGAATCACCGCCAGATTGGTAATTTCTTTTATCTTCTTTTTTCCCTGTTGTAGGTTCTTCGTTGTCAGTTGTAGGTTCTTGAGGGATTTCCCCGACTCATTCATAAACGTTTGAGGAAGAATCAGTAAAACCTTTTGATTTCGAGTACCCACCACCCCGCCTTCGGCACCCCTCCTCAACCGAGGAGGGGAAGAAGAAAGAGAACCTTCAGAAATCAGCGCCTTTCGCTTCTTGTCCTCGCTCCAATCGGGCAGGTCTTCCGCTTTTCTGAACGTCTCCAAGACCATCGCGCCGGTATT
>SIBZ01000046.1 GCA_009694955.1 Candidatus Tayloriibacteriota bacterium | reverse complement strand
TTCAACCTTGAAAATTGCTTATCGGTCAACATCTCGGGCCCCCGGGGTTCTGGTGGGGTGAGACAATCGCCCTCAAGCAGATTGGAAGGCCTTCAGATGTCGACTTTTAATTGTCGTTGATGACTGATTTTAGTTGTCGCTGTACAGATGGTTTTGTCGCGCATGTGGCGAGCTTCCGGGATTGCGAAGTCTTTGACGTACGCCCCATCAGCACAAAAATACCCGGTGTGGTGTTCCGCCAGGCTGACCTTATGAACCCGGCTTCACTGCCAACCACCGAGGGGAGGGGTTACTGTGATTCACTCTTATGCCTGCATGCCATCGAACACTTTGGATTGGGGCGCTATGGCGACCCGATCAACCCGCTTGGTTATCAGCGCGGCATCACCAAAATTGTAAGTATTTCAATGCTTCGGAGGTAGTGTAAAAATGAGTTTAGGCCAAAAAATAATTGATGCCATAGAACGTCGTCGCGATAGCCAGAGAAAAAAGCAGTTAGGTGCTGTTGGTCAGTTTTGGCGTGATGGTGGAAATGAACTCTTATACGACCTGCCTGTTAAAACTGGAACATTGATAATAGATGCAGGTGGCTATCATGGCGACTGGTCTGCGGGCATGATTTCACGCTATGGCTGCAGAAGTCAGATATATGAACCTGTTCCAGAATTCTTTGAGCACTGCAAAAACTATTTTTTCAGCATTCCACTCTTTGGCATTATGGGCGCACTTATGATGGAACTTGGAGCGCGTATCTTCAATTTCTTCTTAATGTCATTTTTACTTGCGCGCGCTCGTCTGTAGCGATTAGTCTCGTAGTTATCCCCATACCGTTATAAGCACGATGCCAAGTACTGCCATGACGGCAACGACAATCCGTACGATTTTCGTCTTGAGTGTCCCTCCCTCCCCCAAGACCCACGCGCCATAAAACGTCGCAAACACCATAGAAAGACGTTTAATCGTGCCTTGGTAGTTTACATTTTCACCCCACAGTGTGAGAGCCATGACGAGTACAAGCACTCCGTAAACCGTACCAACGATAAGATAGGACGGTCGATAGGTCTTCCACATAAATGCGAGCCGTTGTATCCCACTTCTTACCAGCGTAAAACAACAGGTGCCACCCGCGACGATAAGCGTCACCACAATGCTGAACAAAAAGGGATTCCCCGCTTCCACTGCAACCTTATCAAGATTGAGAGCAACACTTGCAATAGAGGCGCTTAGTATTCCTGATATGACCGGATGGTGCGCAAACCAGTCTCCTTTCGGAGCAGAGGGCGGGCTCCCCTGGGTACGCTCCGCTAACACATTTACAGCGAGGGCACCGACAACAAAAGAAATACCGACAAGCCCGGCGGTCGTCACGTCTGGACTTTGGAGCGGAGCAAAATCGCCGAACAGTTGATACGTTGCAAACGAAATAGGAAGCGTGAGGAGCGGAGCAACGCCCGCCGTTACAGAAACTAAGGAGAGGTCTCCATATCGAAGCGCCTTTGTTCCGAAAAAGAATATAAAGATGTTTAAGATACCGCTCAAAACGGCAGCGAGCCAAAACACTGGAACACTTGCGACGCGAAAGATCGCTTCTGGTCCTCCGAAAAGAAACGTAGTCGAAAGAAGCGAACCGGCTACAATAGCGAGAAACGCAACAGGATAGTATCCGGCGAGAGTCTCGTAATCAGTGAGAAGGCGCGCGGGCTCTTTTTTAATTGCGTCCGTATCCTGTTTGGGAAATCGCTCTTTCACCAACGGTTCAAATACCGTACCCATGACCGCAGCACCAAGTAGCAGTAACAAAAGCCAGGCGAGCCGATCAGGAAGGACTGAAAAACCGAACATTCCGCTCTGCTCGACAAGATACAGCACAAGAAGAAGCGCTCCAGCTATGAGAAGAACCGAGTATATAGTTGTTTTCCGTTCACTCATGATGCGCGCGCAACACTTGCGATAGAGAAAGCCCGATTGTTTAGTCCCACGGCTCCCTTCCTTCCGCGCGGAGTCTTTGGATCACTTTCTCAGCCATTGCAACTTCTATCGGAGAGTCAATGTCAATATCACGCCATTTCTCGAAGCGTAGCGGTACGATGCGCGTACCACTCATAGAGTGAAGTTCCGAGATGACATCCGGTCGAATGACATCGATATAGCCTGAATGGCGCCAGACCTTCGGAAGTAGTTGTCGAGGCATGTTATACGCTTCTGGGTATTGCTCAAATACCTCAGGAAAGACCTTCGGCAGAAGCGGTTCAAGCATGCCACTCTCTTCGTTATGCTGGTACATCTTAAAAGGAGTGTGGAGCGGCTCACAAATAGAGCGAACAGACTGCGCATCAGGACGAGAGAGCAGGAGCGCGATTCCTGCCTCTATATCGCTCGTTTTCTTTAGTGGCGTTGTGGGTCGAAGATGCACAACGACGTCAGGAACATAACCCTCTCTCGCCTTCAATTCCGCAAGCACGTGTTCAAAGACCGGCAAGTCAGGCGTAAGGTCTTCAGCGAGTTCTTTGGGGCGCATGAACGGCACTTCAACACCGTTGGAACGGGCAAACTCTGCCATTTCCTCGTCATCTGTTGAAATAATAAGTCGCGTGATTGAGGGCGCGCGCTTTGCTGCCTGGATGGTGTAGTGCATGAGCGGGCTACCGGCACACGGCGTTATGCTCTTTTTTGGAATTGATTTAGAACCCCCTCGAGCGAGAATGACACCAAGTACCTCGGGTCTCTTGTCGGCCATAGAAGGGTTATGCGGCAGGAAGCGTTGCCTCGTCTACACCCCGTGCATCAAGTACCATTTCCGCAAACTCACGGACCGCTCCTGCACCACCCTGCTTCGTAAGCGTTACGTGTGCGATCTTCTTGATAAGGCGCTGGCCGTTTGCAGGCGTCACGGTAAGCCCTGCTTTTTGCATACATTCGAAATCAGTACGGTCATCCCCAATATACGCGCATTCATCCCACGTAAGACCGTTCTCGGTAAGCCATCCCTCTATGCTTTCTACCTTTGTCCCCTTTTTCTGAAGGTCAGTGAGCGCCATAACAATCGGCCATGCTCCACTTTTTACCGATGGAAGTAAGTTGAGTTTTGCAACGATACTTGTAAGTGGTTCCCCTTCTGAAGTTGCAAACAATATTTTGAGACCGAGTGCCCGTAAAAACGAGAGGCCTTGGCCATCGTGATGATGACGTGATTTCATGATGACGGATGTTCCATCGGGTAGCGTCCCGCGGTATTCCTCGCCGGTAAACCACACTCCGTCTCCGTCGAGAATAAGTCCCTTGAATTCACGAAGTTTGTTTGTTATCTCTTCTATTTTCATACACGTGCCGTTACTAGTAGTGTGTCGGTTTTATCTTGCGCCGTCAAGAAGTCAACATACGCTTTCCCCATGCTTGAATCAGAAAATTGAGCGAGTCTTTCCTGCCCGCCCGGCGTACCATCCACGAGCCACCCTATATGATTCGCGAGAGAATATCGTTGGAAACCGACAATTTCAATATCAACGAATCCCGTTTTTTCTAGAAATGTTCGTAAGCTCTCTTTCGTATGGAGAATCAAGTGCTCACTCCACAACGAGAATTTCTTGAATGCATCAAGTTTAAATAGAACATCGCGTGCATGTGGAACTTCAATAATGACCACACCGCCCGGCCGAAGAACCTTACGAACTTCCTGTAACATCTCTAACGGTTCAGCAACGTGTTCAAGGGTATGAAACAAGGTCGCAATATCAAAACTTTTTGCAGGCATGTCAGACGGCAACCGATACATTGGATAACCGAGTCGGGTGAGTTCACCACGCACATACGCCTGAGGCTCCACACCCGCAACGCTCTTGGCGACCGGTTTGAAAAGGTCTAAAAGCCCACCGGTCCCACACCCAATATCAACGAGATCCTTCCCGGAAATCTCACTCGTAAATTGTTTGAACCGGCGCTCGTCATCCGCTCCGTATTTTTTAAGTGCCTCATCCCGAGTCGCGCTCCCCCAATACGAACCTCCCGTTATGTCCTCGTAGTGCGAAAGCGTAATATGGTCCGTACGATTTAAAAAAATAATCCCCGACTGAGTATCGCGTAGAGCCGAAACTTCCTCAGAGTCTCGGACGCGCGGGAAAAACGGAACGATGGTGTCTTCTCGGACGAGACCGAGCGACAATAAAATTTCTTTCGATCGATTCGACGGTGCCATTATTCAGACACGCTTCAGTTTTTTGCGTTGTACTTCCTCAACATCAAGAATATCTTTTTTCTTGTAGGTAAGCGCTTTTTTTGTTGCCCCAAGATCTCGCACAAGACGGCGCAGTCCGTCCGGCTCAAGTGATGCCGCATGGTCTGTTCCTTTCCAGGTGCGGTTGAGTGTGAAATGTCGCTCAATATATTCCGCACCCAGTACTGCAGCAGCAATATCAACCGCGATACCGTTGTGGTGTCCTGAAAAGCCGATTGCCTTCACTTCATCGCCGTACGCTTCTTTGAGGCGCGTGATTTCCATAAGACACACATCCTCAAAATCAACTGGGTACCCAGAGGTACACGCATAGAGCACGGTGTCTTTCCCTCGCCCTGCCTTCACTAACAAATCAACAATTTTTCGCTCTTCTTCCTTTGTCGTCATCCCAAATGAAATATGAATCTCACCCTCATAATTCTTTGCAAGATATTCAAGTATATCAAAGCAAAGGTTCGTTGCCGAAGGAATTTTAATCTGCGTAGGCTGTAACGCTACCATTTCTTTTGCCGACGTCAGGTCCCAGACAGAGGTCGAATACCCAATACCGATTTCTTCGCAATATTTCTTGAGCTCAGTATGTTGCGAGGGTGAAAACTCCAAAAATTCTCGATGTGCACCATAGGTGTCACCGTAACTATTATCTGGATTTGGATGAGGAGTGTCATACTCTTCGGGCGTAAGAAGTTCGCGATTGTTGCGTTTCTGAAACTTGACGATATCTGCGTTACAAAAAGTCTTCGCCATGAGAATCAACTGCTTGGCGATTTCGAAGTCCCCTTTATGATTGCAGCCTATTTCAGCTATGACGATTGGTCGGTCTGTGGACATATTGTTTCCCTGGTTAGATTATAGGCTTTATAACACGAGTGTCTAAGGAAAAGTAGCAATCACGTACTGAAAGCTATGTTGAGAGAACCCGGAGCAGACAATCGGCAACACGTTCGGCTGACTTGCCGTCCAGCCGGTATGCATAGCGTAAAGCCAGCTGGTCACGTTTTTCCTTATCTGCCGTTGGATCTTTCAGATAGGTGTTGAGGTACTCAATAAATTCGAGTTTGTTATGACCTGTCGCGATAAGCCCCGAGTCAAGGAATTTCTTAAAATGCGGATTGGTGGAAAACTTCCCTATCGTGTCGGATAAGCCGTCTTTGGGCTCAAAGCTAAAGAGGACGACAGGTTTGTGAAAGACGAGGCCATCTATCGCAATCGTCGAAACTACTGTAACAATAACATCGCTATAGAGAAGCGACTTCGGCCTATAGGAAATTGGATTCATGGAACAACCGTGATTTTAGCGCAAGATGACCCGGAACAAGGCTACTCGGCCCCCCGCCCTGCTGGGGCGCTGGGATCCCAGCGCCCCAGCAGGGCGGGGGGCAAAAAAATCGCGTGAACACCGAGGCTGTC
>SIBZ01000045.1 GCA_009694955.1 Candidatus Tayloriibacteriota bacterium | reverse complement strand
TCCTAACGCTGGTTTGTAATAACCGATCGGGGGAGACCACATCCACATACCTTCCTTCACACGCTGTTCCA
This sequence comes from Candidatus Tayloriibacteriota bacterium, assembly GCA_009694955.1. GTDB lineage: Bacteria > Patescibacteriota > Minisyncoccia > Phycocordibacterales > UBA10002 > UBA10002. Next base: position 5,579 of record SIBZ01000045.1, on the reverse strand, counting down.
TTCCAGCCCTCGAAGCAACTGATCGCTTACTGTTATCCAATTCCGCACTGGCAGCGGCTAAAGTTTCAAAAAACTTTCCCATCGGGTCTTCTGTTATTTGCTCCGAAACAGATCGGAGCTCTGTTCCAGTGGTCTTTAACGCTGCCCTAACAGCTAGATGGTCAGCGGCATTTCTTGCAAACCGATCAACCTTAAAGACAAGAAAATAACTAACTGAATTCTTCTTGTTTGAACAGAAAGATATAGCTTTAGTAAATTCTGTACGATCGATCGTTTTTGCTGACTCACCCTTGTCTACAAACAAGGAGAGGACCTTCCAACCCTGTCGTTCCGCATATTCCCTACAATATTTTTCTTGCATCTCCAAACTCGTGCCTTCGACTTGTTCTTTCGAGGACACGCGAGAGTAGATGATGCAAGTTTTTCGTACCTCCTCGGTCATACGTATACATCGTAGCGCTTATCACAGCTTTGCAGGTAGTCCAGAACCACCATTTTCCACTATTCTTGCGTCGAATGCGAGCTGCGCAAGTGCGGTGAAATCGGTAAGGATGGCGAGGACTTCTTCGTCGGGAAGCCCGGCCAGCGCTGGTTCGATCTTTCTGCACTGCTCAATCGACAACATCTCTTTGTACCTCTACGGACGTTCACGCGTCTACGGGGGCAATTATGGCTCTATTTCGGTACGCTTAGAGGGTGTATTTAAAAGTTCGAGGTACGCCAAGACCTCACCTTTTTCCGGTGAGGCGTAGTCGCCCGGATCTACCAACTCATGAAACCAACGGTGAAGTCGGTCCTTGCTGAAACCCTGACCGCATACTGCAGCAGCAAAGCAGGTATGGGTACTCCACGCTGTATGTTGCCGCTGAATTTTTTCGAATCGTCGCTCGATTGAACGCATATAACTTTGTTGCTTCACAAAAAAATAACCGAAAAAACCTTCACGGTTTTTTCGGCCCTTCTTTTTATCGATTGGGCTGACCTCCCGTTTTCTCTCGGAAGGCCTGACCAGCAAAGCTAGTCAATTGATAATATAAGTATAGCGTGCATCCTGTACGCGTCAAGATTGATCAGCCTCATCCTCGAGTGCTCCTCCAAAAAGCCAGTGAAGATTTTGAACCTTGATCTCCCGCATATTCGCCTAGTACCGTACGTGAGTATACCCCACAAAAAGCCTAAAACCCTAAGAGCTAAAGACTAAGGATCTCAGAAGAACAAAGTATCTCAGTGCAAAGCACTAAGGCTTGCGCACGCAAAACGTAAGCGCCTCGTCGGGAGGCCACGGAACATCGGGGGACGCTCCGCATGCGCCGAGCCGGCCCATCCCAACGGTGAATATGACCAGGCCCCCGCCCGAGCCCGTAATGGGCTCCATTGCAATGACCTCCCAGTCATTCATTGCTTGTTCCTTTATGACAAGGCGAAGCTCCGGCCCGACTTCGGGAGGACACAGCTCAAGGCCGAGCTCTTTTGCTCTCGCGCAAATCGCGTCATATAGCGCTGCGCTTGTGAAACCGAGATCACGGACCGTGAGACGGACAGTACCTGTCTCGTGACGCTCCTTCGATGGTTTGATTTTTGCAAGAATCTGCTTTTCATCCTCGGCGATCTTGAATCCTGCTTTTGTGAGCTCGGCTTCGTATTCTTGCGGCGTCTTGCCACCGATCTCAAGGGTGCGGCGTTCGATTCTTCCTTCAGGGAAGCTGGTGTAGAGATGCTCGAGATCAGGGTACTTCTCAAAGATGCCAGGGAAGAGGGGGCTGAGGTAGGCTTTGGAGTCTTTGGTGAGTTGCGTTTCATTCCAGGCGATTTGGTCTGAGGAGCAATTTAAGACGACCGGAGCATCTTCTTTAGGATTACGCTTGTCACGCAATTCCTTGATGCGGGGATCCTTCTTATTTCCAAAACCATCGATGGGGGAATCAACTTCGTAGAGGAAACGGAGATCAGAAATGGTGAGGTCTTTCTCACGCTTCATCTTCTCCTCAATCACCGTGAGGCGCCTCATGTCCCGATCGGTTTTCTCGAAGCGCTCATGACCGGGGAATTCTTTGTATTTTTCCCTCGCAATATCGACGAATTGCCCTTCGATATTTTGGTCTTTGTCGAGAACACCTTTCACTTCAGCAATTGCGCCTCGCTCAAGACGAATCGCCACGCGAGGATCTACGGGATTGCCACTTTTATCTTCCGTAAAGTACACATGGAATTCGCCGTTAGTCCTCAGGTATTTTTCGACAACTTCACGACCATCGATGCACCAATCGGTTCCTTTGCCTTGGAGCGCAGCAAGCAAGGCGCGCGAATCGCCCTTACGGAAGATGCGCCATTCACCTTTTATTCCTTCTCGCTTTTCACGCTCACGTCTGATGCGTTCATTCTGATCTTGAAGGTTAGCGTAGAGCTTCGCGAAGTCGCCTTTGTCTACGAGCTCTTGAAGGATAGTGAGCGGTTCTTCTTGTGTTTTTCCTTTCCCTTTTTGTGCTTGCGCCTCGAGTCTTCGTGCAACGCTCATTTTTATTTCATCAAACGCTACGCCAAGTACACCGCCATCAAGCTCAGGGAAAGGGTTGGTGGTGGTTTTCGAACGCTTGGTGTATCCGGGTTCGACTGCAGGCTCGGTGTCCGTCGCTTCAGATCCGCGTATGCGCTTGCCCATGCTGACGAGCGAGCGAAGAACGTAGTACTTGTACCAGGTGGGGTATGCCTTGCCATCCGGGCCACCGAGATAGTCGGTCCATTCTTCAAGGTCACGCGCTTGCGCTACACGTTTTGCATGGAGCTGTTCACGGTATTTTGCTACGTCTTCTGGTTTTGGAGTATCGCCGTATTTTTCTGCTTCTGCGCCTTGACCACGACGCCGAAGGATCTCCTTTTCTGATTCAAAAATACCTTGGACGAGCTTGTTTATTTTTTCCTCATCTTCTTTACCGGTGTCATCAAGGATGTCGAGTGTGTGCTCTTCGAGAAGATTCTTCTTTACGAGACGCATGAAAAGGCCCGGTTTCTTCTCCAGCGCGCGATCGATACGACGAAAATGCGCATCGATACGTGATGCTTTTGTTTCAGGGACTTTTTCGCCTTCGCCGCGCAGTGTGCGCACGGATTCATTCACAACTTGTTCTTTGTGAATGTTGGGGAAGGGTTTGGGGAGGATGTCGTGTGGTGCAATGTCGCTTTCTTCTTCTCGTGATGCTCCGTGATGTTCTGGCATACGAGGTAAAGTTTAGCATTCTAGAACATTTGGAGCAACAACGCCTTGTTGGAAACGAAGGATAAACCGAATAACCTGATAACCTGATAACCTGATAACCTGTCGTGCTTTACAAAGACATCAATAAGGATTTTAAGAAGAATACTGTTGTGGCGAATCGGTACCTCAGCCTTTAGGGCAGGTACCGATCCACGCCACTCCAAGAAGATGGTTCCATTCCCCTACGGCAGTCTCTTAGCCGATACTGACTGAAGCCTTCTCTAGGTCCCTTCCAAACACCGCCCAAGCCATAAGCTCTCCAACCAACTGATTCCAACAATTTCCAACAAGGTCTACCAAAAATACCCGCCATACGGCGGGTATTTTTGTTCTCACTGTTATTTCAATCCTAGTACCTCTTCTAAATCTCTGATTCGTTCTGCTACATTTTTCCCGACAAAAAACGTCTGCGCGCCAGCGATCATCGCATTCTTCTGGTCCATCTCTGCGTCATCGCCGATATGTAGCATATGAGAAATTGGCGTACCAAGACGCGTTGCTATGGTCCGAAACAACTCCGGCGGTTTTCCCCCGACACCGAAATCATCAACGCTGGAAAAAATATGTGCAAAAAGATGCTTCCGCACACCAAGCTCGTAGTCGATGAATGCGTGCGACGCCGTTGATACGATAATCGTCGGCACACGCCTGGCGATAGACTCGACGATGCGGAACATTTCCGGGTGTGTCTCTGGCCGTCGCGTAGTCTTCGCAACAGCCTCCTTCGCTGATAACGGAATAGTGTATTTTTTCAACCAGTATTCGATCGAGTAAAAACGCGGATCATTTTTGCCAAACTCCATCGATGCTTCAGCGATCTCCTGCGCGGCCACAGTGAGGGAAACGCCCGTCGCTTTGGCAACGATCGTGGGGAGCGTTTCCTCCCAGAAGCATGTCGAAAACGACAGGTCCGTCAGCGTCCCCTGCATATCAAAACTGACGAGAGAAATATTTTCTTGAGCCATAGAACCCCTAGCGAGTTTATAAACAAATACCGGGCAGACACCCGGTATTTTATCCATTCAGCGAAGGGCACCTAGCGCGCCTGCGTACCCCGCACAACCGCCGAGCAAGTGCGGTGTGAATCCGTACACCGCTGCGTAGTGCTTGAGAAAAGTTTGAAGAACGGTGGATTTTGCGACGGTGGTGCCGATGAACGCGACGTCCTTCGTCCGCGGCGCCAACATGACGGCGTCCTGCGCGATGGTCGCGGCAACGCAATGGAACAGGCTTGCTGCGAGATCGGCCTTGGACGACGCACGATCCGCTCGAGCGAAGTGCGCAATGATGACGTTCGGGTCTTTCGGATCGATCGCCTCCGGAGGAACGAGGTCGCGGACGAAAATATCGAGCGGCTGTCCGCTGAGAGCACAGGCATCTATCTCTTTGAACGTTTCGCCGAGACCAAGAGCGCGACCCAAACCGATCAAGTAGCCACCACCGATCGGTCGCCCGTACGGAAGGCTTTCGACGCGATCGCCGTCGATGGCGACATAGGACGTTCCCGTGCCGATCGACGCGACGACGAACGACTTCGGCGGAATCTTCCCGCAAATCACCATGAGCTGCTGGGTACCGATCGCCTGCGTATGCATTTCAGCGGTGATCGGATCGCCCGGTATTGGCATCAGTGTCAGCTGCTGATCGAGCAACGGCCGATGACCGATGCCGATTCGGTATGCTGTCGTCGCTCCCAAGGCCTTGAGCTTACCGATGAGCTCGGCCAGCTCGCCATCCGTTTCTACGGTAGCGAAGTGGGGTTCCCCATCATCAGTGATCCATGCGCATTTCACGAGCGTTGTGCCAACATCTATTCCCATTGGTAGCATTTGTCCTCCTCATCTCTGGATAATCTCTAGCGGATTTTCCGCAAAGATCTTCGCAAAGATAAACACGTTTTTGCCTGCATGTCAATGGATGTTCCGTAACAGGGAGACGATAATGACATAGGGCGTGATGAAACTCTTTTTTTTATTCTAAGACTAGTGACAAAACAGTAGTTCCAAAATTGGCACCATTCTGGAACATCGCGCGAACCAAGATTCGACCGTCCGCAACCGTGGCCGCGAACTGTAACGCCTTATCCAAAAACATTGTACAAAAAAAGAGTGGCCCGGTCGAACAGAGTTCGACCGGGCCACAAGGATCCAAGAGCTGACGCAGTGCCGAGTGTCCGAGCGCCTTAGCGCTGCGGCTTCTTCGGCGAGGCGAGGACACGCCAGTGCTTGCTCCACTTGTCCGCCGGGAGGCGCTGGTACAGGCACACGTTCCGCTTGCTGGCGTAGCCGAGCAGATACGGGAAGCTGCGGTTGCCGTGCGGACCCTC
>SIBZ01000007.1 GCA_009694955.1 Candidatus Tayloriibacteriota bacterium | reverse complement strand
AAAGAAGCTCCTTCGGACGAAATCGCGAAGAACGCACAGCTCCTTATTCGCGGAGGCTTTATCCATAAGGAAATGGCTGGGGTGTACTCGTATTTACCGCTGGGGCTCCGGACACTTGCCAACATCGAGAACATTATCCGAGAGGAGATGGACGCCATTGGCGGGCAAGAAATCAAGATGGCAACGCTCCATCCGAGCGAGAAATGGAAGCAGACGGGCGGGTGGGACAGTGTCGATGTCTTGTTTAAACTGCAGAGCCGTACCGAAAAAGAATACGCTCTCGGCCAGAGCGAAGAGGAAATCGTCACTCCGATTGCGCAAGAATACGCAAATTCGTATAAAGACCTTCCGGTCGCTATCTACCAAATCGGGCAGAAGTACCGTGACGAACTCCGCGCGAAGAGCGGTATTATGCGAGGACGCGAATTCGGTATGAAGGATATGTATAGCTTCCACGAATCCCAGACGGATTTCGACCGTTTTTACGCGATTGCGAAGGAAGCATATCTCAAGATTTTCAAACGACTTGGCCTTGACGCAAAGGTAACCGAGGCATCGGGTGGGAGTTTTTCTGAGAAACTATCCTATGAGTTTATGGTTATCACCGATGCGGGTGAGGACGACATTGTGTATTGTCCGTCCTGTACGCACTGCGCCAACACGGAAGTCGCGAAAGCCGACGCGGGAGGTGTTTGCCCGAAGTGCAAAAAAGGGACGCTCGCGAAGGCCCGTGCGGCGGAAGTCGGAAACGTCTTTGACCTCGGCGTGAAATATCCGAAAGCATTCAACTTTACCTACAAAGACAAGGAGGGTAAGGACCAGACACCGATTGTCGGCTGTTACGGTATCGGCACGACCCGGCTTCTTGGCACGATTGTCGAAGTATGCTCGGATGAAAAAGGAATAGTCTGGCCGAAGAGCGTCGCACCGTTTGGCGTACATCTCGTTTCAATACTTGGCGCAGAAGGAGGAAATGTACAGGCGGAAGCCGACGCGTTATATGAAGCACTGACCAAGAAAGGAGTGAAAGTCCTCTATGACGACCGCGATGTCCGTCCCGGCGAAAAGTTCGCCGATTCCGACCTTATCGGTATCCCGACTCGCGTCGTTATCAGCGAACGGACTCTTCAGGAAGGTACACTCGAAGTCAAAGACCGTAAAACCGGAACGGTGACAAAGGTAGACGCTGGCACGTTTGTCGGCCAGTAGCTATTTATCGCTATAGACGAAGCTCTTCCTGTGTAGTCGTTTGCTACATAGAGGGCGTTTTTCTCTTGTCTATATCGGATATTCTCAGTACTATCTAATGCACTCTGATGCTCAAAAAACACCTTAAAAAACACTGGGACAGAATGAGCAGGTATCTCTCGAACGATATCGGTATCGACCTTGGTACCGCGAATACCTTGGTGTATATGCGCGGGCAGGGAATTGTCATCAACGAGCCTTCGGTTGTGGCGGTCAATCAAAAAACCGGCCAGGTGGTCGCGGTGGGCTCACAGGCGAAAGAGATGCTTGGACGGACGCCGCCGCATATTACCGCCGTTAAGCCTCTGGTAGGAGGTGTTGTGTCCGATTTTGAGGTGGCCGAAGAGATGCTTGCGTACCTTATTCGTCGCGCCGAAATGAATTCCAAAAAGCTGCTCGGTCCGCGCGTGGTCGTGGGTGTGCCGTCAGGGATTACGAACGTGGAAACGCGCGCTGTGCGCGACGCGACGAAAAACAACGGAGCTCGCACGGTGTTTATCGTCGAGGAGCCGATGGCGGCGGCTATCGGCATCAGACTTCCTGTTAACGATCCGGTCGGTAATATGATTGTCGATATCGGTGGAGGCACCTCCGATATCGCGGTGATTTCACTCGGTGGGATTGTGCGCTCGAAGAGCCTGAAAATTGCGGGAGACAAACTGAACGAGGATATCATCGCGTATATCCGGAGCGAGTTTAAGATACTCATCGGAGAGAAAACCGCCGAAAATTTGAAAATGGCAATCGGTTCGGTTCTTCCTCCCGCGCTCGCGCTCGAAGCGGCGATAAAAGGACGTGACCTCATTACGGGTCTTCCGAGGGAGGTGATTGTTACGGATATGGACGTGCGCGAGGCTATCGCGCTCTCCATCGACAATCTCATCGAGGCGGTCAAGGAAGTGCTGGAGACCACTCCGCCTGAAATCGTTTCCGACGTGATGTCGCGCGGACTGTATCTCGTGGGAGGCGGGGCGCTTATCAAGGGGTTGCCGGAACTCCTCGCGGAGGAAATAAAGATACCGGTGCATCAGGCGGACGACCCGATGACCGCCGTCGCGCGCGGAGCTGGAATTATTCTCGAGGATTTTGACGCGTATAAAGGCGTGCTTATCGAAAACGAAGATGAACTACCGCCTCATTCGTAATGTTCGGGTCAAGGGGCGTTTTCTTGACCTCGGCCTGCTGGTCGCGTGTATCGTCCTGATACTCTTTTTCCATATATTTTATCCGAGTATGCTCGGCGAGGCGCTCTCGCGTATCGCACTGCCGTTTTGGAATACCGAGCGATTCGTAGCCAGCAAAATCACCGGAGTCTTTAGCTATGTTTCGTCAAAGCAAGCGCTTATCGCGGAGAACGAGCGACTGTCTCAGGAACTTGACGGGGCGAACAAGCTTCTCCTCGACCGAGAACTCACCCTTGAAGAAAATCGCCTGCTTAAAGAGCAATTTGGCCGGACCAGTACGCGTGCTTTACGCCTCATTGCTTCGGTTCTCACCACACCTCCGCGGTCGCCGTATGACAGCGCGGTGATTGACCTCGGAAGTGCCGACGGAATAGAAGTTGGCGACCGCGCGCTTTCGGGTTCCGTTGTGCTTGGAGCCGTGAGTAAGGTGTACCGCCATACATCGCTTGTCGAATTTTTCTCAACTGCGGGCAGAAAGACAGGTGTCTCGATTCTCCACGCGGGGAGTGCCATTCCCGCCGAGGCATCGGGGGAAGGTGGGGGGGGATGGAGTGTCACACTCCCGAAAGAGGCAGACGTGTCGGTTGGTGACGCTGTTGTGCTTGCCGGTATGAACCCACTGCTCTTCGCGAGGATAGAGGCCATCGAGAGTAGTGATACTGACTCATTCCAGGAGATTCGTTTTAGAAATCCGGTTTCGATTTCCTCACTCCGCTTTTTGGAACTGGAGCGAGTGGTACGTGAGGGTGAATAGCCATATGCGATTTCTTGTCGACATCCTGCTGTTTGTGAGCGCGCTGTTCCTCCCCTGGTGGTTGGTGCTTTTGACGGCATCGGCTCTTTTCTTCGTGTTCCCCCGATTTTTTGAATTACTCCTTGTCGCGATGTGTATCGACCTCCTGTATGGACTTCCGGTGGGCCGTTTCGGCAACTTCCAATTCGTACTTTCGCTTGGGACCATCTTTCTGTATCTCGCGCTCGCCTTCGCGAAAAGAAGAATACGATTTTAGACAGCGGAGCCCTGCTTGTTTACAGCTTACGTGGCATAGTATGATTGCGCTATGTTCGCTTTTGTCTCACGTCTTTTGTACAAACTCCAAAACCGGCGCCCAAAGGTCCGTGAGATTGACCCGGACGAGATTTTTCTCGACTCGAGCAATCTTCCGCAATTCGACCGTCATCAATTCGAAGGTCGGCTGGAGCGACCGATATCCCGCCGTATGATTGTCGGCGTCGGCGCAGTATTTCTTCTTGTCCTTTTCGTCGTTCTGTCGAAAAGTTTCGCGTTGCAAATCCGGGACGGTGAAAAATACGCGAAACAAAGCGCGCAGAACCGACTCCGCCACACGCTTATTTTCGGTTCGCGCGGAGTGTTCTATGACCGAAACGGGACATTTCTCGCATGGAACGTGCTGGACGAAAAAGAACCTGCGTTCTCCAAGCGTAAGTACATAGACAAGCCGGGACTTTCGCACGTGCTCGGCTACCTGAAATACCCTTCCAAAGACAGGGCCGGCTTTTATTACAAGGTCGATTTCGAAGGGCAGGGAGGTATCGAGAAATACTACAACGAATATGTCGCTCCTCAGCACGGCATTAAAATTGTCGAGACCGACGCGCATGGCGTCGTCGAGTCGGAAAGCGTATTGAAACCTCCCAAGGATGGCACAAGCGTGACGCTCACGATAGATGCCCGATTACAGGAAAAATTGTACGAGACGATGGAAGGACTCACCAAGGAACGCGGATTTCAGGGGGGAGCGGCGGTGATTATGGATGTGGCGACCGGAGACCTCCTTTCACTCGTTAGTTTTCCCGAATACAGTTCGCAAATGCTCACGGACGGCAGTGACGGCGCAGGTATTACGAAAGCGTTTGCGGACCCGAGGAAGCCCTTTCTCAATCGCGCGACGAACGGGCTGTATACGCCCGGTTCGATTATGAAGCCGTTCATCGCGCTCGGCGCGCTTGAGGAGGGAGTAATTACTCCCGAAAAAGAAATTGTCAGCACAGGTTCCATTACGGTTCCCAATCCGTTCGACCCCGAGAAACCGACGGTTTTTAAAGATTGGAAGGCACACGGAGCCGTTGCTATGCGCAGAGCGCTCGCGGTGTCATCCGACGTGTATTTCTATGAAATAGGGGGAGGGTTTGAAGGACAAAAAGGATTGGGCATCGCGAATATCGAAAAGTACGTCCGTATGTTCGGTTTCGGAGCTGAACCTCCCGGTGGTAATTTCTTTGGAGAAGCGGGAGTGATTCCGAATCCCGAATGGAAGCGTCTTAATTTTGACGGCGACGGCTGGAGGCTCGGGAACACCTACCATACCGCCATCGGGCAATATGGGTTTCAGATAACGCCTTTGCAAGCTGTCCGAGGTATCGCCGCTGTTGCGAATGAAGGGAAGCTTCTGGAACCGCGTATAGTTCTGGAAGCGGATGTTCCTCCGGCGTACAGCGTCATTCCCGTCAAGACCGAATCGTTTGCCGTGGTAAAAGAAGGAATGCACGAAGCTGTTGTGCGTGGCGGAACCGCAAGCGCACTTTCGATTCCGGGACTCAGTATCGCGGGGAAAACCGGCACCGCCGAACTCGGGACGCTGAAGAAACTGGTCAACTCGTGGGTGGTTGGGTTCTTCCCGTACGAAAAACCGCGCTACGCGTTCGCTATCATTATGGAGAAGGGGCCGCGGGACAATACGATCGGCGCGTCATTCGTGGCCCGGAGCCTGTTTGAGTGGATGCAAATCTATACGCCGGAGTACCTCAAGGAGAAGTAAGTAGCTAGTAGTAAGTAGTTAGTAGGGAAGAAAGGAAAAGAAAAGCCATAATGTTTGTCTTTTGACTTTCGTGTTATTTACGCTATGATTATGCGCATCTTACGAAATTAATTCTGGAAGCTATAAGCGCTAAGCTATTAGCTAACAGCTAGTCCTATGCCCGACGCACCGGAATATCTCACACAGGAAAAATACGACCAGTTGGTGAAGGAGCTCGATTATCTCAAAACCAAACGGCGCAAAGAAGTAGCCGAAAACCTCGAGTACGCCAAGTCACTTGGCGACCTTTCGGAAAACGCCGAATATCAGGAAGCCCGTGAAATGCAGGCCAATATCGAAGACCGCATTATGAAGCTCGAAGCGATGCTTCAATCGGCAGTGATTGTGAAGATGCAGCACACCGAAGCGGTGAGCATCGGTTCAACGGTTTCGCTCATTCGTGACGGTGCCAAAGATAAAGTAACGTACAAAATCGTCGGTTCCGAAGAGGCCGACCTTTCGCAAGGCAAACTCTCCATCAACTCGCCCTTGGGTCAAGCGCTTGTCGGTAAAAAGAAAGGGGAAACGCTTGTCGCCAAGACGCCGGGAGGGAATGTGAGTTACAAGGTTGTAGATATCGAGTAATAACCAAACACCAGTCACCACACAAAAACCATCTTTCTTCTTTTTGGTTATTGTTTCTTGGTTATTGGTGATTATTTCATGGCTTCTATCGATGAAATTCGCGCCACTCGTCTCGCCAAGCTGAAACTCCTAAAGGAGAAGGGTATTAACGCGTATCCTTCCAAAATCCCACGCGACTACTCTCTCAAGGAAGTCCGTGATTCTTTTGACTCGCTCGTATCCGGTAAGAAATCGCTTTCCGTTGCCGGTCGCATTATGGCGATTCGCGGACAAGGGGCGATTTTTTTCGTGGTGCTCTACGACGGCACGGACAAATTCCAGGCAGTGTTCAAGAAAGATGAACTCGAACCGGAGGTGCTCGCTCTCTTTACCGATGCGGTTGATATCGGCGACTTCATCAGTGTGACTGGAACGCTCTTTTCCACCGAGCGCGGGGAAAAGAGTATTCTCGCGAAAGGGTGGACGATGGGTTCCAAATCACTTCTCCCGCTTCCCGAAAAGTGGCACGGTTTGCAGGATGAGGAGATACGGCTCCGCCAGCGTTACCTCGATATTCTCGGCAATCCCGAACTTAGAGTCTTGTTTGAAAAGAAAACAAAATTTTGGGATGTTACGAGGGCTTTTATGAAGGAAAAAGGTTTCCTTGAAGTTGAAACACCTACACTTGAAGTGACCACCGGCGGAGCCGAAGCGAATCCGTTCAAGACGCATCACAAAGATTTCGATATGGATGTGTATTTGCGCATCTCGGTTGGCGAGCTCTGGCAAAAACGCCTTATGTCCGCGGGGTTTCCAAAGACATTTGAGATTGGGCGCGCGTACCGCAACGAGGGCACAAGCCCCGAGCACCTCCAGGAGTTTACCAATATGGAGTTCTACTGGGCGTATGCCGATTTTAATGATGGGATGAAGCTGGTACAAGAGCTCTATCGCACGCTGGCGACAGAAGTATTTGGCACGACGAAGTTTACGACTCGCGGACACACTTTTGACTTGGCGGATGAGTGGACCGCTCTTGACTATACGAAAGAAATCAAGAAACAAACCGGTGTCGATATCGGCACGGCAACCCTGGCGGAAATGAAAAAGAAGCTTGATGAGCTCAACGTAACCTACGAAGGAGATAACAAGGAGCGTCTGACCGATACACTGTGGAAGTATTGCCGGACGAAAATCAGCGGACCCGCGTTTCTTATCAACCATCCGGTGCTGGTGGCTCCACTCGCCAAACTTTCAACCGACGCAAAAGGCGCGGTACAGATGTTCCAGCCGATTATTGCGGGGAGCGAAGTAGGCAGGGGATACTCAGAGCTCAATGACCCGATTGACCAGCGTGAGCGTTTTGAGGCACAGCAAAAACTGATTGAAGGAGGGGACACACTCGCGATGATGCCGGACTATGAATTCGTTGAAATGCTTGAACATGGGATGCCTCCGACCTGCGGTTTCGGCTTCGGTGAACGCTTCTTCGCCTTTTTGGCGGACAAACCGCTCCGGGAAACGCAGTTGTTTCCCTTGATGCGACCTGAAGGGAAGAAGAAGCCGAAAAAGGAGTAATTTCAGGACGCTTTGCCTTAAGTGAAAAACAGTACTCTTGCGAGAGTGCTGTTTTTGTTATGCACCTACTATGCACAGGTTATCCACACATAGGGTGCTATGCTGTGGGACAAAGTGTTATACAATATGCGCTAAGTGGTAAGAAGTGGGAAATATGAAAATCGAGAAACGAATCTACAAAGTTTGCTATAAAGGAAAGACATACGAATTTCCGATACTGATAAGTCTCGGTTCATTTCAGCGTGAGAAAGTCTTAATCAAACGAAAGAAGAGCTAGCACGTTGATTGTATGTTAATAGGCGAATTCATCCACACAATAGACGACAAGAATCGTTTGTCGTTGCCAGCAAAATTTCGAGCGGAAATGGGGAAGAAGGTAGTGGTGACTCCGGGTCTCGATGGGTGCTTGTTCGTTTTCACACTGAAGCAGTGGGAAAAGATTTCAGAACGACTTGGTGAATCATCGATGCTTCAGGCGGACACCCGAAATTTCAACCGCTATATGCTCGGTGGCGCAACGGAGGCAGAGGTGGATTCAATCGGACGGGTGCTGATTCCGGATTTTCTTCGGGAGCGCGCCGATTTGAAGGAAAAAGTAGCTGTGGTTGGAGTGCAATCTCGCGTTGAACTCTGGAACGAGAAGAAATGGCAGGAGTTTAAGCGTGGGGTGGAGGGGCAAGCGGATACATTGGCAGAGAAGCTAGGTGGGGTCGGCGTGCTATGACCCACATCCCTGTTCTTTTACAAGAAGTAGTCGAAGGACTTCAAGCCAAAGCGGGCGAAGTAATTCTCGACGCGACCGTCGGTGGCGGAGGACACAGCGAGGTTCTCTGTAAGGCGATGGGACGCGGAAGGATTGTGTGTCTTGATGCAGATGAAGATGCAATAGAGCGGAGTAAGTCTAGACTTCAGAACTGTGGGTGTGAATTCCTTTTCTACCAAACGAATTACCGATACTTGGACCAAGCGTTGGCAAGTTTCGGTATCGAAGGAGTGAATCGGGCTCTCTTCGACCTCGGGCTTTCCAGTTTTCAGCTTGAGGAATCGGGAAGAGGCTTCAGCTTTATGCGCGACGAACCGCTTCGGATGACGTTTCAGAAATCCTTGAAGGAAGGAGATGTTACCGCAGAAATTATCGTCAACGAATGGAGCGAGGACACACTTGCGACACTGCTCGAAAGCTACGGCGACGAAAAGCAGGCGAGACGGATAGCGAGGAAGATTGTGGAGGCGCGCGAACACTCGCGCATCTCCACGACTTTCCAGCTTGCTGGAATTGTCGAGTCGGTGGTGAAGCGGAAAGGTAAGATTCATCCCGCGACGAAAACGTTCCAGGCTCTGCGCATCGCGGTGAACGACGAATTTCAAGGGCTTCGGGATGGGCTTGCGAAGGCGTGGGAGAAGCTGTTGCCTGGTGGACGAATCGCGGTTATCTCATTTCACAGTATCGAAGACCGTACCGTGAAGGACTTTTTCCGGGAGCTTGGAAGTGGCGGGGCGGGGAAGGTGATTACCAAAAAGCCAATTGTCCCCGGTGAAGAAGAGGTTGCGCACAACCCGCGGGCGAGAAGCGCAAAACTAAGAATCATCGAAAAAGTGAATGTCCTTGCGACAGAGTAGCAAAGAAGTAGTCGTAGACTAAAGCGGGGACCCAGAAGATCTAGATTCCCACTTTCCTGGGAATGACAACCAAACGATATGAAATCAGTACAGAAGAATTTCAAAAAGATACAAGAACACGGCAAAGTGTTGTTTTGGCTACTCACTTCCGTGCTTCTTTTGGTAACCACATTTTATGTATACCTCGTAAACACTGCGGCAATGAATGGCGTACGGTGGAGTAAAACCGAGCAGAATATAAAGAGTGTCGAGGCCGTGGTTTCCGACCTTGAGTCGCAGTATCTCTCGTTTAAGCAGTCGGTGACGCTCAAGGTGGCGTACGCTAAAGGTTTTGAAGATGTGAAAGCAGTTGCGTTTATTTCGGCGGAAAAACTCGGTGCTGTGGCGACAGCTAAAGAGATTTAGCGAACATAGGCGTAGCCTCCTCTCGATGAAGTTCCACCCGCAATTCCTGTTCCGGATACGCTTTATCAGCGTGTGCGCAACCCTCTTAGGGGTTCTTCTTGTTGGCAAGCTGTATGTTGTGCAAATCGTACAAGGGAACTTCTACCGTGACAAAGCCGACCGGCAATATTCCCGTCCCGACCAGGACGAATGGGACCGGGGGTCTATCTATTTTCAAATGCGCGACAAGACTCGCGTGTCCGCCGCGACACTGAAGAGCGGTTTTACACTGGCGATTAATCCAAGGGAAATAAAAAATCCCGAGGGGACGTATGTGGCGCTTTCGAAGATTATCACACTCGACAAAACAGAATTTCTCGTCAAGGCGGGGAAAAAGAACGACCCCTACGAGGAACTGGCAAAACGGCTTCCTTCCGAAACCGCAGGGCAGATTTCGGCATTGAAACAAAACGGCGTTTCGCTGTTCAAAGAGCGATGGCGCCTCTATCCGGGAGGAAGTCTGTCCGCACATCTGCTTGGTTTTGTTGGCTTTGACGGGGACCTCCTCACTGGTCGGTACGGATTGGAGCGGTATTACAATGACGTCCTTTCGCGCGATTCGAAAACCGTCTACAAGAACTTCTTTGCTGAGATTTTCTCGGGTGTCAAAAAGGTGGTGGGGCCCGAGCGTTCCGAAGGGGATATCGTTACTTCCATCGAGCCGACCGTCGCGCATTTTCTGGAAGATACGCTCTCCACGCTTGAGGAAAACTATGACGCCGACCGTGTGGGGGGCATCATTATGGACCCGAAGACGGGGCGTATTTATGCGATGGCGCTTTCTCCCACGTTCGACCCGAATGATTTTGGAAACGTTAAAAATGTGGGACACTTCAGCAACGCGCTTGTTGAAGGCGTGTACGAGATGGGTTCTATTCTGAAACCAATTACAATGGCGGCCGGCATTGATGCGGGTGTGGTGACGGCAACTAGCACCTACTACGACGCCGGCTCACTCACGCTTAACGGCAAAACCATCTCAAACTTCGACGGTAAAGGGAGGGGGCAGGTGGATATGCAGGAGGTTCTGAGTCAATCGCTCAACACCGGAGCTGCTACCGTTGCGCTGAAGCTCGGTAAAGACCGTTTCCGCGCGTACTTCAGGGAACTGGGACTGGGCGAGGAGACAGGCATCGACCTTCCGGGGGAGGCGTCCGGACTTATCCGGAACCTTGAAAGCGGGCGCGACATTGAGCTCGTTACCGCCTCGTACGGGCAGGGTATCGCGCTCACGCCTATCCAGACGGTGCGCGCACTCGCGAGTTTGGGGAACGGCGGCTTTCTCGTCACTCCGCACGTGGTGACCGAAATCAAATACAAAACGGGGATTACGCGCTCGGTTGAGGAGAGTACCTACAAGCCGGTGTTAAAACCCGGGACATCGGAAGAAATCTCCCGAATGCTCGTGAAGGTTGTTGATACAGCGCTTCTCGAAGGAAAATATAAGATGCCCCGCCATTCAATCGCCGCGAAGACTGGCACCGCGCTTATCGCGAATCCGGCGGGCGGAGGATACTTCGAAGACCGTTTTTTGCACTCATTCTTTGGCTATTTCCCCGCGTATGACCCGAAGTTTATCGTTTTTCTTTACGCTGTGGAGCCGAAGGGGGTGGCGTTCGCTTCGCATACGCTGACGGAGCCGTTTATGAACATCACCAAGTTTCTCATCAACTACTACGAAATCCCGCCGGATAGATAAAGACCGAATCGGTCGTACACGTGTACAAAGTCAGGGTATACTATACCTATGGTTACGGACGAACTCCAAAAATATATTATCGATTCGCTGAAAGCGGGAAATCCGGTGGCGTCTATCAGGCAATCGCTTCTCGAATCCGGTTGGCAGAGCGCGGACATCGAAGAGGCGTTCTCGGCACTTGGCACAGTTCTCGCCGAGCAGATTACTCCCAACAGAGGTATCTTCACTCGTCGATTTGCGCGCGTTGGCGTCATTGTCGCATTCATCGCATCTGTGGGGACAGGCGTGTATATCTGGCAAGACCAGCTTGATCTCCGTAACGCAAATGCAAGTAAGACACGCGAGTTTTATACACGAATCGCGGAATCGCACATCAGTTTTACCGATTCGGGGACGATGGTGTTTCCGGACGAGCAGAAGTTTCTCACCGAGAAAAACCGGTACATCGCGGAGAAAACAAATTTCATTGAAACGGACCTGCGCACGATGACGCTTACGCTTTACGCCGAGGGAGTACCGACGGAGCAACTCCAGATTTTGTCTAAGGGTAAGGAACGAAGTTGGTGGGAAACTCCGACAGGCAATTACAGCGTTTTGGGGAAATCGGTGAACGGCTATTCCTCCATCGGGCGCGTCTGGATGCCGTACAGCATACAGTTCTACGGCAACTACCTCATTCACGGTTGGCCTCACTACGACGACGGAACACCGGTCTCCAAAGGCTATTCGGGCGGATGCATACGGCTGAGTGACGCCGACGCGAAAAAAATATTCGATTTTGCAAAAGTGGGAATGCCCGTCTTGGTGCTCGAAGAACATATCGACCAGAAGTTCGGTACGCTCTTCGCGAAAGGTGAGAAGGCTGCGCTCCCAGAAATTGGCGCACAGGCATTCTTGGTGCAGGACCTCGCCTCGGGGGAAACGCTTCTTGAGAAAAACGTGGATGAAAAACGCGCGGTCGCCTCGCTTACCAAATTGATGACCGCGGTCGTGGCACACGAAGTCATATACCTCGGCCGTTCGGTGCAGACGACGTCGAAATTGCTTGCCGGAGCTCAGATGTTTACTCCGGTGGAAGGGGAACGGTACATCGGACTCGACCTTCTGTACCCGCTCCTGATGCAATCGTCCAATCTGTCCGCAAAACTGCTCGCTTCATTCGTGGGCGAGGGTGCATTTATCGGCGATATGAACGCCAAAGCGCTTTCGCTCGAAATGAAGGATACGACGTTTGCCGATGCCTCAGGCATCAGCGCGGGAAATATCTCGACAGCGAGAGACCTCGCGAGGCTTCTGCAGTATATCTACTTCAAGCGCCCGTTCCTTTTTGATATCAGCAGGGGAGTGATGTTCGAAGAAGTCGGCATACTTCGTATTGGTGACACTATCGCCGTCAAAGACCTCAAGAATGTCAACGAGTTTTTGGAGTACCCCGACCTTATCGGTGTCAAAAACGGCAAGACGACCGCCGCGGGAGAAACAATGGCGACCGTCTGGAATGTCGAGCGCCCCGATGGAAATGTACCCGTGGCGATTATCGTACTCGGTTCGGAGGACAGGGCGAAAGACACCCTTCGTCTGCATACGTGGCTTACGGAGAATTACGCCAAATAAGCAAAAAAATAGTATAGGAAATATTGACATATCACAGTATTTGTGATATTTTGCGGACTAGCGCCTTAAATCTGAAGATTTTTGGGCAGAAAAAGCACATAAACGTCGAACTCCTTAACTGAATGAACTTAGTCAAAACTCTGTTTCTTGTCTGTCCCTCACCTCAATTGCGACTTTCGCTCAACCCACCCCGCAAAAACCGGCAAGTTCCGATGGTGTCAGCACTTCTCCGGCTCAAACGCCGGGGACAATCACACTCGACCGGCTCGAGGCCGCAACTGTTACTGAAGGAACCTATCTCACCCTATACGGTGGCTTTCCTGAAGCACCTACGGGAGTCACTATCTCTCAAAGTGGTGAGTGGGTGAGCTTCCTCCAGAACTGGTCCGGGGAGAATGTCATCAAAATTCCAGTTGACGTCTCTTTGCCCGCGGGAACATACCAAGTCTCCATAACACAAGGGGTAAGACGGAGTAATCAACTGAGCTTCACCATTGCAGAAGGATCCGAGGTAGTTCAAGTTCCGACACTTGGAGGAAAGATTCTGTCCGAACCGCGCAATGACCTTGCGCCCCGGATTAACTCATTCGAGCCAGTACTCGTTGCTGGTCGGCGTTCCATAATCAGAGGCGAACGATTCACTCCGCCTATTGTGGTTCGCATTGAGGGCAATTCGGGAGATGTGACGTGGGCTCGAAGAGTTACGCCGACTTCTGAGGGCACGGTTGAATTCGTAGTGCCGAATACGCACTTCGGAAGTCTGGTGCTCGCCGTCGACAATGGTTTCGGCATTGCTCGCGTTCAGGTGCAGGTAGTATCTTCCCCAGCTCCTGCAGAGCAGCCTTCCCCAGGAGCAAGGACGCATCCGGAGGTGCTATCGTTCAAGTTCATAGATATGGGGCTGTTTGGCCCGATGAGATGCACTGTCGTACTCGATGCGCCGATGACCGGAAATAACTTCTTGTTGTTTGTTCGGAGGGAGGATGTAGAGCCGGATCAGTCAAAGACCCTAAAATCGGAGCTCATTCTCATGCTCGGACAGGAACCTAACCCAGATTTCCTCGCGAACATTGAAAGGGACATTGCGCGTTTTCAAGCGGCAGGAGGGACACTGCATACACCATACGTAGAGCGGGGTATCAATCTACTCCAGCAAGGGAGGACATACCTTCTCTCCTTCACGGTGCCGCAATCATTCGCCGCCCATGGAGCCGAATGGCTCAACGCGGCAGAGTTCCACGACGAAAATGGTTTCGTCACCGGAAATCCAAAAAACATCCGATACGACATGGACTAAGTCTCGGAGTCAATTACTTTCAGTTCGCGGCAAGCTCACAGCTTGCCGCGATTTTTTATGCAAGAAAATTCAAAACTGTTCCGGAAAGTTTTTCGCACTTCGTATCGGGATTTATCCTGGACCGTTCTCCAACAAAACGTTGGACTAAGTATGCTTGTAGTGTTATGGAATCACCCCGGATAGTAATTTTAGGCAACATCCGATGTTGCCTAAAAAAGCAGGGAAATTCTCTATTCGAATTTAATTGAGAAATTGTACATTCCCATAGCGCAGAGACCCTGGAGCGTTGAACCTGCTTTTTGAGGCGGGATATCGATATCGGTGGTGCCCGACGACGGAAGATTTTTTCTCACTCCCAATTTCGGAATCACCAGAGCCGAGGCACAGCTGAACGAGTTGACTGTCTCCATACGGAGCACGGTCGGCATATCCGCCTTCGCCACCGTCAGGTTCGGGCTGTACCCGTTTCCTGCGGTTACCTCAACGATTTGCTTCCCGTCCGCAACGGTTACGTTGCTTCTGCTTCCCTCTGTGTCTCCCGTTTTATTTCCGGTGAGCAAAATCGCCCCGCCAATAAGCAGGCCAGCAATAATAATGGAAAAAGCGGTTGATTTCATACTATTAAAAACTAAACACCGGAGGGATAATGCCGTACGCAGCGAGCGAGTTTACGATGTTAAATAGGCCAAAGAATAGTACCACGAGCCCCGCGGTCTTGAAAAAGAGGCCAGAGGTCGCTTTTGTGTGTATGCCGAGCGAACTGAAACTAAGAAGCGCGAGGACCGGAAGCGTGCCGAGCGCGAACGTAAACATGGTGAGTGCGCCCGTCCAGAAACTTCCCGTCGAAAGCGCGTAGAGTTGCATTGACTGGGTAAATCCGCAGGGCAAAAAGAATGTCGCCATACCGAGCAGTACCGGCGTCAGTGTGTGGTTCATACTCTTCAATCCGTGTATATGTTTGCCGATGAAAGAGGGAAGCGTCGGTTGCAGTTTCTTGGCCCACGGAAAGATATCCAAGAGGTTAATGCCGAGTATGAGCAAGATGATACCGACAACGATGCCGAGGGCGAGCGTAGTGCCGGTGCCAAGCTGGAACGCTGACCCAAGCGCGCCGATAATTCCCCCGAAGATAAAGAACGCCACCAACCGGCTTATATGAAAGAAAAGTTGCGGACGCAACGGGTCTCCTTCTTTTGCGAAATTTGCCGACATAGAAAGTACCAATCCGCCGACAACAGCCATACAGCTAGAAACCGAGGCGACAAGACCTATGAACAGCGCAGTGCCGTAGCCGACCGTTCCGGAGGTACCGAAGTTCACGACGCCGAGTTTCTGGAGGAGAATAAACAGTGCGATAAACCCTCCCGCAATCGGGAGAGCGAGATTAAAATCGGACCACTTCGGCGTATGTTTTTGTTTCTCAACCGAAAGTGTGTAGCCGTGGGGTTTCAATACTTCCGAGAGGT
This sequence comes from Candidatus Tayloriibacteriota bacterium, assembly GCA_009694955.1. Taxonomy (GTDB): domain Bacteria; phylum Patescibacteriota; class Minisyncoccia; order Phycocordibacterales; family UBA10002; genus UBA10002. The sequence continues at coordinate 16,041 of SIBZ01000007.1, read as the reverse complement.
CGCGGGCAATATGTTCGGGTGCTTTGTCGCCAAACTCCCCCGTTACCTCTACGCTGAGATTCGCGAACGATGCTTTCGCGCTCTTCACCTCAGGCACATCCCCAAGCTCGCTCTCGGAAAGCGCAACACACGCCTTACAATGCATACCGTGTACGTGAAAAGTGTATGTTTTCATCATTATAATTTTCTTAACTAAAAGATTTCTCCTTTCTTCTCAAGCATCATGTGGTGGATTGCTCCAATTTGACCCCATACAGCGATGAGAATAAGAATTCCAGTGCACAATAAGGCATCAAATTTTGTAATTCCAAAAACCATTCCATCCGAAGGAACCCAAAGTGCCTTAAAAAAGACAACCACTCCGATTATTCCCACGATAACACTAGTAACATGCATTATTTTTGATATTTTCATTTTTTTTACTTTAGTATGTAAATAATTTTCAACCTCTATTATTTTTCATAATTCACTCATTGTACTAATTTTAATAAAATCGCCACTAAAAGGAACAGGTAATTTATTTCCATTTGATATGTATATGTCTTTTTTAGTCACATCCAACACAAAACTTTGAAAAGTCCCCATATTGGCTATTGAATATCCAGTGACATCTCGTTGTACGCCATTTCTATGATCTTTCAGTGTCTCAATTGCCTCTTTGATAGAAAAATTATTCTTTCCAGATAAAATTTTATGCAGACATGTAAGTCTATCTGAACTGCCTTTTTTGATAGCTTTATGATATTTTTGCATTTTATCGCTTTGATAGTGATTGGTGACCGCAACCCAGGATTGGTTTGCAATAACGGTGAAAGAAAAATCAGAAGGGTACGCTTCAAGAACAGAAAATTTATGCTCTTTTTCACTTGCAATAAGTATATTGGCTGGGATGTAAGAAAAATTCTCTTGCACTACTTTAGAAACACCATCGATGCTTTGAGCTTTTTCAAGAATAACTCTTACTAAAGAGGCAGCACTAATGTTGTTTGCAACAACTTTGTGATGAATACTGCCCGAATCGTGAGAAGAAGTAGCTATGCCTTGTTCGTTGAAGCCGTTAGCCGCTCCGATAAAAAAAGCATAAGAAACATGCACGAATTTGTTTTTTCCTGGAATCTGTACACTAACTATTAGAGGATTGAAGTAACGAAGCATTACTTTTGCAAGTATTTTAGAAGCATCTGTATTGTGTCCCACGAGCAAAGAGCCGTCAGGATTTAAAAAGGCAAAACCTGAACAGCCTCGTATTTCATATCTCAAATTAATCAGAAGCAGATGCTCGTAAGAAATTTTGGTTGATTCAGAATATCCCCGAAGCTCTTCCAAGTATTCCTCTGGAACTCGTATTCCTTGCATTCGCTTTTTGTGCTTGGAATAAAGAAATTTCAGAATCATTTTTATAAAAGGATTTTTCAGAAGCTTAATAATTTTATAATTAGCTTTGACAAAAAGAGTACCGGCAGCAAACCCTGTCTTGTAATGATTTTCTTCATTCAAGCTTAAATAATCTACATTGCTTATAGATTCTAGGTAGGAATTATTAAATTTTAATTTTATTTTCACAAATTTAATTTTGTTATTTTAGATAGCATAGAAACACTGGCAATTGGCACTACCATCACAGTTTTATGGCCTTAAGCCGAAGTGAATTGCCGACTACCGACACACTTGAGAACGCCATCGCCATTCCCGCGAAAACGGGGGAGAGCAACACTCCGAAAAACGGATACAGAATGCCCGCCGCGATAGGAATGCCTACGAGGTTGTAGATAAACGCCCAGAACAAATTTTGCTTGATACCGCGCATCGTAAGTTTGGAAAGACGGATTGCCTTCACGAGTTTTGAGATATCGCCGTGGAGCAGGGTAATGCCCGCCGTTTCAATCGCGACGTCGGTGCCAGTCGCCATCGCGATACCGACATCCGCCTGCGCGAGCGCCGGAGCGTCGTTAACTCCGTCTCCCGCCATCGCGACAATTTTCCCGCTCTGTTGGAGCTCCAGTATCTTTTGGAGTTTAGCATCGGGCAAAACTTCGGCGAGAACGGTATCAATGCCAGCTTCTTTTGCAATCGCCTCCGCCGTGTTTTTGTCGTCACCCGTCAGCATAATCGTCTGTATGCCGAGCTTCCGGAGCCCCTTTACCGCTTCCACGGTTTCGGGCTTAATCGCATCAAACACCATAAAGACACCGAGAATTTCTTTCTTGGTCATAAGGAGTATCGGTGTTTTGCCTTGTTTGGTACTAACTTCAATGGACGCACGGTCAATCGGAAGTGAAAAATCGGTAGCCAGCTTTATATTGCCGGCGAAATATTCCGTTCCGCCGACAATCCCACGAAGTCCTTTTCCTTTTAGGATTTCAAATTGCTCGGCAGGAAGAATGGGAATAGATTTTTCTTTTGCATAGTCCAAAATCGCGTGTGCGAGCGGGTGTTCGGATTTATTTTCGAGTGACGCGAGGATGCTTACGATATCTCGTTCGCTCTTCTGTGAAAGATTTTTAATTTCCACAAGCTCGGGTTTCCCGCGCGTCAGCGTGCCGGTCTTGTCCACGACGACGGTATCAACCGTGTGGAGCTTCTGGAGTGTCGCCGCGTCTTTGATAAGGATGCCTTCGCGCGCACCCTTCCCGACGCCGACGATAATCGCGGTGGGAGTCGCAAGTCCAAGCGCGCAGGGACAGGCAATCACCAAAATGCCGACAAACGAGGTAAGTCCAAGGGAAAGTGCTTTCGCGAAACCGAGGTACTCCGTGCCGATAAGGAGCCACAGTCCAAGCGTGACGAAAGAAAGAACGAGCACAATAGGTACAAAGACCCCTGAAATCTTATCTGCAAGCGCTTGAATGGGAGCCTTGCTTCCTTGCGCCTCCGTCACCATCTTGATGATATGCGCGAGAAAGGTTTCCGAGCCAACTTTCGTGGTTCGGAACGTAAACGAACCCGTCGTATTTATCATACCCGCGACTACGGTGTCTCCGGCCCTTTTCTTGGTAGGCATCGGCTCGCCAGTGACGAGCGCTTCGTCAATAAACGATTCGCCCTCAAGAATGATACCGTCAACGGGGATACGCGCTCCGGGTTTTACAATAACCACATCGCCATGCGTGATTTCCGCGACCGGCACTTCCACCTCTTTACCGTCACGGAGTACCAGTCCGGTCTTCGCTTGTAGGTTGAGCAGTTTCTCAATCGCTTCGCCGGTGCGGAGCTTCGACTTCGCTTCCAGATATTTTCCAAGCGCGATAAAGGTAATCACAACGATAGTCACGTCGTAGTATGTCTGGCTGACATTGATAAACGGCCGGAGCGGTTCTTCAAAGGCAGTGAGGATAAAGCTATAGAGATACGCGACGGATGTGCCGATACCGATAAGGGTATCCATATTTGCTTTTCCGTAACGGAGGAAACGTACAAAGCCGAGAAGGTAGGGTTTACCCACGACAAACAACACGTAGGTGGCCATCAGCGGGAGGAGGTGATGGAAGAATTCGCTCACCGTTAGGCTTTGCGGGGCCACATACTTGAACTGTACCAGCGCGTCCCAGCCCATAATGAAAATGCTTATGATGGTAAGCGGAATTGCCGAGAGCACTTTAGTCCGCATATCCTTCAGCTCGTCCAGTTTTTCTTTTTTGGATTGATTCAGTCCCAAATGGGCTGCGTGCTCATCTGCCGACATGTGCATATCTTCAGCGGAAAGTTTGGGTTCCGAGAGGGAATACCCAAGTGGTTCTATTTTCTTTGAAAGATGATGTGCATTAATTTTTGATTCATCAAAAGACACCTTGGCCGTCTCGGTGCCGTAGTTCACCTCCGCTGACGTGACGCCGTCGGTTTTCTTAAACGTCTTTTCAATAATCCCCGCGCAAGAGGCACAATGCATTCCCTTTATGTTATATGTTGCTGTTTTCATAGTATTTGTTCTCTTTTTCTGCCTCCTCCCCTCAGTTGAGGGGAGGATTGAGGTGGGGTGGTGTTCTCTTAAGACGGTATCTCTTGTTCGTACGTTCGTATTGTCTTACTTCCTCTTCAACCCATACACCTTAAGTATTTCAGCGATTGCCGTCTTTTCCTTGCCATCCTTTATTTGGTCTATCACACAGGTACCAAGGTGGGCTTCCATCAAGGAGTCCTCAACGCCGGAGAGCGCCCGCTTTACGGCGGACGTCTGGGTAATCACGTCAATACAGTAGGTGCCTTTCTCTACCATCTCCTGCAATCCTCTCACTTGTCCTTCAATAATTTTAAGACGACGCAATATCGCCGTTGGTTTTTGGTGTTTGTGCATTTCGCTAGTGTATACCCCCTAGGGGTATAGGTCAAGTGGGGATACGTTTGTGGGTTTGTCGACCTTAGCGATGCATACAGCCGGCCCAGCAACATGGCCGGCGCATTCCGCCTTTTAGTTTCGAGATGGCCTTCCCAATGCGGATATTTCTTGTCTCCGCCTTATTACCCGACGTAATCCAGCAAATCCACTCGTTGCGGGCGAGTGGGGTAATGTCTTTCCATATTGCTTGTGCCACAGGGGTTGAGGAAAGTGCTTTGCGAAAGTCAGTTGGAGGGGTGTGTACTACACTCTCAGAGATTTTTTTATTGCGAATTGCTTTATGACTTCTCATTCTTTGATTTTACCATTTTGAATCCACCAACGAATAAAGGAAAATTGAAACCAACCCATGAGCCCAAGTACCGTCAAAGTGCCTAGGTATACAAAAGGTTCTGGCAGTATCATTGTAATTGGCATTACTACAAACGATGTGGCAGTAATGGTTAAGCACACTACTACACTTATGAAGTACAATTTCGGTTTCTTGCAAATTTTTGAGTGATAAAAAAAGGGTAGTATTAAGAAAGGCATCAAAAAGGATGCGAAAAAAGTAATATAGAAAGCTTCAATAAATTCACTAGGGACAAAGCTCATACAAGCAATTTATTTGGTGACCTTCATCGGGACATACCTCGAACGTGGGATAAGATACTCACAACTTTAACAGAGCGTGCAAAGGGGGCGTGCTTCCGGATTTAGCTACAAGCCCTTTCCGATGAGGAGCAGAAGATAAAGGGGTCAGGTACCTTTGATTCGACTGTCGAATAATCCAAAAAAACAGAAGTTACTAGCTTCGTGGCCAATTGAAATACCTCACGATTATTTGGCTTTTGTAAATACACCCATGAATCGAGAAGAAGAGGAAACCATTCGATATTCAGTGAATCGATGCAAACCGTTAGGGTCGGATAGGTGGACGGCCAAGATCATTGAGAAGTTTCGACTGGAAGCGACCATTAGAAAGCGAGGGAGACAAATCAAAGGTACCTGACCCCTTTATCTAAAGAGTATTTATTTTTCTATTTTAGAAATGCAAGAATTATAATGTTCCGTCTTGTTTAATACAGAAGTACAAGCTTGTTCTCCGTTCGATTGAACACATTCCTTATAACTATAATCTACTGTTTGGACATATCTATCACAAAATGATTTATCCATTCTTCTCATATTGGAAGTCGTCTCACTGCACCTAATATTATTAGGCGAACAATTATTTGAAGTATTTTGTAATAGCGATTCGTAACAATAAAAAAGCTGATTTTCTCCACCTAATGGCTCTAATTTTAAGCAATCTTCCTCACTTCTTGCGGCCTTAATAATACAAACTAATTTTGAATTACCACTTTGAAGATCACACAGATTTATTGAATTATTAGACTTTGACAAGATCTCTGCTCGCATGCTTTCAGTAATCCATTTTCGGTTACTTTCAAACGTATACATACAATACCCTTGTCTGGTGACTGATATATATTTATTACACAGTTCATTCGGAAGATTTTCTTCTACGTAGCCATCTATGGCAAGATAAGCCTCTTTGGCTGTAGGATAAGAATCAATGAGTTTATTTGCTTTCTCTCTTATAGTATCAATATTGGGAAATTTATTCCGAAATATTTTCTCTGCCTCCTCTACTTTATGCTGATTGTTATAAGTAAATGAGGCCATACCGATCATAGGTATCAGTATTAGAAAGGAAATAAGAAAAGTAGTTTTTTGCCTCCTTCCCCTAAGAATTTTGCCAATGAAACCGAAACATAGCCAGTTAGAATGGCAAGAAAATAAAAAGTAAGAGTATGACCGTACCGCATTATTATTAGTATTGCCGGAATAACTAACAAAAATAATGTGGCGGAAAAAGAAACAGCGAGAATTTTTCTTTTTACCCTTAATAAAAGGCTTGCAATTGGGAAAAAAGAAATTAAAACCAAAATTCCAAGAAATTCCCAGGACATAGGGAATGTGGTTCCTGAAATTGATAAATCAAAAAATATATGAACAACTAGCAAAGAAAAAGTAGAAAATAAAATACTCAGTATGAATAAATATATTTTATTAGGTTCATTTAAATACTGGTCATGTCTAATAACTTCAGAGTCTGATTGCAGCAAAATTTCGCTTACCTTTTTATCATAAATGTCCAAAATGTCCATGTCGTAAATTATAACATATTTACTTAATTTATCTTACACACGCTTGACTTCTTTTACCACTCATATGTACTTAGAGAGTCCTTAGATAAAGGGGTCAGGTACCTTTGATCACGCTTCGCTTTCAGAAAAAGCTCAACGGGGCTTCGATTCCCGGACGCAGTGCTCCCAGCACTGCTTAGGGTCATTCAACAAAAAGGGCGCCAATGACGGCGCTCCTTTTTGAACGAATGAGCAAATTGTAACATTCGCGCGAACTTTTTACGAGCAAAATTGAAGCCCGCCGCCCACATTTTGACTGGGGGCGTACGAGGGCGGCGAGGCACTCTCCTCGGCGCAGGAAACTCGGGGTCTGGGGGCGAGTTTTCTGCGCCTCCTTCTTCTTTTTTTGTGGGGAATAACAGTTACAAATAAATTCATATGAAATGTAATTCAAAGCGGCCCACTTCCGCTTCCACAGAGATTGTGGCACGCCCTACGCACATATCAGAACGGTTCCCGCGCTTCCCACCGTCGCTTGAGGCGACCGGGGGGCGCGTCCACCATACAGATATGTGCTAGGCTCGAACAACGGTTGGTGATAGAAGCGAAAGTCGACCGCTTCTCAATGACTAATAGTTGTGGTATGCTATTGGCATATGAAAAATAAACAAAAAGGTTTTGCAATTATACCTGTAGTTACTATTTTAGTCGTATTACTAATTGGTGGCGGAGTTTATGTTATTGTCCATAACAAAGTAGCCCAACAAAATAAGCAAACATCTCAGAATATTCCAAACGTAAGTCCTGCCAATAATTCAATTGAAGAACAAAAAACATATAGAAATGATATCAACGATTTTTCATTCAAATACCCATCCACTATCAATGTTACAGAAAATGGACCACATGAGATTACGCTAAGAGACTCCCAAGGTAATGCCGTGGCTCGTATCCAAGCATTCAAAGAGTATTCAAATGAAAAATGTGTACTGATTAAATATGAAATAGGTACACAAAAAATTTCAGGCTCGAAAGAAAAATGTGCTACTCCCAATACGCAACAGATAAATTATATTATTCCACTGGAGGAAGGAAGTCTTCATGTTTCTTCTTTAGGGACTACAATCGGCGCGAAATTAGTCGAAGATATTATAAAAACAATACATATTGATTTTTATGATCCGAAAGCAATAACCTTTGTGACACCAGCCGCAAGTGAGTCCCTTAATCGGGGAGATTCTTTTGTGGTAATCTGGGACGGTTCCTATTCTAGACCCCTAACACTCAAGATTGTATCAACTGTTATAGGTAGCAAAATATCATCAGTGGTTAGCGACAATGTTTCAAGTTCAAACAAGAGGAATCAAGTAGTATGGGATATACCTTGTGATTTTGATCGTTCTCAAGATTATTTCAGATTAGTTTTTACAGATAAAAATACCGGTAAGGTCGTAGCAAATAGTCCCGCCTTTTTAATCTCCAAAGAGCAGAGAGCAACATGTGCAACTACTCAAACAAAAACCTACTCAGACACAATATTCGGATTTTCTTTCTCCTATCCTAAAACATGGACAATTTCCACGGATTCGACTGGAACTCTTAGTGTTGGATTACAGGGTTCAAATGTTGCACTAACCACTATCAAGAAAACATCAGGAACGGGTACAGATTCAAATGGCAAGTTTGGTAGTGTAGTTGTTTCCTTCAATGGAAGTCAATGGGTAAGACAGCAATCAAATGAACGCGATGGTGGACTTACATCACCAACACCAACCACCCCAGTTCTCTATACCGCTTCAGGATTGCCTATTTTTTCAGGCGCCATACTAACTCATGGGTGGGGTAGATATAGTTATATTGTTGCGTTGAGCCATACAAAATTCTTAACAATAGAGGGTTCCGATAATTCTGTAGATGGACCTTACAATCCAGATAATGATCCAACTCTTTCTCTCATAAAAACAGTATCATCTATATAGTTAGAACTCATGTTCATTCTCGGATGCTAATTGACTGCCTATTGACTTCCACCTTCGGTCATATATACTAGTAATGTCATTAGAAAACGCCGGCCTGTACGGCGTTTTCCTTTACCTAAATCTCCTTTTTGATCTTGAGCTTCCAGTCGTCGATATTGATAAAGAACACAGAATCCTTCTTTTCTGCGATGAGTTCTCGGAGTTTGGTTGAAAATCGAGAGATCGAATAACGCGGTGCAACCTTAATCTTCTTTCCGCTTGAAACTACATAGACCTTCACACCTTTTCCAACAGCATTTCTGATCACATATTCAAAGTCTCCATCTCCAGTAAGCATGAGAAACTCCACACCTTCTTTTGCTAGGTTGGTTGCATCTACTGAAAGCTCCGCATCACAATTTGATTTCCAGCGTACATTCCCCTCGACTTTGTAATCAATCTGATTCGCGCATTTCGGGCAGGTAATTTTCAGAAGCTTTCCGGGATTCTTGTAGATATTGTAGGGCTTAGCGTGCATTTCGTACCCAAGTTTTCCTAGGTCGAGGTATTCATTTGTCTTCTCTCCATTTCCTTGCTCGATACCAGAATAGAAAAATATCTTCTCGCAATTCCATTGCTCTTTTAGGTGGTGGTATAGCTTATGCCAGTCAATAACAAATCCGAGAAGCTGACTGACTGTGCCTTCAGTGTTCTGGACATCAATGAAAGCGTATCGTGTAGGCTTAACCTCGATCACAGTTTCCAGTTTTGTAACATTTTCATTTTCCATGATTGGATATTATATCACACAAAGATAAAATTCAGATAAAATTTATAAATTTTTTTACTCAACCCCACAAAAAAAGAAAAAGGAGGCGCAGAAAACTCGCCCCCAGACCCCGAGTTTCCTGCGCCGATGCGGTAATCCCGCCGCCCTCACAATGCCCCCAGTAAAAAAGTGGGTGGCGGGCTTCAATTTTGCTCGTAAAAAGTTCGCGCGAATGTTACAATTTGCTCACCAATAGAAACTTCCGCCAAGAATTGTTGGTCGCGGCGATTTTGCGCCGAAAAAATCGCCGCTCCCTTTTCCTTTCCGTCCGCCACACGAGCCGTAAAATCCCAGAGTGGGTTCCATGCAATAAAATATGAAAGAATTCAAACCAAAATATTTTCTATACGCCAGAAAATCAACTGAGGATGATGATAAACAGATAATGTCCATTGAGGCACAGCTTTTTGAGCTGCGAGAGTATTCTCGTAGAGAAAATCTGGAAATTCTGAAAGAATTTACAGAAGCAAAAAGCGCAAAAACTCCTGGACGAGAGCAATTTGCAAAAATGATGGATGCTGTGGAACAAGGTCAGGCTAACGGTATCATCAGTTGGCATCCAGATCGCCTCGCCCGTAACAGTATAGATGGTGGTAAAGTTATATATCTAGTAGATACTGGAAAAATAGTGTCTTTGCGCTTTCCCCAATTTTGGTTTGAACCAACTCCGCAAGGAAAGTTCATGTTGCAAGTGGCGTTCGGGCAGAGTAAATACTTTTCAGATAATCTAGTAGAAAATGTAAAGCGTGGTATGCGTCAAAAACTTCGCCGTGGTGAATGGTTAACAAAAGCTCCATACGGATATATAAATAATCTCAAAACAAAGAACATTGAACCACACCCTATCTACTCAAAAATTGTAGTCAGAGCTTTTGAAGAATATAAAAAAGGGATATACACTTTTGAAGGATTGGCGAAGTTTTTGGCAGAACTTGGTATGGTTACATCTACCAGAACGCCAATTGCCAAAGCTTCCATTGTGAGAATGCTTACCAATCGTGCATATTTAGGTTTCATCAAACATCATGATGAATGGCATAATGGAAGCTTTGAATCCATTCTTTCTCCGACACTGTTTGAAGCAGTGCAAAAAGTCCTCAAGTCCAAACAGAAACCGCGTAAACAAAAAACTAGAAATAATTTCCCATTCGTACAGTTTGCGCGGTGCGGCGAGTGCGGAGGTATGATCACTGCACAATACGCCACAAATCGTTTCGGAACAAGATATACTTATTATCGTTGCACAAAAAAGCGAGGTCTCTGCTTGCAAAAGTATGTGCAGGAATCCGCACTCGCCCTACAAATACAAACACTGTTTCAAACAGTGTCGCTTCCTCTTTCTGAAATTGAGAAGATGGAAGCAAAAATCAATGAATGGGAAAATAAATCAATTTCTGAAAGAGGAGGTGTTGGTCAAAATCTCAAATCAAAACTTTCTGAAACTCAACAGAAACTCGACAAACTTGTTTCTATATATCTCGATGGAGATATTGAACGCCCGATATACCTTGAACGAAAAGATCTGCTTATGCGAGAAAAGGCTGTTATTGAGGAAAGTCTGAGAGATTTTGGACAACAGAGAAAGAATTGGATCGAACCCTTGCGGAGTTTTGTTTTGTCTTTGAGAGAAGCCATTAAATTGCAAGGTCAGGACAATATGCACGAATGGCGTGATTTCTTCAGGAAAATCGGATCTAACCCTTCTCTCAAGGATAAAACTCTTTCAATAGGATGGAACCCTCTCTGGGATTTTACGGCTCGTGTGGCGGACGGAAAGAAAAAGGGAGCGGCGATTTTTTCGGCGCAAAATCGCCGCGACCAACAATTCTTGGCGGAAGTTTCTATTGGTGACCCTACCGGGAATCGAACCCGGATTTAAAGCTTGAGAAGCTTCCGTCCTAACCGTTAGACGATAGGGCCGTCTTATAAGAACAAAGAAACTATAATCCTTAACGAAAGACGGAAAAACTATAGCAGAAAAACAGTTTTTTTCAAATTAAACAGTATGCTTCAAGCGCTCTTACTAAAACAATACCGGCGCTTCATCGCTGAAGCGCCGGAGAAATTCGTGTGGCATTTTATGATAGGTAGCCACTATTTACCTTGTTGCGAGTGTGTCGCAACGGCTAAACGAGGCCGGTTCGCTCCCAGTCGATCTCTCCATCAAGGTATGTCGGAGCTCTGTAGCCTCCGCCAACACCGTTTGGGATTAATCGACCCTCCCGCTCTGCCCTGTCGAGCCAGTCGGGATACTTTGGATACGACCGTTTTCGCTTAACTTTTTGAGGTTTGGTTTTTTGGTTTATAGTCATAGTTTTACTTAAGGTTTGCTACCTTACGTTTTGACTATGTTTTGGTTTCCGTATAAGAAGGTTGACCTTACGGTCAGTTGACGGACACCGCAAACACCTAAGCGGCCATGCTTGAAACCTTACGCCAATACCTCAAAGAACTGCGCCAGTATTTCTAACATATTTGGCAATGAAATGCAATACCGCGTCAACCTTCTGTCGTATCGTGTTACGGGGTTGGCGTTTTTACGCACCATCTTTTGTGGAAAAGCTCGTGCGGGGGTATAATTCCCACATTAGCACTCACTCCCTTACGACTATGAAAAAGTACCTCTCATTAACAGTGTTAGTCCTGGTCGGGTTCTTCTCGTTCGGCGTGACCGTGGCACACGGCGCGACTGCCGACTGGAAAGTCATAAAGACCGATGGAGTCAAAGAGCTATCGGGTATTTCCTGTCCGGAGGCCCGCACCTGCTATGTCGTGTCCGGCATGTACCTTTCTGGCGGAACGGGAGCGATTTTCAAGACGACCGACGGAGGTGATACCTTTACAGTATTGAAGACGCCCAGCATCGACCCATTCCATTCGATATCGTGTCCCACGGTAAGTACCTGCTATATCGCGGGAGATTTCGGCACGCTTCTCAAAACGAGCGACGGGGGAGAGAACTGGTCCTCATCCACACTCGGTTCGCGCGGGACACCTCCGCAATTTACCGCCGTATTCGCGACGAGCGAACAGACGGTTCTGGTAGTCGGGCGCGACGGGGTCTTCTACCGGAGCGAGGATGGAGGCGCAAGCTGGTCTCGCCCCACGCTCCGAAGCGTCGCGGACCTCCACACCATCTACTTTACCGACAAGATGACCGGATTTATCGGGGGCACCGATAGTGCATTCTTCAAAACGGAAGACGGGGGTTCGACGTGGACGTTCCAGCCTGCGCTTAAAGGCGCAAAACTGATTTCCCGTCTGGCCGGTTCTGGCACCTCGCTTATGTACGCAGTGGGGGAGACGGTGCAGAAAAGTACCGATGGCGGAGCAACATGGACGGAACTCACCACGGCAGGTAACTCACGGAATCGCCAAACCGTCGCCGCTCCGGATACGAGTACCGCCTACCTTGTTTCCGAAACGAATACCATTTTCAAAACTACGAACGCGGGCACCTCGTGGGAGTCGGTGGCCGTATTCGACAACACGTTCCTGCGCGACCTGGTGTGTCCCGGAGTATCGTACTGTCTTGCGGTAGGGAGCGCAGGTAAAGTATACCGTCTCGGAACCCCACCGGCTCCGCTTCCTCCTCCCGCCCCCACGCCTGTCGTGCCACCTGTCGTCCAAACTCCGGTTGTCGTCACTCCCGCTCCTGAGCCGGTACGCCCCACTGTTACAGAGAAAGCAAAGACTGCCGTGTCCTCCGGTTTGACCCGCACGTTGAAAAAAGGCTCAACTGGAAATGATGTGAAAAAATTGCAGGAAATCTTGGCCAGCGTTGTCGGAGTATACCCGGGCGGAGAAGTCACCGGCTACTATGGCCTCGCGACGGTAAAAGCTGTCGGATTGTTTCAGGAAAAGTTTTCTCTCGTAAGCGCTGGAGAAACGGGATACGGACAAGCAGGTCCGAAGACCCGGGCGAAGCTTCTCGAGTTAGCCGAAAGCGGGCCATCCGCTACCGTGACGCCCGCGACCAATTCTCAGACAACTCCCGCCGTTCTCCATCGCATGCTGAAGAAAGGCTCTCGTGGCGGGGATGTGAAGAAACTACAGGAACTACTTTCGGCGGACAAAGAGGTGTACCCGGAAGGAGAACTGAGCGGATATTTCGGCCCCGCGACCGCCAAGGCAGTCGGACGATTCCAAGAAAAGCACGACATCGCGTATCCGGGAGACGATGGCTATGGGGAAGTCGGACCTAAAACTCGAGCTAAACTCTTTGAGAAAGCAGAATAGCCCTAGCATACAAACATCCGATTCATTCCTGAATCGGATGTTTTTTGCTGAATGTAGTTGGCAACAACCTACAAGAGACGTCGAAACATGTTGCCTACTTGGTAGAAATTATGAAGCTTAATCGACTCGATCATTCTAAACCACAGGAACACACACGACACTGGTCTAGAGCCTCATTCATGGGGCAGTACAGCATGGTCGACAACCAATTTACAATGATATTCTAGAGAATCCTGTGAAGCTGAACACAGCGGGACTATCCTCTTTACAGCTGAGGCTGTGTTAGCTACTCCTACTTGGACCGCTTATCGAGGAGTTGATTGTGCTTGTTGCGCAAACTGATTACTTGTCTTGCAAGAAATCAGGAAGGACAGATGAGTCCTTCCGCACCGTACGCCTTTCGAGAGGGAACGTATAACCTCTCGTAATTTGTTCAATTGCCGATTTCTAGGGGTCGGTAATTTCGTATGGATATTAAAAAAATCGACGCGCACTCCTTGTTGAGTGACGTCGAAGTGAGAGAACAGGTAGTATGATTCAAGAAATTATCGAAGCAGGTTAGTGTGCAATATAACCCTCGGTTTGCTCAGCAAATTAAACGGTTCTACCTTCAAAGGATCCCACGTTAAACCCTCCTTTTTCCCTCGGTGGTCGGAAAGTGCCATTTTAAGTTGAGAGACCAGAGCGTCTGCAGGCCAATTATTGAGGGGCAGATCCATTGCCGTCTTGAAAATAGCCTGTGCATCGTCCATACCAGCATCGATATGCTTGAGAACTGTCTGAAGGCAAGCTGTAGTATTCATAAAACGATTTGAAAAAAAGCTGCAGTTTTCTGCGCCCATTGTAGCGAGTCATCTAGTAAAAGTCGAGGAAAGGCTCGACTCCTTACTCCTTAGACACGTTTTCTTGGCTCTTCTTTAAAAGCTCGCTGAAATGCTCGGCTTTCACTTCTGCTGTTGTTCCCAATCAAGCATCCAGCCCTGTTTTTTAGGCTGTGACGGCTTTTTGTCCTCTGTGCGGGCCTCCTTCACTCCTGCTCGATTTGGTGACATTTTTTCCGGTACCGGGTCACCGTGCGACGCCGCATCTTTCAATACCGCAAATTCCTTTAGAAAAGGGTTGAATTCGTTCATATACTAGAAAAGTTCATCAACAATCTTCTTAACCATCACACCGTCAGCTTGCCCTTTACATTCTTTTAAAACAGCGCCAATAAGTATACCGATTTTCGCTTTATCCGTAACGCCAAGTTTCTTCTGAATTGCTTCAGCAATCTTTCGCACCTCTTTCTCCGGCATTTGAGCTGGCAGGAATGTCTCAAGTATCTTCATTTCGGCTTCTTCAGCTTTAGCAAGATCCTTTCGTCCGCCGTTGGTAAATTGTTCAATGGAATCTTTACGCTGTTTAACCAAACGTTTGATAACTGCAAGGGCCTGAACATCGGTAAGCCCGTCCACTTTTTTGAGCGCGATAGCCTCGGTCATAAATGCCGCTTTCAAATTACGAAGCGCGGACAACAGGAGTGCATCCCTTGCGCGCATCGCTTCAACTATTTTCGTATCGATATCTTTAGTAAGTGACATAGGGAAAGTATACCATAAGTAAAAAAGTAGCCGCTCTCGTTATGGAGAGCGGCTTAGGTATCCTGTAAAACTAAAAGCGGACTTTTTCGTATTGGCCCCGTATGAAGTCCCCCCACGCAGAACTGTGTACGTTGCGTCCTGATTGGACCCAAACCCGATAGTATGTTCGCTCCCTCGGCGAGAGTGAGAATTTGTACTGTTCTATCAACGGACGTAGGGTATACTCACAGGTCTCTGCCCACGTGCGCTGTTCGTTACCAATCCACTTCTCAAAGGGATAGTCTTTCTCACCCTCCTCTGGCAAGTCACCGCCAGCCAGGTGATCGAGCTCATGGAACCAATCAACGATGAACAGTAGCTCGAGTTCCTCTTTTCCGATGCCTAGATTTCGCTGTGCTTCCCACATATCCATCACCGAAGGCATGGATAATGTAATGGTGGGATTCCGGTTTTCCATACCTGCCGCCATTGAAACTAGTTTACTTGACGGGTGGTATTTGCTTACTGGGTTAAGGATATAACCCTTTCCATATTGTTTCTGTATTTTTTGTTCGAGCAGGTTGTATCGCTCCTGAATCTCCGGAAGTCGAAACCAATGTTTTGGGAACGTTTCCGTTATAAGTGTCGCCAGATAAGTGTTCATAAATCCCTGCATCTCCTCCAGCGTTCTCGAAGACTCTTCAGGATTGGCTAGAGCCGACTTTCGGGCGTCTGCCGGAGACGTTGAACGTGGGGGTGATGGAAGAAGGAAAATGATTGCCACGAACATGAGAAGACCAAATACCAAGATTTTGAGAATACTGATTTTTCGCTTTTTATTTTTCACAATGTCCTTTCTTTTCGAACCACACCGTAACATAGATAAGTAGATAGTGTCAAATTGTACAGTACTGAAACAGCACAGTATATCCGTCCGTCGGAAGGAACGATGGACTTCGCCTTCATGTTCATCCCGCACGAGGCGATG
>SIBZ01000044.1 GCA_009694955.1 Candidatus Tayloriibacteriota bacterium | reverse complement strand
GAGGAGGCGGAGTTCAGCAAAATTTTGGGAACGATACGGAGGGACGTACCGATTACGTTTTCGCTTTCCGAAAAATCATGGAGCGAAGGAGTGGATATCTCCAAAGCCGAGAAACTATTTAGCGAACTGGAGTTTCGACAGTTGATACAGAGACTAAAAGAGGCGGTCAGTAATTTACAAAATAACGGGCACACCACCCCGCCTTCGGCACCCCTCCTCAACCAAGGAGGGGAAGAAGACGCCCTCCTTAGTCCCCCCTCTAAAGAGGAGGGAAGGAAGAGTGTGGCAAAGAGGGGAGGAAGAAGAGAAGAAAACGCTCCTGCACAAGGGTCGCTTACGGATGCACTGGAGACCTCCACCATACCGACGCAAGAACTTAAGGAAACCTCGGTTGCGCTTTGGCTCATCAATTCGAACCTAACCACCCCGACAATTGAGGATATCTACGGATTCGCGCAAACCCGCGATTGGAGAACGGCGAGAGAGAAGATATTCAAGGAGGTAGCAGGGCGTAACCTTATCGGTGTTCTCGAGGATATCGAAATTCCACTCCTTCCCGTTGTCGAGAAAATGAATGATAAAGGTGTTTGTATCGATGTGTCGTATCTTTCGGCGCTGTCCAAGGAATACCATAAAGAACTGGCTCTACGCGAAAAGACTATTCGCGAGATGGCAGGAACAGATTTTAATATCAATTCTCCCAAGCAACTCGGCGAAGTATTGTTTGTGAAAATGGGGCTGAAAGCCGCGAGGCAAAAGAAAACGGCTGGCGGAGCGCTCTCGACAAAGGAGAGTGAGCTTGAAAAGATGCGCGAACTGCATCCGGTTATCGGTAAGATTTTGGAGTATCGCGAGTTTCAGAAACTACTTTCCACCTATATCGATACGATTCCCGAGATGGTCGGTCCTGACGGTCGTCTGCACGCGCGGTTTCTTCAAGCGGGCACCACCACCGGACGTATGGGGTGCGAAAAGCCGAATCTGCAGAACATTCCCATTCAAACCGAGCTGGGAAGGAGGATCCGCAACGCGTTTATTGCCGAGAAGGGAAACAAGATTCTCTCGGTGGACTATTCGCAAATCGAGCTACGTATCGCGGCGATACTTTCCGGCGACAAGAAGTTCATAGAGATATTTAGGAAAGGGGAAGACGTGCATACGGCCGTGGCCGCGGAAGTGTTCAATGTCGCGCGCGACAAAGTGACCAAGGATATGCGCAGGCAGGCGAAGGTCATCAACTTCGGTATTCTCTATGGGATGGGCGTCAATTCCTTACGGCAGTCACTCTCGGAAGGCGGGACAGCAATTACCCGCGAGGAAGCACAGGCGTATTTTGACGAATATTTCTCCGGGTTTTACGAACTCGCGCGCTACCTCGACGAGATCCGCGCTTCCGCGCATACGCTTGGCTACACCGAGACGCTCTTTGGTCGCCGGCGCTACCACGAGGCCATCCATTCGAACATCCCCTATATCCGCTCGGCGGCGGAGAGGATGGCGATTAACGCGCCGATTCAGGGCACGGGAGCCGATATTGTGAAGCTCGCGATGGTGCGGGTAGACGAATGGATACGGAAAGAAAAATTAGGAGAAAATGTCTCGCTCATTCTTCAAGTGCATGATGAACTCGTCTTTGAAGTTAAGGAATCTATAGTGGAGAGTGTTGCGACTGAGATTAAACGCATTATGGAGCATGTTCTCGATGCTAAGGAGAACAAGGGTGTGCCAATCGTTGCCGAAGCATCGGTCGGGGACAACTGGGGGGAGATGAGGAAGATACAGTAAGTAGCAAATAGAAAAGAAAGGCAATGTTATATTTTTTTTACGGTTCGGACAAAGACACGGCGCGCGAAAAGATGAACGCGCTAGCGGAGGCGCTCCGCAAAAAGAAGCCTGATGCGGAGGTTTTTCGAATTGATGCGGAGAACTGGAACGAAGCGAAACTGCGAGAACTATCGGTGGGGCAGGGGCTTTTCAATAATTCATATATCGTGCAGGTCATATCGCTCTTTGAAAATAAAGAGGCGAAGGAAATTTTTGTAGACCGGCTTGAAGAAATAGCGGAGTCGCCGAATATATTTATCGTACTTGAGGGGGAAGTGGACAAAAAGACGCTTCTTGCGATAACGGAGGTTGCGGAGAAAGTGCAGTTGTTTGAAAACAAGGAAGGCAAAAAGAAACCCGAGTTTAATATCTTTTCGCTCACCGACGCGTTCGGGAGACGGGACAAAAAGAATTTGTGGGTGCTGTACCAAAAAGCGGTTGCGGGCGGGGCTGTTCCCGAAGAGATTCATGGGATTCTGTTCTGGCAGCTCAAATCAATGCTCCTTGTTACAACCGCCAAGACGGCAGGTGAAGCCGGTGTCGCTCCGTTTGTATTCACCAAAGCCAAAAGTTTTCTCAAGAATTACAAGGAAGAGGAGCTCAAAACGTTTTCTTCCAAACTCGTTCGTATGTACCACGACGCTCACCGCGGTCTTCATGATTTTGAAATCGCGCTGGAGCGATTCATATTGGTACTCTAGATGTTTCGTATTCACCCAGTAAGGTCTCGCCCCTTACAGGGGCAGGACCCCGTTTGGTTTTTCTGTTCGCAGAAGCTCCAGAAAAAGCTCAATCGGGCTTCGATCCCAACACGAAAGCACCCCACGCTTTCTTGGGCGGATATTCCGCTTTGCTACATATCCGCCCAGTAGGGATCGAACCTACGACCTTATCCTTAAAAGGGATCTGCTCTACCAACTGAGCTATGGGCGGGAACCAACGTGTTATACCATACTCCCGCGAGATTTTGAAGTTACAGCGTCCAGTCGAAGGCGTAGAAGCCGGCGCCCGAAAACAAAAGCGAGAGCGAGATGACGAACATAAGGAGAAACGCTCCGCTGCTTCCCGGTGTTTCCGCGGGGTGCGTTTTCTTGGCGCGCCAACAAAAAGCACAGATAATGGCGGATGCAATAGATGCGACTTGCGTGTAAAATCCGGCGACAAGCATAAGTCCCGTTGTGACCTCAATAACGCCGAGCAGGGAGGTGTAATACCTCGCGGGAGGGCTCCCCATACGCTTGAAGAAAGTGTTTGTCCACGCAACACCCCTCACTTTCTTGCTTCCGGCTTTAAGGAAGAGTGCTCCGAGCGCGAGGCGGAGGAGGAACGGGGCTAACAAGCCATAGGTGAGAAGGTCGGGGAAGGGAGTAAGCATGACCAAATCGTACCATTACCTTTTGACTTTTAACAGGTAACAGTAAATAGTTAACAGTCAATGGTTTACCTTATCCTTCACAATATACGCAGTGTGTACAATGTCGGTGCGATATTCCGTACTGCAGACGCGATTTGCATCTCCAAAATCTACCTAACCGGCTATACGCCGGCACCGCTCGATAGGTTCGGTCGGGAACGAAAGGACATCGCCAAGGTATCGCTTGGGGCGGAAAAGACCGTTGTGTGGGAGGCGAGGAAAAGCCTCCCGGCGCTCCTACGCAAACTCCGGAAGGAGGGGGTGGCAATTATCGCGGTTGAACAGGACGCCCATTCCGTCGACTACAAGAAAATCAAGATACGGAAACCGACCGCGTTTATATTCGGCAACGAAGTCGGCGGGATTTCTAAAAACATACTGACCCTCTCCGACACTATTGCTGAAATCCCGATGCGTGGGGAAAAGGAATCGTTGAATGTATCGGTCTCGGCTGGAATCGTGCTGTTCCGCCTTCTTGACCGTTAGTAACTTTTTCGGTCAATCACTTTCCCATTCACATCGAGAAGTTCCACCGTCTCGCGTCGATCGCGCCAAAGCTTTGAGCCTCTGCCGAAATAGATACGCCACTCGTTTTTGAAAAAATCGGGTTCGTTCTTGTGGTACGCCACACACTGTCCGTAATTGATTTTGTTGAACAAGTGAGCTTGGCAGTTGCCGTCCGCGAGGAGATAACTCGGGAGCGTGCCGGGAGGAAGCGTACAGCGCGGAAGCGATGCCATATAGTCGTAGCACGCGTCACTCAGCCTATTGGGAGCTTGCGGAAGCGGTTCCGATGTCGGGCTTGGACACTCAATGGAAAGAGCGGGGTAAAAGTCGAGACCTTGCTCAAAGTAGCCGGTGCATTTGTTGGGTTGGAAGCCCCCGCTGTTCGTAATCGGTCCTGTCGTGAGAGGCATCGGAGAACGTCCCGAGAGAAGGTATGCGTACCCTCCGGGCCGGAGCATAATCGTCTCTCCCTCGCTGACGCTTCCCGGGTACATAAGCGGGAGTCCTTTACTGATTGTTTGGGAATTAAACGTTTCTCCGCTCCGGACAGAAAGACCGGTAAGCGGAATAGAGTCGGTATTGGCGGAAGAGGCCTGAATGAGGACGTATTCCTGATCCACGGAGCCGGACAATTGTGCCGAGTTGATAAATAATTTTCCTTTGAGCGGAGAGAGGTTCGGGTCAGGGGCAGGTGCGGTGCTTTGCGAAATGATTGTGCCAGCTGGCGGGTTGCCTCCGCTCTGCTGCGGTGCGGTCGGACTTTTTGTGGGAGCGGTTACTGCGGGTACCGGAGCCGAAGGGTCGGCCGTCGGTTCGGGCGCGTCTTTTTTGAAGCGGGAGCTTACCCACAGCATCCCGATTATCAGTATGAACCCGAAAAACCATTTCATATCGTCCATGTAAATAGTGTATCGCGAATCGCAAAATTTGTAACGCGACAGATGTGTAGTGAATCGTTATACGCTATACTTTACGCGTGAAGCGTGCTTTTTTTCTACTCGGTTTCTCCCTGTGCGGTAGCGCTATCGTCATAGCACTCGGTGTGATGCGCTCGCCAATACTCTCTTTTGCGGATGTCGGCAATATGTTCGCCAGCGTCTTTTTCGTGGATAGCATCACGACGCAAGAGCTCAAAGAACGCTATTCGGGAGCATTGCAGGGAAACGGGCGGGTGCGCGTCCTTATTGTCCCAGGCCATGACGACGAAGCGTGGGGGACGGAATTTCGCGGTGTGCGCGAAGCCGATATGACTGTTATGGTGGGGGAGGAGCTCTCTCGGATACTTTCAGCCGACCCCACGTATGAACCGATACTGGTCCGGACACGGCAAGGATATGCAAAAGAGTTTCAGGATTATTTCGAGAAAGAAGGTTCGTCCATCGCCGAGTTTGTCAAAGGGAAGAAGGAGGTGATGCGAGACCTTATTCGCGCGGGAAGTGTGCATATGACCGAAGGAGTAATCCACAACTCCGCGCCCACCTTGGTGGCGACACGGCTCTACGCACTGAACAAATGGGCGAACGAGAACAATGTGGACATCGTCCTGCACATCCATTTCAACGACTATCCCGGACGCCCGAGCCATCGCGCGGGAAGATACAACGGATTTTCCATCTATGTGCCCGACCCGCAGTTCTCAAACGCGCGGGCAAGTATCGATGTCGCCGAGTCGCTCTTCGAACAGTTCTCGAAATTCTACGCCGAGAGTAATTTGCCGGTTGAAGACAGTGGAGTGGTCGAGGACCACGAGCTTATCGCCATCGGCTCATATAACACACTCGACCCCGTCGGCATACTCATTGAATACGGCTATATTTACGAACAGCGTTTCCTTGATACGGCGGTACGCAACGCCGAACTTCGCGAGCTTTCGTTTCAAACGTATCTTGGGCTCAATCGGTTTTTCGGAAGCTTCACGGAAACATTCCGAAAATATCCGACAACTCTTTTGCCACACCGCTTTGACGAAGCACTTTCGCAAAGTTCTGGAACGAGCCCCGAGGTCCTCTCACTCCAGACCGCGCTTACGCTGAGCGGAGCCTATCCTCCCGCCGGCGAAGACCTGCATTCCTGCCCTCGCAGTGGAAGCTACGGTTCCTGCAC
>SIBZ01000043.1 GCA_009694955.1 Candidatus Tayloriibacteriota bacterium | reverse complement strand
CTTTACTTATAGCCATACCGAAGATACTACCACGGCCTCGACGATGTACACAACACCACATATTGACAGTAAATGTCAAATAGTGCATACTTCCCCCTTAGGGAGAAAAGGGTCTGCTCTACCAAAATTGCGGTAGGCAGAAAAGCAAAGTTCAAACCAAAAAATTAGTTTATGACGAGACGAAAAAAACCTTCGTTCAAACGTGGCGACCGCGTGGTCGCACTCAAAACAGTCAGGGCACTGAACCGTGACATTAAGGTGGGGCCCGATGAAATTCTCACTGTCATGGCGCCACCACGTTGGCACAAGGGAAATTGGGTCATTTGGGTCAGTCGAGGGCTCAAGTTCCTCGTCACCGCTTTCCAGAAACTTGTGCCGGCAACAATCCGGATGACTCGGCGAATCCGCCGGTCTCGAGCAACGCAAAAGACTCGCTTTGCGTTCGCCGTCTAGACGAAGACAGCCGCCTCTTTAAGGACCGATGCACTTCGCATCGGTCCTGATTTATTTTATGAGTCTCAAAAACTCCTTCTCATTTAAAATCTTTACCCCGAGCTTCATCGCTTTTTCATATTTAGACCCCGCGCTCTCCCCCGCCACGACATAGTCCGTCTTTGCCGATACCGATTCGGACACATCACCTCCGAGTGCTTTTATCTTCGCTTTCGCCTCTTCGCGTAACATCGCGGAGAGTGCGCCCGTCAGCACGAAGGTCTTGCCGTGAAGCGGCAGACCCGCCGTATCGGCTTTCTGTGTTCTTTCAATTCGTACTTCTTTAGCCACCCGTTCCACCAAAGCTTTGTTGTCTTTGTCGCCAAACCACTCCACGACAGCTTTCCCGACTACCGGTCCGACACCGTCAATCTTCTCAAGCTCTTCAAAAGGAGCGTTTCGTATATTCTCCAAAGTCCCGAAATGATTCGCGATGTCCTCGGCAGTTTCTTCACCAACTTGCGGAATAGAGAGACCGACGAGAAGGCGCGGGAGCCTGACACTTCGCGCTTTTTCAATGGAGGCAAGCAGATTATCAACCGACTTTTCAGCGAAGCGCGGGAGCTCGAGCATATCTCCCTTTTTCAACGTGAAGATATCGGCGAAGGTGGTAATGAGTTTCTCTTCAAGAAGCACGTCGATAATCTTCGGGCCGAGCCCCTCGATATCGAACGCGTGCTTGGAAACGAAATGGTAAAATCTCCGCTTTTGGATGGAGAACGAATCTTTGTCCACGCACCGCCACGCCGACTCTCCAGGGACACGCTCGATCAATCCGTCTCCTCCGCAAGCGGGTATGCGCTTCGGCCAGGCAAACGGCTTCTCCTTGCCAGTCCGCATCGCGGTCACCACCTGCACAATGTCTGGAATCACGTCCCCAGCTTTCTGCAGGATAACCGTATCGCCGACGCGAACATCAAGCCGTCTGATTTCATCTTCGTTGTGGAGTGTCGCGCGAGAAACGGTAGAACCGGCAACGGAAACGGGACGAAGGTGCGCCACCGGTGTGACGACGCCCGTGCGCCCTACCTGAAAGGCAATGTCTTCGACGACGGTTGTGACCTGCTCGGCTGGAAACTTCCACGCAATGCCCCAGCGCGGAGCTTTGCCGGTGTAGCCAAGAAGTTCTTGAAAATGCCGTTCGTCCACTTTCACGACAATACCGTCAGCGAGGTAGTCTTCTTTCGGCATTTTCACGCGCCACTCGCTCCAGTAGTGCAGAACATCATCAATAGTCTTCGCGTGCGCGAAATGCGGATTTACTTTAAAGCCAAGCTCCCGCAGGAGCTCAAGTTCCTCGTGCTGGCTGTCCGGAAGCGCTTCGGAACTTTTCGACAGGTCATAGATATAGGTCTCGAGTTTGCGCGAAGCGGCAATCGCAGGGTCAAGCTGGCGGATAGAGCCGGCGGAGACGTTCCGTGGATTCGCGAAAGGCTCTTCTCCCTTCTTCGCCCGTTCCTTGTTCAGCTGGGCCAGACGGGATTTTTTCATCCAGACTTCCCCTTCAACAATAACGGATATCGGCTTCCGAAGTGAAAGTGGGACCGACTCAATCGTCCGCACGTTATGCGTGACATCCTCTCCAATGACACCGTCTCCCCGCGTGGCCGCGGTTTTGAGCAACCCTTTTTCGTACGTAAGCACAACCTTCAATCCGTCGATTTTATGTTCACAGGTATACGTTGGAGTTTCATCCCTCCCCGTTTCGTTTTTAAGCATCCGCCGGACACGTGCGTCGAAGTCACGCATTTCTTCTTCCGAGAATGCGTCATTGAAAGACCATTGGGGAACCGTATGCTTCACCTTTACGAATTCGGGTAGAGGCTGTCCCCCGACTCGTTGCGACGGCGAATCGGGAGTAACCAGTTCGGGGTATTCTTGCTCGAGTGATGACAGTTCAGCCTTCAGCGAATCAAGTGCGGCTTCAGAAATCTCCGGCTTGTCGAGTACGTGATAGAGGTAGCGGTGGTGGTCAATTACCTCGCGAAGCTTTCGCAATCTTTTGATGACTTCGTTTGATGCTTTAGCCATAGTAAATAGCGTATAGCGATTAGCGATTAGCGTCTAGTAGACAAAAGTGGTACTAAACGCTATACGCTATACGCTAAACGCTGGTCTAGTATCGGACTCTGAGTGCACGTTCCACCCGCGCGGGATTGATTCCCGTCCCGCAGTCGTTTCTTCCCCGTGACTCGATAATCGTCCGCGCGGGTTTTGGCGCTTGCGGAGCGACTTTTCCGACAACCACATCGGCGCAACCCGCCGGAGTGAACGAGAGTCTAAAGGTACTGGTTGCCGAAGTATTACTTTCATCATCCAGATATACCGGAACATTGGAAACCCCGTTGCAGGCAATCGTGGCACGACCGGTTTCGTCGTCCGAATTCGGGAATACGGTCTGGCTTTTTCCCATACGGAGGTCCCAGTACAGGGCGCATTCGATTCCCGTATCGGCGGCGTAAAACGCGGTCTCGGACTGCTTGCCGGCCGCGGAAAGTATTATCTCCTTCAGTGTGAGATGCGCGATAGCAAGACCGAGGGAAAACAGGAGACTACCGATAAGCACGGCAAAGAGGACGGTAAAACCCCGCGAAGAAGCTTCTAGCTTCAAGCAGTTAGCTTTTAGGGAAGAAGGAAATGTAAATCTTGTTTTCATCTTTTTTGCTAGAACCTGCAAGCTAAAAGCTACGGTGACTCATACCAATTAAGCATATTTTCGCTCACGGTAATCTTGCGCGGGCCGAGCGAGCCGGCTATCCACTGCATCGTCACCGACACCTTCACTTCGACATCCTCAGTCACCTCCTGAATGTAGACCTTGCGCATAAAATCGGTCTTCTGCCACCCGGTCGTGGACCGGTGGCCCAAGAGTCCGGTAAGGTTGACATTTATCCCGTTATACTGATACAGCGCGCAATTATCATTGGACACCTGCGAGCACTGCTGTACCTGCTGGCCGGAGTTCGCAGTCGGGTCAATACCACATCCGCTATCGATATCGGGAATGCCGAGACATTGGTTCAGCCCCTGAAGCCAGTTCTGTTTGCCCCCGCGCCCGGCAATCGCATTGGAATCGCGCACATTCCGAATGTATTCAATCGCCTCCTGCGCAAGATAGAACGCGGTGATTTCCGAGCGCGCGGCCTCCGCAGAAGCAAGACCTTTTTCGGCAATCGTAAGAGGTCCAGTAATGGAGAGCAGGAGAATGGAAATGGCGACGAGCGTTTCGATAATGGTGAAACCTGAGCAAGCTTTTAGCTTATAGCTTTTAGCTTTTAGGAAAGGCTCTCCGATTTTGTGTTCTGTCTTCATATCTATAAGCTAATTTTCTACGTCCAACAACCGTTGCGACACAATCGTCTCGATATTGAACCGCGAGATTACCTTGCTCTTGCCTTGCATCGACCCCTTGGCCACGATGAGAACACGGGGCTGTTCTTTGTCGTTATTCCCCGTCCCGTCAACGTAAAAACCGAACTGTTCAATCGTAATTTCGGGAGCCGTGATGGGGATAAAACTGTCTGACGTGAGGAGCGCCACCGGATCGGTATTCCGCGAGCGCTCAATATCTCCGCTTCCCGTCCAGCGATACGCAACGTAACTCCCCTGCCGGTCTTTAAACACAAGCTGGATTGCAGGAATCGTGGCACAGTCCGCAGGCACCGTAACGGTACCGAAACCGCAATGGTAATTGTAACCGGTGCGGATATTACGGGACATATTCTCGAGCGCGAAATGCAGATTGTTCACGACAGTCTTGAGTGCCTGCGCTTTATGGTTCGCTTCTATGAGCGACACGAGACTTCCAACCGAAATCACCATAATGATCGAAAAAATGCCGAACGCGACAATCATCTCCACAAGAGTAAACCCTGAAGAAGCTTTTAGCGTATGGCTAGTAGCCTTGAGGGAAGAACGAAATGTGGATTTTGTTTTCATCTTTTTTGCTAGAACCTGAAAGCTAGCACCTATTTTATAGATATCTGCCCCGTGTTCACCACCTCGACAACTTTCCGCTCTCCGGTCGGAGACACCACATACACTCTCGCAGCCCTGTACCCCTGTCTCGCGTGACTCGTCTTAATGGTTGCGTCCGGATTGGGGCGGAGGAAGGTAACATCAAGATACGAAATAGTCTCCGGAGGATCTGCGGGAGGCGTCGAGCCGATACCCGGAGGCGTAACCGAACTGCATTCTTCATGCTTTTCCGTATCCGCGACGTCGCGCCCCCCGTCATCCGCGAGTACTCCGCAGAATTTGTATATCGTGTTGCCCCGCTCAAACTTTACGACGCTATTACATTCGGTGATGCTGAGGCACCCTGTCGTATTATACGTCGTACCATACGTGCCGTTAAGCATTCCGTCTCCGCCAACGCCTCCTTGGTCGGCGAACATCGCGAATGTATTTTTGCTTCCGACATCGAAGTGAAGCCCGTAGCCGACATCAAAGGTCCCGCCTGCGCCAACCCTGAACTCATGCACGCTGACTCCCGAACTCTGCGCTTCGCGGAATGAAAGCGCGATTTCGTACGCGAGTGTCGAGAGAAAGAGCTGGGACCCGACCCGGTTATACGCGAGCAGGACAAAGACGGTAATAAGGCCGAAGAGCGTTACCGCTACCAGAAGCTCAATGAGGGCAAAACCACCGCTTCGCGATGAAGTATGAAGCAAGAATACTGAAGTATGCCGAAACCGACGAGTTTCTTTGTCTTTTCTTTCAAAATTCATAATTCGTAATTCATTATTCACCTTGCTACTGGAGGAGCAAGGAAAGTCCTGTCACATCCCAACCGAAGACATACACGAGGAAAAGCCCGAGTACCAGAAATGGCCCGAGTGGGAGTTCGGTTTTCAGAGTCAGGCGCGCAACCGATGACCTGAAATTCGGACACCAATATTTCGGGAGGTGTGGGAGCATCGCCTTAAGGAGAAGCAAACCGAGACTCAGTCCTGCGCCAATCCAGAATCCGACAATAAGTGCGGTCAGTCCTTCCGCAAGACCCAAAAACCAAGGAAAAAGGACAATGAGTTTCGCGTCTCCAAGCCCGATGGCTCTCCCCTTCGAAAAGAACCAGAGGAGCGCGAACGGAGTTGCGAAGAGAAAACCGCTGAAGAAGTTGTAAGTTGTAAGTTGTAAGTTGTAAGTTTCCCGATAAGAAAAGAGAAGAATGAGGAGGGATACGAAACAAGCGGAATAGACGAGAGCGTTGGGGATGATTTTATGCTTGATGTCGTAGACGGAGAGAGCGATGAGTAGGCTCCAGAGTGCGAGCAGAAGTATGAAGTATGAAGTATGGAGTATGGAGAAAGAGGAAAAGAAAGATGGTAATTCCTTCCAGGCGACAAATGCGAAAACAAGGCCTGTTATACACTCCACCAATGGGTACTGCCAGGAGATGCGCCCGACACATCCCCGGCATCTCCCGCGTTGCAGACAAAAGCTGAGGATGGGAACAAGCTCATACCAGTGGAGCAATTTGCCACAAGTAAAACAGAGCGAGCGCCCGGAAAGCTTCTTGGTTCCATACCGCAAAATTACCACATTGAGAAAGCTCCCGATTATCGACCCAAACGAGAAGAAAAAGAAGAGGAGAAATGCTGGCATAACGGCATTATAGCACGCAAAAACCGCCCCGTGGGGCGGTTTTTGTGGATTGTCGAAAGAAAGTTCAATTATTGGTTGCCCCTCGGAAGACCTCGGGACGTCATAAACAATAGTTCCCAATTTTGTCTGCGAGTCTTCGAGAAGCTACAAAAATTGAGGATCCCGAGGCTCTGCGAGGGACTTTTGTTTATTGGTTGCTGATGTCGTAGATAGGAGCAGTGCCCGTATCCGCGCCACTAAAGAGAGCGCTCGGTGCTGTTTGGACAACACCTGACCATGTTGTAGCGGAATCAAAATCTCGGTCTGAATCATCAAGAGTGGTCTGACCGGTCGCCTGTTCAAGCTCAGCGCCGAGATGATACGAAGTAGGTGTCGTCGCGTTATTGACAGCGTACTTGTAGGGCACTGAAACGCTCCCCGTAGACGTCGGGTCCGTGGGGACAACCGAAAGCGAGGCGCCATTTCCCGTACCCTTGAGAGAATCGGTATCTGCGTAAATATCGACAGGGTATTTGCTGTTTGCGTCAGCATAGAGCTCCAGCGCGAGCTGAATCTGCTTGATGTCCGACACACGCCGTGCGTCGCGAGCCTTGGTCCGAGCGCTGTTAAGAGAAGCGAGAACAACCGACGAAAGGATACCGATAATGGCGATAAC
>SIBZ01000042.1 GCA_009694955.1 Candidatus Tayloriibacteriota bacterium | reverse complement strand
CCGATGAGTTCGTCTTTGTTGAACCAATGCTTGATTTCATTTTCAGCTTCATCTACCGAACCTGACGCATGAATGAGATTGCGTACAGCGCGATTATCTATATCGGCCATCTGATACGAATCAAGCACAAAGTCTCCACGAATGGTGCCTACGTCCGAGGTGAGAGGTTCGGTACCTCCCGTTACTTTTCGTACGATTTTGACCGCGTGGGCGCCCTGCCAGACCATGGCGATGACGGGACCAGATGTCATGTATTTCTGGAGCGCTTCAATGACCATATCCCCCACTTTGAGCGGGTCGGTATACGGAGATTTCAGGCCCTTCTTCTGATACGCTTCGATGGACTTCTCTCCGACGATGCGTTTCCAGTTCGGGTCGAGATTGTAGTGCGCCTTGATATGGGTGGCGGTCGGTACAAGGAGCTTCATACCGATGATCTTGAGGCCGAGGCGCTCATAACGACCGATAATTTCTCCGACGAGAGTTCTCTGAAGTCCGTCCGGCTTAATCACGACGAGCGTGCGTTCTGTTTTTGGGTGTGTGGCCATAAAATAAAAGATACCGATATACTAATGGGTACGAATGAAACTAATAGTACAAAATAAGAAAAGATAGCGCTATCCTAACAAATACAGTCTAAAAAGCCAATTTACTCGCGGGAATCTGCATACCATTGCTGTAATTTCTCTACTGAGAGTCGCTTCTTTTCGGGGCTTTGTACAAGATGTACTATCTGCTTCACGACTGCGGTCGCCATGACCCGTTCAGGATCGATCGCCGTTCCCGTAAGCTCAGCGTACTTCCTTGCCACATGTAAACCGAACTCCGGCCGATTGCGGTAGAGCGAAGCGAAATCGATGTATTTATCGCCTGTCGCAACATTCCCAAAGTCGATAACTCCCTTCAGCCTCTTTGTGTCCGGGTCAAGAAAGAGATTCCCGTCGGATAGGTCATGATGTAGAAAGACTTTTTGCTCCATCTCCCGCGAGGGCACTTTATGGTAAGCCTCGGCCGCACGGGTGAGGAACGCTTTAAACCCGTCGTCATCGCCTGCCTGTGTATCGATAACCGTTTGTAGCCGCTCAAGCGGCCAGACCTTATCAACGGCATCTTCCTGTACTCCTATCCGCTCGGCTTCGGCTATCGGCACTTTTGTGTGCAGTTCACGAAGGAAGAGCACGATATCGGCAGCCAGCGACTCCTTTTCCGTATCTGAAGCATGCTCATACCACGCTCCGCTCAAGTGAATGCCCTCAATTTTGTCCGTCCCGTATAAACACTTCTTCTCACCGACATGGAGCACTTTGGGGGTTGCGGCGGTTAACCTACCTTCGATAAGCTGCAGAAACTTCCGTTCACGGTCTACAAGCGCCTCGCCTTTTGTCGGGAATTTGAAGATAATCTTATCATTCACCTCGACTACCGTGTTGTCATCCGCAAGCGCCTCGTCGCCATATTTTATAACCGAAAGGTTCTCTACTTTCAAGTCGGGAAAATCCGCCTCAATAGCGTCACGGGTAAGTCGCGGAGCCGAGTCGTGACTCATCTTGAGGAGTCTCGTCGATGTCGCTTCAACCGCTTCTTTGAGTTCGGCGACGCTTCCCCGAACAAGGGGAATATCTACTCTCTGCGGCTCTGTAAAGGTAACGTTGAGCGGTATCTTTTCTGGCATACACTAGGCATTAAAATTCATCGGCTCCGGATACAAAGGCTTTGCAATTCTCTTATGTCTTTATGCTGGATTCCCACATTCCCTCCTTCGCTCAGTAGCTACGGACGGGCACAGCACAGGAATGACAGAGAGAAGTTGAGGATTTTCTTTCTACTAACTACTTACTATTTCTTGTACTTGGCCATAATCTCCGCTTCTACCTCTTCCTTCGCCCGGCCGAACTTCAGGAACGAAAGCTCCTTGAGTTTCTCAATGTTATCTCTGTTCCCTTCTCCTGGCGGAAGCGTCTCGAGCGAGAACGGCTTCACCGGCTTCCCGCCCACGAGAAGCTTCATATAGGCATTGCGGTTGTCGAGGTTAATGAGGTCCTGTTGGGTAAACACGGGCTCGAGCTGTTTGGCTAAGAACTCCGCGTCTTCCGCTCCAACGCGGAACATCGCCAAACTTCCGACGTTTCCGAACACCGAGTCTTTGATTTTCTCGTCGAGTTGCTTGATGAACTGGTGCGCGATGATGAGGGCAAGTTTGTATTTGCGCGCTTCTGAAAGAATGGAAGAAATAGACGGAGTCGTGACGTTTTGGAATTCGTCAATGTAGAGGTAGAACGGAGGCATATCCTTTCCGAACGAATCGACGCGTGAGAGTGCCGCCATCAGCAGCTTCCCGACGAGAATAAGACCAATCAGGTTCGCGTTCAGGTCTCCGAGACGCCCTTTGGCGAGGTTCACGAGAAGAATCTTCTTTGTATCCATAATCTCGCGGAAATTGAAGGTGGAACGCTCCTGCGCGATAATCGGGCGCATAATTTCGTTCGAAAGGAAGTTATCGAACTTCGAGACAATGTACGGCACGATGTTCGCAAGTGACGCTTCTCCACCCGCTTTATCGGCCACCTCGCGCCAGAACTGCGTCACGACGGGATTCTGACAGCGCGAGAGTTTAAGCTCCCGAAATTCTTTGCTCGCAAGCACGCGGGAGACATCCAAGAGTGTGGAACCACTCGTAGGGTCTTCAATCGTAAGCAGTACGGAGTTGCGGAAATACTGTTCGAACATTGGACCACCGGAGGTCTTCATATCGAAGAGTTTGTCGAAAATGGAGAGCATTTCGTTCACGACGAAGGTCTTTTGTTCGGGAAAGCGTGTGTCGTATTCGAGCATATTGAGCCCCATCGGGCGCGCGGTGTTCGACGGGTCGAAGTAAATCAGGTCCTCATACCGCTCTGGGGGAATCATCGCAAGCACGTCGAGAATATCCACGCCGTGCGGGTCGATAAAGCACAAACCTTCGCCGTTCCTGATATCCTGCGCAATCATATTTTTGAGGAACGTGGTCTTACCGGTACCGGTCTGGCCGATGGTATAGAAGTGACGCAACCGGTCTTCGGCTGTCATAAAAATCTTGGTGTCCTCCCCGCGTACGCGGTTGACGCCAAGAAGGAGTCCCGAAGCGGGGAGCCCGACAGGGGCGGGAGCGGTCCCCGCCTTCGCTTGTTTCAGCGCCGGCGCGGACTTGAGGCGGGTTGACGGGAAATGCATCAGCGTCGTGAGCTCCTTGATGTTGAGAGGTAGGGCGGTACTCGCGTCGAAGAGACGAAGACTGAATTGGCGGAAGAGTTTCCCCAAACCTGCTTTTTCGAGACGTTTAAACCGTAGGGCGTTCCCTGTTCCGCTTCCGAATTGGTTGAACGCCGCTTCGATATCGGCAAGGATTTCTCCGGCGGCCTCGCGTGTCGCGCCGGAGCTCACGACGCGGATGGAACACTCGAGCACCTGCGAGGATACTTTTTTCTTGATTTCCTCTACCGCAAGTTCATCGACTTTGGGCGCCTGCTTGTCGTCTTTCAGCTTCTTGCGGAGCTTCTCCTCTTCATTCGAAAAGAGGTCCTTAACACCTTTAAAGATTTGGCCGGTAAGCGAAAATGGGATATCAATCGCCTTCCGTACCGACATACCCTTCTGTATCTGGCGGAGCGCGTACTCATAGCGCTCGTTATACGAGTGTTGGGATGGCCGAATAACGAGTTGTACCGCCGCACCTTCACCTTCGCGGTCGATTTTCGAAAAGCTGTGGAGCAGGACGGAAAGCGGGTCTACCTGAAACTCTTCGTACAGCTTAAGCGGGTAAATCGGGTTCTTCACAAGTGTGGCCACCGAACCGAGAGAAATGCCTGTTTCATTGAAAATATTGTAGTCGTCTTTGATTTCCCGGATTTTGGAATTATGAAATAGCGACTTCGCCTGCTTTTCGAAGAGTCCCCGTTTTGACGTCGGCACTGATACGTAGAAAATGATTTCGTCGCTTCCGTTCGCGTTGGCAATCTCAACCGTGAAGTACGCGTCTTCTTTCCCCCGTTCGGCAACCGAGAGCATCCCCGCGTAAAACTGTTCCATTCCCGCGATAAGCACCTTGAGCTCCTTCTCCGCCTCTTCCTTGGTGGTTTCGGGAAGCGACACTTCAAAGAGCGTCATTTGGAGCTCCCGAAGAAGCGGGCTTTTCTCTTTGAGGTCTTTCACAGGTAACCCCTCCTGAATGTATTGCACCAAGAATCGATGAAAATCATCGAAGAGATGCGGATTGTTCATTTTCTCCACGACGGCGAGCGCATTGTGGATACCCCTTTCCTGCATAACAGCAACAAGCGACTCAACTTGTTTGTCGTGCGGTTCTGGAGAAAGGTCGAGGACGATTGCATCCGCTGTTTTCGCGGGAAGTTCGTGACGCGGGGCGAGTACTTCGCTCGGGGGTGTACCCGCGTACGCCGTAACGGTCTCCCGTACCACCTCTCCCCGCTCGGCCGACCGCCCTATCTCGGCGAGAGCCTGTTCCTTCCGCATCACTTCTTCACGTAAGAATTTCAGTTCTTCCTCCGGGGAGGCGAATTTGGGTTTTTCAGCTGTTGGTATGCCCGATAGTTCCATACCGAATAGTATATCAAGAAAATAGAATTCTTCCTCCTTTTACTGTCTCTGCACCTTGCATAACCGCGCTATCAATCCTGTCATTCCAGCGACGTAGCAGGAACGACAGAAAAACACCGAAATCATAGTTTCGTAATGTAACCCCCCTTCAGACAGGGAAATAGAGACGTCACGACTTCACCAAACTGGCCCGCGTTCGCGCGAGAGCGGCTTCATCTTCGAATTTCTTTTCTCTGACACGTATCGCTTTGAGGGTCGCCGTCGCATCTTCAAGCGTTTCGAGATAGTTCTGGTTAATTGCGTTCGTCAGCTTAAGGTACAAGCGGGTAAGCACAACATCTGCATCTCCCCGCTCCTCTTTGGATACCGGCAAACTCGCAAGTCCGGCAAGCGTTTTCTTCGCTTCCTCCAGTTTCCCCTCCGCGAGCAGTTTCTCGAATTGTACGATAAATTCTTTCATACGAGTTAGGCGGAGGTTTCGGCGGAAACAGAAGCCTCTTCTTCGGCCTTCTTCGCCTCAATGATGCTGATAAAATGGGTGAGAAGTAATTTGCGTGGACCTGTCGCCATCCCCTCCTGCACACGGAGGGTAGTCATGAGAAAGTCCCAAGCTTCTTCTTTGCCTTTGATGCCAAGGCCTGTCTTTACTTTTTGCACAAACGTCCTAAGCAAACCTTCCATCTTCAGCGGTGTCGCTCCGGCTCTAATCATCGAGAGCTTGTCCACGATACCCTTCGTAATGGTCTCCTCAATCTTTTCCTGCACCTTTGCGCGGAGTTCTTCTGGCTCGAATTCGCCAATCTTGGCTCCCGTGGCGTCAAACACCGAGAAATAATTCTCTGACTGGTCGGCCTCTGCGCGCGCTTCGTAAGCCTGTATTTCCTTAAGTGCTCCTTCAAGCGTCCCCAGATTGCCCGACGACATCGCCTTCCCGAGCCTTTCCTGTACCGTATCGCAGGACCTTTGGTGAATCTCCTTCGCGAGGGGTACCTTGCTGAAAATGCTCTCGCGAGCCTGCCTGAAGAGTTCCTTCCCCGCCTTTACCGCATCATCCACACCAGAGAGCTCGGCGTTTTCAGTTACCAACATCTCGGCACACCGCGATAAGTCCCCCTCAATCCGACGAAGCTCTTTTTGTGAAGCCTCTCCTTTCCGCATCTGAAGTATCTTCTCAATCGTCTCCGCTTTGTCCTTGTCGCTACTCTCGCGAGATTTGCTCAGCTTCTGCGCTCTCGCTTCAAGTGTTTTCGTGCGGGTAAGCGAGTAGTTCACATAGTGCCACAATTCTCTGAAACCCTTGAGGGTCCATTTCGGGTCGTTCGAGATTTCCACCGTCTTTTGATGCTGCGCCTGTTCCACTTTCGCCAGTTCATACTCCTTTTCCGCCTGCTTCACTTCCACGGGGAGCTCCGTTGCCGCCTTCAACTCATCTTTGAGCGTCAAAAGCTCGTTGGGTGCGGTAACAGCAAGGTTCTCGGCGTAGTCCTGGAACTGCGCGACTTCTTCCATACTAAGGCTCCCCGCCCTGTTCGCGCGGAGCTTGTCTTGGTGAATCTTCTTAAGTCCGAGTGCGGTCGCCTGTGCGTCTTCGAAGAGAGCAAGACGTTCGTTGATTTTCTCCGCGCCTTGGAAGTTGCGCGGGACTTGATCCGAGTCTTTAAACCGCGTGAGAAACTGCTCGAATTTCGGTTTCTGCAATATCCTTTTGACTCCCTTGTCGGCCAAAAAGTCGTTCCACCGCTCAAGGATTCCCTCGACGTTTTCCTCTGCCGTACTGAAAGAATCGGCATCGAGGTAGTTCGCCTTATTGCTTAAAAAGTCGACAAACCCCGGCGAATTGAGCGCGTCAGTAGGTGTCCACCCTTCTACCATTCCCTTGGGACGCTCGGCAGGGCTTCCCGGCCGTGCTTCGGCAGGAGGAGTCGTTGGAGTATTCTCTGGTGGTGTTGCCATACAAATGGATTACGTAATTAAAAACTCGATAGTTCAGGTTACACTTCGATACCGCTTTCCATCAACTTCTTTTCTGCCGTCTCTACCGACATTTCGGAAATGGTGACCGTCTCGCCATCAAAATTTTTTACCGCAAATATAAACCAACCTAAAGCGTCTGCCCCTTTCGCAAACTGAGGAAGGTCAACAGTTGGCTCTTGCGTCAGTTTTGCCAGTTT
>SIBZ01000006.1 GCA_009694955.1 Candidatus Tayloriibacteriota bacterium | reverse complement strand
GGAAGCGAGAGTACCTACTTCGGTCCGTCGACGCTCAAAGCAGTACAGAAATTCCAGGTCAAGTACGGTATTTCGAAGCCAGGAGACAGCGGATACGGAAATGTCGGTCCAATGACCCGGACAATTCTGAATTCGCTTGCGGGGAAGGCGGGGAATCCAGACCAGCAAATCGAGGATTCGATGCAGAAGATAAAGGTATTGCAGGGACAACTCGGACAGTAAGAAGGACAGTAACGCATAACTGGAACAGGTAATCGGCACACGCCGGTTACCTGTTTTCAGTTTCTCTTTGTCTGCGTTCCTGCCTGCCCAGGCGGGCAGTTATGTGTTACAAGACAGTCAATTCCACAGCTTGTTACGAGCATCTGTCACCTGTATACTTTGTATATGTTTAAACTGCTCGATAAAGCCTTTTGGAAATTCCTTTCGGGATTCGTGCTTATCCTCCTTGTCAGTTTTTCCCTGCTTACTATTTTTGGCGCTTGGCGCGAGACCAAAGCGAATTACGCCGCGCTTATGGAAGCATTTACAAATGGGCTGGATAGTCGTTAAATCGACTATCCCCAGATGCTTGCCGGGATTCCCATGTCATACTGCTATTTTAGAGGCTCATTCACAGGCGGATGGGCTTTTTTCGTGTCAAAACGGCATGAACAATACTTTCAGAAAGGGAAGGAATACACATGCAAGCCGCAGCCGATATAAAAGACAAACGAGGTTATCTGCCCATACACCTCGCGTTTGAAAAACGCAGTTGGGCTGAAATCAAACGCGCCGTTGATGGAGGAGCAGAAATAACCGTTCTCGCCCCTTCCGGAGCAAGTCTGGAAGAGTTTGCCGAGAGCCTCGGGCTTTCTCGTCTGTTCAAGCAGCTCAAGATTTATGTGTCGGGAAAATCGTGAAAATCGATTACCTTACGTCAAACTGCCTCGCGCCGGATGCGAGGCACTTTCTTTTGACATTTTTAAAGTATGTGATAGTCTTTTCAGCACAAGGTCAAAGACAGTATGGTAGCGAAAGCTTTAATCTCGAAAGGGGCCTACCGAGACAACCCAACAGCTGTTAGCTTCTTAGCTTTCTAGTTCGTTAGGGGGGATCTCAAGACCTGAATAAAGGTCGTTTTTATTTACTAAGAAGCTGGTCAGCTCTTAAGCTAGAAAGCTAAAATTGTGGCTATAAGCAAACAAAAGAAAGTAGAAATCGTCGAGAAACTCAAAGATATCTTTGCGAAATCACCGGCAGTTGCATTCGTGCAGTTTAACAAGCTCACGGTCGCAAACGCGCAGGCCCTCCGCAGAAAGCTTCGTGAGGCGGGCACCGGTTACTTTGTTGCCAAGAAGACCCTCATTCGGAAGTCGCTTGAAGGAGGGAAGGTGACGGGGGAACTCCCGGAACTCAGCGGGGAAGTCGCCGTGGCCTATCTTGAGACGGGAGACGACATTACCGCTCCGGCACGCGAAGTGTTCGGTTTCGAAAAGAAGCTTGAAAAGGCGGTAAAACTCATTGGAGGCATCTTCGAGGGTGCATTCATCAAAGAAGAGCAGGTGATGGCGCTTGCGACCATCCCGCCACGACAGACGCTCTACGCGCAGTTCGCGAACCTCGTGAATTCTCCGATACAGCGATTCGTGATAGGGCTTAGTGAAGTAGCGAAGAAAAAGCAATAATTACTCATTAATCAGTAGTATTATGGCAGACGAAACACCAGTAGAAATCCCGGCGAAGTTCAAATCAATCATTGATGCGGTTGAGCAGATGTCGGTCATGGACCTCAATGAACTCGTAAAGACGCTTGAGAAGAAATTCGGCGTCTCGGCAGCCGCAGTTGCGGTCGCGGGACCGGCAGCGGGAGCGGTTTCAGCAGGGGAAGAGAAAACCCTGTTTAATGTCGAACTTACCGATGCTGGCGCGCAAAAGATCGCCGTCATCAAGGTAGTCAAGGAAGCCCTCGCGATGGGTCTCAAGGAGGCGAAGGACCTCGTTGATGCCGCCCCGAAGATGCTCAAGGAAGGTTTGAAGAAAGATGATGCCGAAAAACTCAAGAAAGATATTGAGACGGCCGGAGGGAAAGTGACTTTGAAGTAATAAGAATTACTTCAAAGTCATCCCCACGAAAGTGGGGACCCAGTATAGGACATAACAAAACTGCTCCACATGGAGCAGTTTTGTTATCTTCGCACGTAGAACCTACCGGTTTTACTTGTGAAGATGGGGCAGTGGTGAATAAAAATTACCCGCAGGGATGTCTCCCTGCGGGCGGTTTGCGTTTGATCAGCACGGCGATTATCTCGCGGATGGAGGGGGTCCAAACAACTCCTCTGCGATACCTATCAACCCCTGCGAGATCAGATAAAGAGGTTTTTTCTCACGACTCGCTTTCGCTACAAGCCCAAAGAAAGTCTGCATGACCGATTGGACCTGTCTGACCGTCTCATCGGTGCCGTCGGAGGCGACCGATTCAATTAGCCTAATCTCCCCTTCGTCTGCCGGAAATCCTCGTATCAACTCCCGAATTTCGCTCTCATCCTGAAGAATCTGTTCGGCTAAGTCTGGGGGAAGTTTCCAAAGAGCAGTTCCGGTTTTCTCACTTTTACAACCTATCATTCTTTCTTCCATATTCTTCCTGTCTGAATTTAGTTGAGTGCATTCGCAGAAATTATCTAATCATGCTATATGTAATCTGTCAACTCCCTAGCGCAATTTTTCGCGAGTGCTAGAATGCAGAACACAGCTTTTAGCTTTTAAGAAAAACAAACACCCCACCTCAATCCTCCCCTCTAAAGAGGTGAGGAGGCAGAAAGATTTTCCTTATTCGCAGCCATTCGTATATTCGCATAATTCGTATTTTCGTATGGATATTTTAGGCAAACTATTCGGTTCCGAAAACAAGGTGAAGATGATGCGTCTTTTCCTGTTCAATTCAGATACTCCTTTTTCGGCCGAGGCTGTCGCTGACCGTATCAAGGCGGGACTCTTCTCCACACGGCAAGAACTTGCGACGCTCCGGCAGATGAAGTTCGTCAAGCAGAAGTCGTTTGTTGCTCGCGTGGCGGTCCGGAAGAAAGGGAAGGAGTCCGCGAAGCTTATCAAGCGCAAGGTTTCCGGTTTTATTCTTGACACCTCTTTCCCGTA
Organism: Candidatus Tayloriibacteriota bacterium; assembly: GCA_009694955.1. Classification (GTDB taxonomy): domain Bacteria; phylum Patescibacteriota; class Minisyncoccia; order Phycocordibacterales; family UBA10002; genus UBA10002. The sequence continues at coordinate 32,059 of SIBZ01000006.1, read as the reverse complement.
CCTAAAGGAATTACAGCGGTTGCTTCTCGACGTCAGCTTGCTGAAGGGCGAAGAGATAACAAAACGACTCTCTTCCGCCGGCCGGCTGAAGCTCGTCATTATCGCGGGACTGTTTATTCAGGATTCCGAGAGCCGTCTCGATATTCTGGTGGTCGGCGACCATTTGAAGAAGGGGGTCGTCGAGAACAAGATGAAAGCGATTGAGTCCGAAATCGGCAAAGAGCTCCGGTATACCGCGTTCGAAACAGGTGAATTCAACTATCGTCTTGGCTTGTACGACAAACTCGTGCGAGATGTGCTTGATTATCCCCACCAAATCATATTTGACAGACTCGGACTTCCTCCTCTCGACACCGGCAGGCGATAAACGCCACTTCCTTTAAAGATATCCACAACGCTCCTTTGTACAGGTGGTATAATTTAGCGGTGGAACTTAAAGCCAAATAAGGTCGGAGAAGCTTCGCACTCTTTTCGCAGAGGGCGCGCTGCTGTTTGGTTCCTCATTATCAATTAGTCGTAATCTCTTTGTTCCGTACGTATGTACGAAACGGGAGCACTTATATACGTTATGTACGATTTCTTTTCCAGTCTCAGTCAAGGACTACGAGAGTCCTTTTATGATATAGGAGCGGGAGCGGTTCAGTTTCTCCCGAAATTGCTTATCGCGCTTGTTATCTTCGTTATCGGGTGGGCAATTGGGAGTTTTCTCGGCTCTGTTGTTTCCCAGATTATCAAGTCGCTCAAGGTAGATAATCTTCTTAGGCAAGTAAAGGTGGATGATGTGCTGAAACGAGCCGGTTTTAACCTTGACTTCGGTCGCTTCCTCGGAGATATCGTCGAATGGTTCGTTGTTATCGTTTTCCTCGTCGCCTCGCTTGATGTCTTCGGACTCACGCAAGTAACTGCATTCCTCAATGAGGTGGTGATGTACTTGCCTCAGGTGATTGTAGCTATCCTTATACTTCTCGTGGCCGCGGTCATCGCTTCGGCAATGCAACGCATTGTTGTTGGCGCGGCATTGGCAGCCGGCGTGAAGTCCGCCAATTTCCTCGGTTCCGTCACCAAGTGGGCAATCTGGATTTTCGCCGTCCTTATGGCGCTCTTCCAGCTTAACATCGCGGGTCCGCTCATTCAGACACTCTTCCAGGGTATCGTGGTAGCGCTTTCGCTCGCATTCGGCCTCTCGTTCGGCCTCGGTGGCCAGCAGGCGGCAGCTTCGTTCATCGAAAAGATGCGCGACGAGATGAAGCCTCAGAAATAAGAAGTTACGTAATACGTAGAAAAGGAAAAGCACCGCTCCAGCTCTATCTGGAGCGGTTTTCCTTATGTACAAGGCTATCTTAAGACTTCCGCCAGAACTCCCCGCGCTCCTGCACAGGGATAGGGCGAGCGGAGTTTACGCGCTATCCACAGGTAATACACAGTTAGATACGGGATAGATTTGACCCCGTAGTGAATTTTCGCATCGTTGCTCTGTAGCATGCACAGAAATAATAGACATAAAACTCTTATAATTCGCCCTATTTTGACACATTGAGAATTCATTCCGTTGAAGCAATGCGAAAATCTACTACGGTGTTTGACAAAAACTCGCCGATGGCTATACTTACCGCTACAACCGATGTCAAAAATCACCCTAATTTCACAGCGGAAAACCTAGACGCAGAGCCATTTTGCGTATTTAGTGAGTCCCGCTTGAAAGGCGGGGTTTCTGTTTTTACGGGAATGAGTGAATTTCATTCGTTCCCGCGGACACAGAACGGTCGAAATTCGGAACGACTGACACTTTGAAAACTCCATCCCGTCACGAAGCGCTTTTGGGTCTATGTTTCTTTAGGCATAGATTCAGGGGTCTTTTAGCTTCGGAGTCGGACGTTTGGACAAACGTGAGTAACGTTTGCGAGAACAAACTCAAATGGATGTTCAAGAGTCCATTTGGGCGTATCCAAACCTATTGAGAGATAGGTGAGGATACAACAGATACATTGCTTCATAGATTCTATGGAGCAGGATTAATTAAGTGGTTTACCCACTCTGATTGTAAGTCGGAGCGGGTATATAAGTTTCCTGATGGGAAACAAGGGCGTATGGTGGATGCCTTGGCTTAAGAAGGCGATGAAGGACGTAGCGTGGCGGCGATACGCTTCGGGGAGGTGCCGAGCAACCTTTGATCCGAAGATGTCCGAATGGGGAAACCCCTCTGCGTAAAACGCAGAGACTCTGGCGCAAGCCGGGGAGCGTACCCTGGGAAGTAAAACATTTCAGTACCAGGAGGAGTAGAAACCAATAAGTATTCCGTCAGTAGCGGCGAGCGAACGCGGAGAAGCCCAAACCGAATTTTTCGCAAGAAAAACTCGGGGTTGTAAGGCAGTGACGTCGTATTTATACGAGGAAAGTTACCAAATTGTTTGTTAGTGGAAGTTGCTGGAAAGCGACACCCCAGTGGGTGATAGTCCCGTACACGAAAACAAACAGTCTTTCTTGTTGCTGTTCTTGAGTACCTCAAGACACGAATAGCTTGAGGGAACCCGCCGGAACTAACCGGCAAGGCTAAATACTTCTTAAGACCGATAGTGAACTAGTACCGTGAGGGAAAGGTGAAAAGCAGCCCGGTGAGGGCGGTGAAATAGACCTGAAACCATATGCTTACAAGGAGTCATAGCGGGTGCAGCACACAGTTTGTAAAGTAAAAAGTTTTTAAAGTCTGTAAAGTAGACAAGACGCTCTGCTTTATGAACTTTCAACTTTATGAACTTTATAACTTGCGCGTTGCATCCGTGGTGGCGTGCCTATTGAAGAATGAGCCAACGAGTTGATGCATACTGCAAGGCTAAGCCCTTTCAGGGTGGAGCCGTAGGGAAACCGAGTGTTAATAGCGCGACAAGTAGTATTCATCAGACCCGAAGCCAGATGAGCTTACCATGAGCAGGATGAACCAAGACGAAAGTCTTGGGGAGGTCCGAACGATAGAGCTGTGCAATACTCTTCGATGACTTGTGGTAAGGAGTGATAAGCTAATCGAATCTGGTAATAGCTGGTTCTCTCCGAAATAGCTTTAGGGCTAGCGTCGTGTGTTCCTCTTGGGGGTAGAGCTCTGGATGGTCTAAATAGGTAGAAATACCGTTAGACCAATCAAACTTCGAATACCAATGAGTTAAGCACGGCAGTTAGACCGTGGGGGCTAAGCTCCAAAGGTCAAAAAGGGAAGAGCCTTTGATCTCCAGTTAAGGTCCCAAAATCTGCGCTCAGTACATCACAAGGAAGTGGAATTTCTTAGACAATGAGGATGTAGGCTTAGAAGCAGCCATCATTGAAAGAAAGCGTAACAGCTCACTCATCGAGAGATTCTGCACCGAAGATGATCGGGGTTAAGCGCAGTACCGAAACTGAGGGCTTGGTATATCTTCGGATATACCAATGCGGTAGGAGAGTATTCGCATCTGCAGTGAAGCCAAAGGGGTGACCCATGGTGGAGCGTTGCGAAGTAAGAATGTTGGCACAAGTAACCACAATGCGGGTGAGAAACCCGCACGCCGAAAGACTAAGGTTTCCTCCTCGATGATTGTCAGAGGAGGGTTAGTCGGGCCTAAGGGGATGGCGAAAGCCGCACCTGATGGACACATGGTTAATATTCCATGACCGAGGCGCGTTTCGATGGAGTGACGAAGTCGAGTATGCCGTGCGCATTATTGGATTTGACGTTCTTGGCTCGAAGATTATTCCCAGGTAAATCCGGGAATATGCCTTTAATGGTGAATCAAAGGAGCAGAGAAAATGTCGGCGAAAGCCGGTAAATATGGCAAATCAGACTTCCAAGAAAAACTTCTAAGATTAAACGCGACTTGACCGTACCGTAAACCGACACAGGTAGTCAGCTCGAGTAGAGCAAGGCGAACGAATGAGAGGTCTCCAAGGAACTCGGCAAAAAAGCGGCCGTAACTTCGGGATAAGGCCTGCCTTTCGCAAGAAAGGCCGCAGCTAAAGTCTGCCTGGCGACTGTTTATCAAAAACACAGCTCCCTGCGAACTCGTAAGAGGATGTATAGGGGGTGACACTTGACCAATGCCAGAAGGTCAAATAACGGCGGTTTCTCTCTGCCGCAAGGCAGGGAGAAGCTGACTGTTATAAGCCCTGGTGAATGTCGGCGATAACTATAATCGTCCTAAGGTTTCCTTACTCTGCAAAGAGTAAGGGAAGGATTGGGACGATTAGAGTTCGACATGAAAACGCACACGCTACCTTACTTCGTGGTAACACGGAGAGTACACATGGCTCCAAGAGACTATACGCCATGCCCCTACAACATTTTGCAAAAAATGTTCGGGTGAAGACATAGTCCTTCGTAAGGAATAGAAGAGCGCAATTCCTTGTCGGGTAAGTTCCGACGCGTTGAATAGTGTAACGTCTGGGCAACTGTCTCGGAGACCCGTTCGGTGAAAATACAATACCGGTGAAGATGCCGGTTACCTGCAGCTAGACGAAAAGACCCCGGAAGCTTTACTGCAACTTGGTATTGCCTGTATGTTCTTGATGCGTAGCGTAGATGGTAGGATTTGAAGCGTTGATCTCGGTTGACGTGGATCCGTCGATGAAACACCATCCTTTAAGAATATACATGCTAACCTTGACGGCAAAAACGTTAAGAGACAGTACCTGGCGGGCAGTTTTAGTGGGGCGCTACCCTCCTAAAGAGTAACGGAGGGGTCCATCAAGGTTCTCTAGGCGCGAATGGAAACCGTGCCGATAGTGCAATGGCATAAGAGAGCCTAACTGTAAGACGTAAGTGTCGAGCAGACGCGAAAGCGGGGCATAGTGAACCGACCATTCGCATTAGATGCGGTGGAAGATTATCTGCTAAAAGCTACTCCGGGGATAACAGGCTAGTTCCGCCTAAGAGTCCATATCGACGGCGGAGTTCGGCACCTTAACAAATCGGGGTGCCATGCTCGAAAGAGCATTAGTCGTCTCTGTATATGTGAGACCAATGAACCCACATATACAGGGATCAAAAAATTTGGCTTATAACGGTGAACTCCTACGGAACAATGTGTTCCGAGGACGATACCGTGGGAAGTCGTGAACTTCATTGAGAAGTTCTTTGTTGAGAGATGAAAGAGATGTTCTGGGGAGGTAAAGGCAACACCCGACGTTGCTCAGGGTACAACCCCTGCTTTCCTACACATGGGTAAACAATCTGTTTGCCTTCTCAATGAAGTTCACGACCCCGTAGAGACTTGCGTTTGTGAGACGCGGAGTTTCCCTCAGTAAGGGGGAAGCTAACACGCCAAACTCCTCATTCAACAATCTGTTGAGAAGGATGAAGATATAGTCCGATCCTGCGAGTAATCGCAGACAAATTTGACCGACAGCGATGTCGGCTCACCACATCCCGGGGCTGGAGAAGGTCCCAAGGGTTTGGCTGTTCGCCAATTAAAGTGGTACGTGAGCTGGGTTCAGACCGTTGTAAAACAGGTTGGTCTCCTATCTGCTGCAGGCGTTGATTCTTGAAGGGCTTCGTTCTTAGTACGAGAGGACCAGAACGAACGGACCTCTGGTGTACCTGCTGTCCTGCCAAGGGCACCGCAGGGTAGCTATGTTCGGACCGGATAACCGCTGAAAGCATCTAAGCGGGAAACCGTCCCTAAGATGAGGAATCGTTATAGACCCCTAGGAGATGACTAGGTTGATAGGTGCTAGGTGTACGCAGAGTAATCTGTTTAGCCGAGGCATACTAATTGGTCGATCCTGTCGGGAAACTTGTAAGCCCCCGTTCGCTGGTAACAGCGGATGTGGGTAAACTACGAAAATTAATCCTGCTCCATGGAATCTTTACGTGTATCGTAAAACGCGCAACGTGTATCGCCAGAATTTTCTGACGTTATGCGCTTCACGCTTTGCGATTCGCGAGAGAGCCATGTGAACATTGATATCTGTTTATCCGCACAAATTTGCTTTGCAAATTTAGGCGGATGCAATCTTGAAGACTGGATAATGGATTTAGGATTTTTGGGCGGGTGTAGCTCAGCGGTAGAGCCTTGCGCTTCCAACGCATGGGTCGAGGGTTCAATTCCCTTCGCCCGCTCCAAATTTCCGCATTTTTGGGGGACGCAATGGTAGAATCGGGGGGTCGTTTTCCGCATTCGACCTCCTTGCTTCAGATTGCGTTTCCCGATCAATCCTTTGTTCCTTTCGGTGGAGAGATGGCTGAGTGGTTAAGGCACCGGGCTAAAGATCCGGCCACGTAGGTTCGATTCCTGCTCTCTCCGCCAACTCCTGATTACGTCGCTGTAATCGGGATCCATTACCCCGTCTTCAAGAAAATAGTTTGAACATTTTGTTCTGGTGATTTGTCGCAAGGGTCACACCCGATCTCTTTCCGAACTCGGAAGTTAAGCCTTGTAGAGGCGATGGTACCTCGCGCGAGCGGGGGAGAGTAGCTAGTCGCCAGAACAAAGTCTTCAATCTATACTATTCATATGCGCATATCCTCACTGTGCCGGGGAATCGTCGGAGCGTGCCTGTCGGTGGGTGCGCTTTTTGCCGTTGCGCCGACTCTTATGGCGCTGGGCAACCCTCTCTTCGAGAACGCGGTGGAGTCAAGAAATTTCGAAACTGGTCTCCGTCTCCTCATTCCAAAACAGTGGCTCGTCACCGAACCCGTGGTGAAGGAGACGCTCCGTGGTCCCAAGGCACGCTACCTCTTTATCTATCCCCGTGCCGAGAAAGGAAGCCGTATCGGTTCTTCCATTTCAGTATATATCTCCACTATCGAAGGCGTGTTTGATATCCCCGCGCGGCTCAGAACCAAACTCTCCGATGCGGATTTGGTAAACTTCTATATCGATCGGCTTGCGCGCACAGCGAATGCGTTTAAGGTGCTCAGTGTGCGAAGAGGGAAGGACCTTGGTTTGCCATCGCTTGTTCTTGAATATAAAAGCAGAGCGTACGACCACTACGATGAATACACGACGGACCGATTTGTGTTCAACGGCGACAGTGTGTATCGCATCACATCTTCATACATTGCTTCACGCCAGGAAAGCAAAGCTGTTCTGGAAGATATGGTGTCGGAGATGCGACTGTTAACCGATAGCGAAAAACGGTACATACCGCAATGAAACGACTTTTTGCCACAATGCTTGTATGCGTATTGACCGCGGGGCCACTGATTACCATCGCTGCCGAACCGACGGAAGACACATTCAAGAATCAAAAAGTAGACGTTGTCATCTCTCCGGATTGGAGCGTTAAAGCACGGTGGACGCTTCCCGCGTTCACTGCGGAAACCGATATCTACACTCTGCCCGAGTATAAGAATTTCGGCTTCAGCGGAGCGTTTTCCTATACGCTTGTGGGGGCATCGAACGAGAATGGTCCTATCACTTTTTCCCATGAGCCCGAGGATTTTGCGTATGTGAATTCAGGCTATAAATCCGGGCGTTTTATCCGCAATCTCTATCTGGACTACGATTTTAAACCGCCGTTCCGAGCGCCGTTCATCCTCTATGAGTTTCCCATCTTCAGCGGAGCGTTCTTCCGGAGTCCGAAGCTTTCCGTGAGCTATCCGAGCAATCTCAAATTTATCTCGTCGTGGCCTCCTCCAGAGAAAACAAGTCCTGTTGAGATAACCTATCCTACAAGTACTGTGTACGCGCCTCAGGCAGTCCTACTCTTTATGCCTGACCCACTCCCGAATGGTACGGTGCTTCAAAAGGAAGGGCGCTTTACTATTGCCGGAGACAAAGAGTCCGTACGAAGGGTTGCAGAGGCGGCCAAGGGTCTAGGCGAACTCGATAGCGTGGTGCAGGAACTCCTTGACACTTCGCTCCCTTCGGATATATACGTGATGATAGCCGACCTTGATCCAGTACACCTTTCGTTTGAAGCTTCAGGTCTGGCAATTCCTCCCAACACGATGCTTCTCAATCGATCGCTTATCGCCACGCATACCGATATTGACCTTAAACTCCTCCTTTCTCATGAGAGTACACATCTTGTCGAAATGGGGAAATCCCTTTTCAAAGGGGCGGTCTTTGATGCATCGTGGTTTGCGGAAGGTATCGCCACCGCAGTCGAGCTCGAGATGCGTGACCGACTGCTCACCACCCACACGGCCCGTATGTCGTACGACCTTACCGGAAGCTACAGCGGGCATCTTTTTTCCGTTCCTGAACTGAAAAACAAATATGCAAAACCGTTTGATTTCGACCTTTCAGGGACTGCATACTACCCAACCTACACTTCGTACGCTCATGGAGCACTTGTTCTCCGGCGTCTGTATCATGAAAAAGGGAGAAATGGTATGAGGCAACTCTATGCGCGACTCAAAGATGCAGAATGGAACGAGATTTGCAATAACTGCGACTCTGACCCTATTGTGGGAACTATCGGCAAAATTGTCGGGACGAATGTGCCTGACGGAGTACTCTTTCCGTTTAATGGTGATGCTCACTTCGCTGAAAAAGTAGCGGGACTTACACAAGAAAAGAGGGAAGAGGGAGAAGAGGATGCTGTCATTATTTCCTACATCAAGGAACAAATTCCACAGTATTTCACCGAAACTGGTGTGAATCTGAAACCAGTGAACCTGCCCCCTGCCACTCTAACCGACATATCAAAACCCGCGGTGGTGCCGGCGACAACAACGGCTGTTTCAACGCCCAAACCATCCTTGCCCCAAAAGCCAACCTCGGACATTCAACGAATACTCGATACGTCAAAAAAGGATATCCCGATAGTCACGAAGCCAAAGACAAGGACTCCTGCCGTACAAACACAGACGAAGCAGACAATCGCCACCTCAACAATTGCAAAACCCGCTCCTGTTGTGACCAAACCTATCGAGCCAAAGAAAAAACCAGGCATCATTCAGAAGATGAAAGGGTGGTTCAAGAAGTAGACCTCTGGTGTGGGATTTGCAGTGCTGTTACGGCGAGGCACTTTTGCTTGTCTGTTTTCCAGAGCGTAAGTGCTATATACTATTTCTATGCTTTCGTGGGCACAACAGCGTCGTATTTTTTTCATCGGAGGGGTACTGCTCTTCCTTCTGGTGGTATTCGGCATCTATGGTCTTTTTGCGTTCTACAACGCGCCCGACTGCCGGAATGGCTCACGGGACGGCGATGAGAGGGGAGTCGACTGCGGAGGGTCGTGTCTTCGGGTATGCAGGGCCGACACAGTCCCACTTATTGTGCATTTCACCCGTACGTTTGAGGTGAGCAAAGGTGTCTGGGGTGCCGTCGCATCCGGAGAGAACCGGAACACGGGAGCGGGGTCACGGAACGTACCGTATGTATTCAAACTCTATGACGCAGAGAACCTCCTTCTCTATGAACGGCACGGTTTGGCATTTATCCCGCCTCGAAAAGTGTTCGCGATATTTGAGGGACAGATGCAGAGTGGTAGCCGTACACCGACGCGCGCCACCTTTGAGTTTGAAGCGGAGCCGGAGTTTGTGCGTATGAGTGAACCGGCGCTTTCGGTTGTTACGAAAGGCTTTACGGCGGACGAGAGAGGTTCATTCCTTGAGGCGACGCTTTCCAACCTGTCTCGCGTTCCCATAGAAGGCATCGAGCTTACCGCGCTCCTTTACGGCAGAGACGGGAATGTAATTGGTGCTTCAGCCACCACCGTTAAGACACTCGCCGGAGAAGCGCAGTCCGTTCTCACGTTTACATGGCCTAGCAAACTTCCTCTTCCCGCGAGGACCGAGGTACTCTACGCGGTGCCGGGGAGACTCTAGGAAGGGAATTTCTAATTGTCTAATCCTTAAACCACGTTAGGACAGGCAGTACCTAATAAAAGGGTGAAACCAGATTTGTGCATTTGGGATTTCATTAGAAATTAGGTACTTAGGTGAATTAGAAATTTAAAATATGTCTCTCGCTAAAAATCCAGTCGCAATAGCTACACCACGCTCAATCGATTGGGTGCTCTTTCTCGCGCTCATTCCTATTCTTGGTGCGGGACTCGTGACAATGTATTCCTTTGAGAAGACAGACTCCGCTTCTTGCGTGCTTAACACCACAGAGGTTTCTGCATCACTCTCGTCGGAGTCGTGCACGGAAGGAAGTCCAGTGGAGAACCCGTTTTTCTCTCGGCAACTCATCTGGATAGTCGTTTCGTTTATCGCTTTCTTCGCGGGAAGTTTTATTGACTGGCGTTTTCTCCGGCGGAGCGACGTCCTGTTCGGCCTCTTTGTGCTTGGTTGTCTGCTTCTCCTCGTCCTCTTTCTCCTCGGGACGACGAGAGGCATTCACGGGTGGCTGAGGCTCGGTGCGTTTAACGTCCAGCCTGTCGAGCCTGTTAAACTTATTTTAATACTCGTATTGGCGAAATATTTCTCGCGGAGGCACATTGAAATCGCCCACATACGGCACATCCTCGTGTCGGGCGTGTATGCGTTTATTTTATTCTTGCTGGTACTTCTGCAACCAGATTTCGGCGGAGCGCTCGTCATCGCGTGCATCTGGTTCGGTATGGTGATGCTCTCCGGCATTTCGAAACGGCATTTACTCACGGTGTTTCTCATTGGCGCGCTTTCGGGGCTGTTCCTTTGGACGTATGTGTTTAAGGACTATCAGAAACAGCGTCTCATTACGTTTATCCATCCGCTTACCGATATCCGAGGGTCCGGATATAACGCGTATCAATCGATGGTTGCGGTCGGTTCGGGAGGACTGTTCGGAAAGGGAGTGGGATACGGTACGCAGTCACGCCTGCAATTTCTCCCAGAATACGAGACTGATTTCATATTCGCGGCGTTCGCCGAGGAGTGGGGTTTTATGGGTATTATCGTACTCTGTCTCTGCTACGCGGTTGTGATTTGGCGCATTTTGCGCAATTCGCTCTATGGTCTCTCAAATTTTGAAATACTCTACGGACTCGGACTCGCGGTGCTCATTATGAGTCACTTTCTCATCCACGTCGGTATGAACATAGGACTGCTTCCGGTGACCGGAATTACGCTCCCGTTTATGAGCTATGGAGGTACGAACCTCCTCATTATGTTTGCCGGACTCGGCATTCTTATGGGGATGCGGAGGTACAGAAGGGTCGCACACAAAGAAGCCGCACAAAACGAGTTTGTCGGCGTGACTACTCTCTAGCGCTCGCGTAGAGCGCAAATGTTTTTTGTAGCATAGCTTCGAATGAGAACTCCCGCTCCACATGTTTCCTGAGTGTTGTTCCAAGTTCTGCCTGCATATTCGGTTGTCCAAGGAGTTTCTGCATTTCTTCAGCCAAACGTTGGCTATCCCCAGGAGGAACAATAAGTCCAGTTTTTCCATTTTGAATGATGTCCGGAATACCACCAACAGAAGTTGCAATAACCGGCAGTGACGCTAATCCGGCTTCAAGAAGCACATAAGGCAAACCCTCTTTTGTTGAAGGGAGCACAAGCATATCAAATGCTTTTAAATTTGTGGCAACGTCACTTACAAAACCAGGGAGGTCAATGTATACGGGTGAGTTTGGAGAATTATAGAGGCCATATTCTATAGCTCGCTTTTTAACTTCTGGAAGCATGTCCCCATCCCCAATGATGGACATTCGAAAGGCCACACCATGCTTTTTAAGTATTGCGGCGGACTCGATGAGATATAAAAGACCCTTGTTCTTAGTAAATTCTGCAATGACTCCTACCCACGGTGTTTTTCGTATGGGTGTTCCCATAATCTCTCGCTGCGCTTCTTCTCGAGGCCGGAAATCTATCGGTGCGACACCATTATGAATTAAGACTGCTTTTCTACCGCAGAACGGCAGTCTTCTTATTCTTTCAAAATTGTTTTTAGAGATAAGAATTACTTTGTGACATAGCAGAAATGTAAGGTACGAGCTGAGAAATATAAGGGTGCGAGATAGTATGTTACGGTCTTCATCCCACGGAAGACCATGCACTGTAAAAATAATTTCTTTGGTTCTACAAACGCGAGCCGCAAAGGCTCCTATGCCGCCAGCCTTGGAACTATTGAGATGCACAACATCAGGGTTTGTTATTTTGATGACAGAGTAGAGTTCCCTCAACGCCGAAAATTCTTTTAATATTGAAATGTCGCGTGTAAATGAATGGATCGGAATTACCTTAATACCGAGTTCAAGCAATTTTTGTACGAGTATCCCTGGCAACCCTCCTTCTGTTTTCTTTGATTCGCTGCAAGCGACAACGACGTCAAAGTTCTCTTGGGGGAGTGCTGTGGCAAGGTCAAAAACATAGCGCTGCGCGCCGCCCCAATTGCCTTTGGTGATGATGTAAATGATTTTTTTCTTTGCAGTAGGCATGGTGGTGGCCCTGTAGCATAAGTATATCCGCATCGGTTATAGAGAGATACGGGTTGTCAAATCCGATTTTTATTGTATGCTATCCAGGACTATGTCAATCTCAAACCGAGCTGAAGCGGTCTTTCTGTTTTTGGGGGATGTGCTTATTTTGTACGGGTCGCTGTTCCTCACCTTGTTTTTCCGCTACCCCGCTTCCTCGGAGTTCGACTTCCGCCAAATGGTCGGTCTCCATATGTTTCCGTTTTCAATTCTGTTTGTTTTGTGGCTCCTCGTCTTTTTCATTGCAGGTCTCTATGAGAAACATACGCTGTTTCTCCAAAAACAACTTCCCCAGCTTCTTACTAAGGCGTTGTTCGTCAATGTGGTCATTGCCATCGTCTTCTTTTATTTCCTTCCGGCGTTCAAGATAGCTCCTAAAGTTAACCTCTTTTTGTGTCTCTTTGTTTCATCGATTTTTCTCTTTCTGTGGAGACGATACAACTTCAGCGTAGGCAAGACCGCGGACAAGGAGCAGGCAGTCATTATCGGAAGCGGGGAGGAGATGGAGAGAATCTCCCGCGAAATCAATAACAATCCGCGTTATCGCATACGGTTTGTGTTTTCCGTGGACCCGGATTCGCTTTCGGACGCAGACACCACCGATTTTATGCGACGTGTCACGGCTGAAGAAGTTAGTCTGATTGTTGTCGACTTGCATGCCGGGACGGCCCATCATCTGTTACCGCGCTTGTTCGAGCTCTTGACGAAAGGTGTCAGGTTCGCCGATATGCACAAGGTATATGAAGATATGTTCGACCGCATTCCGCTCTCGCTCGTACAGCACAACTGGTTTCTCGAAAACCTGTCGCCCGTCTCGTCGCGCTTTACCTATGATTTTCTGAAGCGCCTGATGGATATCATTATCTCGTCCGTGCTTGGGCTTCTGTCTCTCGTTCTGTACCCGTTTCTGTACGTTACCATTAAGCTTGACGACGGAGGACCTATTTTTGTCCACCAGAAACGCGTGGGGAAGAACAACCGAAGTATCCGCACCATCAAGTTCAGGACAATGTCGCGTGATGACGCGGGACGGGAAGAGTTGAAGCAAGGAAATAAAGTGACGCGCGTCGGCGCGTTTCTCCGGCGGACACGCATCGATGAACTTCCGCAACTCTGGAATGTTGTCCGCGGAGATATGTCGCTTATCGGCCCGCGTCCGGAACTCCCTTCACTGGTGGAAATCTACGAACGCGAAGTGCCGTATTACGGCACCCGCCATCTCATCAAACCAGGACTTTCGGGCTGGGCCCAGCTCTATCACAAAAATCCGCCGAAAGTGGACGCGAATCCGAACGAGACCGCGATTAAGCTTTCGTATGACCTCTACTACTTGAAAAACCGTTCGGTGTGGCTCGACCTCAAAATAGCGTTGAAGACCGTCAAAGTGCTACTCTCGCGCTCAGGGGTCTAAGAACCGCGAGAGAATTTTCAATTATCAATTTACAATTTTCAATCAAAGCCCGAAATGTTTTAATGTTGAAAATTAAATCATTGGAGATTCACTGAAAATTGAGACTTGAAAATTGATAATTCCAACGACATAACCTCAGGTGTAGGGCAGGAGTTATAGAAAGTATCATGACTAAACAGAACTCAAATAAAAAGACTAAGGTTGTCGTTATTGGCGGGGCGGGTTTTATCGGCTCGCATATTACCGACGCGCTTGTTAAAAAAGGATATGACGTACACGTCATTGATAATCTTTCGGGTGGAAAGAGGGAGAACATCAATCCGGAAGCGGTATTGCATACAGCAGACATCCGAAATCTCGCCGAGATTGCACCGATTGTGAGCGGCGCGAAATACGTCTTTCATCTCGCGGCGCTCCCGCGCGTGCAGTACTCTATTGAACATCCGGCGGAAACGCATGAAGTGAATGTGACAGGCATGCTTAATGTACTCATCGCTTCAAGAGAAGGAGGAGTGAAGCGCGTTGTGTATTCCGCGTCCAGTTCAGCCTATGGCGACCAGAAAACAATGCCCTTGGTAGAGACGATGACGCCGATGCCGAAAAGCCCATATGGTCTCCAAAAGTATATCGGGGAAGAATACTGCAAGGTGTGGAGTGACATATACGGGCTTGAGACGGTCTCCCTCCGCTATTTCAATGTGTATGGACCGAGACTTAATCCGGATGGTGCGTACGCACTCGCCATCGGTAAGTTTCTAAAACAGCGGAAGGAAGGGAAGCCCCTTACCATTTGGGGCGATGGTTCGCAGACGCGCGATTTCACCCACGTACGCGATGTGGTACGGGCAAATCTATTTGCGATGGAGAGCAAAAAAGTGGGGAAGGGAGAAGTCATCAATATCGGCGCGGGGAAGAATTTTTCGGTTAATGAACTGGCGAAACTTATCGGCGGACCCGTCAGGCGAGAGCCTCCGAAAATAGAACCGCACGATACGCTTGCGGATAATTCACTTGCGAAGAAGCTCCTCGGCTGGAAACCGGAGGTGACGCTGGAGGAAGGGATAGCCGAGCTCAAAAAATTGTACGGGCTGAAATAATGTGGTATGATTTGGTCATGAAAAAGGCCATTGTACGCATAGCCAAAAATAAAAAATTTCCGGTCATCGTTGAGCGCGACGAGGACGGTTTTTATGTCGTGCAGTGTACGGTTCTGAATGGTTGCTTTACGCAAGGTAAGACGCTTGACGAGGCACTCAAAAATATCCGTGAAGTTATCGGGCTTTGCTTGGAAGAAAAAGAAAATCGCGATTTACTCGCCTCCTATCGGCCGCGGGAATTGAGCTTGCATACTATTTCTTTATAACCTTCGATGCCGCAACTCCCGATTTTATCCGGTAGAGAAGTGGTTAAAGCTCTTGAGCGGGGAGGGTATAAGATTGTCCGACAACGTGGCAGTCATATTCGGATGGCAAGTCTGGCGCGACCACAATGGCCGGTTACCGTTCCTCGGCATAAAACTATCGGTCGTGGCCTCTTGCGGAAGATTATTCAGGATGCAGGACTTTCCATTGAACAGTTTTTAGATTTGTTATAAAGATATTTGTTATGAACGAAAATAGAAAAGATTTCGGAGTTCCTCAGCCTGACAATACCCCGATAGGTATTGTCAGAATGGAGGGAGATTTTTATCGGGGAATGAGCAACCCAAACAAACCGACTTGGGTTAGGGTTATGTCTGTGCTTTTTTGCTTTTTTGCTTTTTCGCGCTGTTTCTTCCGGGATTATTTTGGATGGCATTCGCTCTCTATGCCGCAGTAGTAACCTATGACGAAAATGTGTGGTGGTTGGTTGGTTTTCTCATTCTATCGCTTCTTCTGCTTCCTCTGACACTCGCGGGATTGACCGGGATCAAAGCTCAATTCGGCAAAAAGAAGTAGCCACTTGTTGCCTAACTTCCTCCTGTATATTGCAACGCTGGCATGCCTTGATACTTCATACCTAATACCTTATACTCCCCCTCATGTGGAAATACCGTTTTAGCGCCTTGTTCATCCTCGTCATAGCCGCGCTTGTCGGCTATTTTGTGTATACAACTGAACTGCCGGTAGAAACGGCAAGCGTCAGCACTTCGACACCCTCCGTCGCCATGCAGTCCAAATACGCGTTTAAACTCGGGCTTGACCTTCGAAGCGGTTCACACCTCGTTTACCGCGCCGACACAAGCCTGCTTGGCGCAGGCGACGTCAAGGGCGCAATGGACAGCCTTCGCGAGGTGATTGAACGGCGCGTCAATATGTTCGGCGTTTCGGAACCGATTGTACAAACAGAGGAAGGAGGCGTGCTTGGGGGCGGGGAACAACGTCTTATCGTTGAGCTTCCCGGTGTTACCAACCTCAAAGTGGCGACAGACCTCATCGGCAAGACACCACTTCTCGAATTTAAGTTGATGACCGCGGAAGCGGAGAAACTTCCGCAAGAAGAGCTCAATCAGAAAAAGCTGAGTGAAGTGTTTGTGCCGACAGCACTTACCGGACGTTACTTGGAGAAGTCGCAATTGGTGTTTGATCAAACAACAAGGGAACCGCAAGTGTTGCTGAAGTTCAATACCGAAGGCGAAGAGCTGTTCGCGAAACTCACGAAGGACAATGTCGGGCGTGTGCTCGCGATTTTCCTCGACGGCCTACCGATTTCGGTGCCGGTTATCCGGCAGGAAATCAAAGGGGGTACGGCGACGATTTCGGGAGGATTTACCCCGACCGAGGCGCGTGACCTCGTACGCAACTTAAACTACGGCGCGCTTCCGGTACCCATTACGCTTGCGTCCACGCAGACAGTCGGAGCATCGCTCGGTGACGAAGCGACCGTGGCCGGCGTTCGCGCGGGACTCTGGTCGTTTGCCATCATCGCGCTCTTTCTTATCATCTGGTACCGATTGCCGGGACTTCTTGCCACCATCGCGCTCGCTATCTATGTGGCGCTGAACCTCGCGCTGTTCAAGCTCATCCCCGTCACGCTTACGACCGCCGGCATCGCCGGGTTCATCCTCAGCTTAGGTATGGCGGTGGACGCGAATATCCTCATCTTTGAACGTATGAAAGAGGAACTCCGACGTGGGCGTGTACTTTCTGACGCGATTCAGGAAGGGTTCCATCGAGCATGGACATCCATCCGCGACTCCAACACATCCAGCATCATCACCGCGATTATTCTCTACTACTTTGCTTCCACCCCGGTTATCAGAGGCTTCGCGCTGGTATTTTTCATCGGCGTCGTCACCAGCATGTTCACCGCCATTACCGCGTCACGAACATTACTGAAGGCAGTCGGCGCAAGAGGAGATAGTAAGTTTGCCAAGTTTCTATTCGGTTCCGGAATTAAATAAATATATATGTTCGTCGTTACACACAGAAAAATATTTTACGCACTCTCCGCGCTACTCTTCGCGGCTTCTCTCGCCGCACTCGCACTTTGGGGATTGAAGCCGGGCATCGATTTCAAAGGCGGTTCACTCTTTGAAGTGACCTATCCCGACGGCCGGCCGGAAAAGGTGCAGGTGGAAGAAGCACTAAAACCTTTGAATGTTGACGCGTCGGTGCGCCCCACGAAAGAGAAGAGCTACATCATTCGTATGAAAGACCTTTCCGAGGTTGAACAGGGAAAAGTCAGGACAGCGGTGTCATTGAACGGCAAAGTTAAAATAGTTGAGGAACGGTTCGATACCATCGGTCCGCTTCTTGGGAAAGAAGCGATAGGCAAATCGTTGGTTGCTATCGTCATGGTCATGCTCTGTATTGTTCTCTTTATCACCTTCGCGTTCCGCAAGGTCTCCTTACCGGTTGCTTCGTGGAAGTACGGGGTGATTACCATTGTCGCTCTCCTCCACGATGTATTCATCCCCACCGGAGCGTTCGCCATTCTCGGGCACTATGCGGGATATGAAGTCGATACGCTGTTCGTCACCGCGCTTCTTGTTGTACTCGGTTTCTCGGTACACGACACGATTGTCGTTTTTGACCGCGTGCGCGAGAACCTCCGTGTGTCGCACGAAGTGCGGGACAAGAAAGATTTCGCGACTATCGTCGGCGAGAGCATCCAGCAAACCTTTGTTCGTTCCATCAATACCTCGCTCACAACCGTTATTGCCCTCGTCGTGCTCTATGTTGTCGGTCCCGAAATCACCAAACATTTCTCCCTCGCGCTCCTTATCGGCATCGTTGCCGGAACGTACTCGTCTATCTTCATCGGTTCTCCACTTCTCGTGACGGTAGAAAAGTGGCAACATAAGGTATAACGTCGCCACTCGGATAAGAGCAGGGGACGTGTCATCGATACCAATATGGAAGAGCCAAACGCTTCTATTGAAGCAGTACCGCCGGTTGCTATTCCGGTTGAGGTCCCTAAGCCTACTCGGCTCGTCTTTTCGCTCCGCAATGTGGTGTACGCGTGCGTCTTATTCGTTCTCCTTCTGGCCATTGGAAGTGTCGCGGCGTATTCATTGTGGATACCCCTCAATACGTCTGATTTTTCTCCGGTCGTCATTGTCCCCGATTCGCATATTTCGATGGTGACAGAACTTCTTGAATTGGATTTGCGGGCTGAAGAGAGTTCCGGTTTTCAAAAAGGAGTTTTGACGCAACTTGCAGTCCTACTTCTATTCGAGCTCGTGCTTGTCTGGCGGATATTCCGCCGGAGAGCCGAATTCCGGTGGTTCCGGCTTTCGGGGTATTTCATCGTGGCGCAAGTCTTTTTTCTGGTCGCGTGGGGCATTGCCTTTCTCGGCCCACTCGCTGTAGTGGCTCAATTCGGTACCGCGCAGGCATACGAAGACGCGCAAACGGCTCTGGAACAGCTCGCTTTCAAGGTAAATAGCACGTCGGAGCGTTCTTTGGATGACATAGCACGTATGATACGCGACACTTCCGGAGCTCCTTCGTTTTGGGAGGGGAAGGAGTCGGCGGTAATGCTTGCGCACGGTATTGACCCTGCCGCTACCACCACCTTGTATCGCGCGGTTATGGTTCCGTACGCCATTGAACATCCGAGCGGTGCTCAGGAGAAGCAGTTGGAAACGATAGCATTTGAGGCGCTGTGGTTTCCTGACCACACGCTTGTGATTGGCACTACCACAATCCCCGTTGTGCGCACGCTTGTTCCCGTACTCGCGGACAGATACCTCCGCGCTCGTTTTGGAACATACCTAACAAAAAAGACACCCTCGATTCTTACGAGTGCTCCCGACTTATATGTGTCACTCAGGAATACGCGTATGGAAGCGATGAAGAAAAACATCCGGGAGTACATCGTGTCGGTCAGGCAAAGTATTGCCGACGCGTCTGTCATGCGGGCGAGTAATGAGAAGCTCCTCACTTCCCAGACTGACGAAAAATACCAAGCGGACTATCGCACATACGTCACCGACCTGCAGAGCGAATATCAGGAAAAATGCCAGATGGGGAGAGAGCTCATCTCAAACTGCAAAGAGTTGCAAGGGACATTGGAGAAGAACATACAGGAGCTTGAGCGGAATAAAGCTATTATTGAAGAAAATCGGACAAATATCCCGCGCTTTAACCAGGAGATTGCTTCCTCGATCGCATCGTGGGAGAAGAGTATCCGCGAACTGCAGAGCGTGCTGGATAAACTTGATAAATCCCCGATAACCGGAACCGAGGAGGCGGGAGTCTTTATCTCTCCCGATACGATTTATATCAAAGAGGGAGGAAGCGCTTCTTTCATCGACTATCTCAAAGTCGTGATGCATGAGATGTTGCATTACTACGCGTTCGGCCCCGGGACATTTCCCCCGTTCCTTGATGAGGGGATGACAGAGTGGTTTGACAAGCTGGCGCTTCAGGACCATTTGAATATGAGCATAGCCGACTATGACGCACAAGCGTATGTCGCGTCGATTAAAACCATCGACCTTCTCGAATCAAGAATTCCTGTTGAAAGACTGCTTGATATATATTTCAGGCGGGACTTAAAGTTGTTTGAGCAAATGTTCGGAGCCTATTTCGACAGACGTGATTACTCTCGTTTTATGGAGCTCGGAAACTCCATTTACTTCGACCCCGAGTTTGTAACGGGAAAGTGGTCGCAAAATCAAACAGAAAGCCCGCAATTTAAGGAAATCAAAGCCATACTCACCAAAGAGAGGCACTAGGTTGCCCGCTTGACAGCTTTTGGGGTGTGGATTAGTATAAAAACACTATGCAATCAAGCAACGTAAACCTTCTAGGTCTAGCGCTATCCACCACAAGTGGAGCGTTTGCTCGTGCTTATTCTCACAAGGCCTAACTAGGCAATCTAAGGATAGTAAGCATAAGGAAGCCAGTCTCCACTACCGCAGGGACTGGGCTTTTTGTTTTCGTACGGGCGTACGAAGACGATGTTGAAACTATGCGGATGAAGGAGTTTGTTCTTTATGAATGCACAAGAGCGCACACACAATCAGAAGATCATTGATGAACGCAACAAGCGAGCAAGCACCGCCGACAGCCGTCGATTGGCGAAGATTATGAAGACTGATTCACCTAATCCCGCCGAACCAGAGGGTCTCACAAGAAAAGAACCGCTGACTGAACGCAGGCAGGAACAACTGAAATATGTAGGCGGGCCTACTGGCGAGGAGTTGGCATAGGCCTTGCGCAGAGTATCACGGTAGCCTTGGGAATATACGAAAAAGTATTCCCAAGGCAACCTATTTTTTCAATCAATTTCTTTAATTCAAAATCATGCAAAAGATAAATCACAACAACCTAGCGCTTCTAACCCTCCAAAAAGGTGGAGCGCTGGCTCGTGTTTGGTAACTTACAAACTTCTCGCTTGTAACTTACAACTATCATCCAGCTCTTCACCCGAAGCGCTGGTTTTGTTTTTCTTTAGTAAGCGAACAAAACCAGTCCTGAAGGACGAAGAAGAGTATGGCTAACCATCGGGGTTAGGCTCTTTGAAAACCTATAACCCTAGAATCTGCATATGCAGATTCGGGCGATCAATTCACCGTGAATTGATTTAGCCTTACACAATTCGGATGTCCGATTACAGAAATACCGCAACGAAAGAAATGCTATGAACGAACAAGTCGAAAAAGCCGAGTTCTACACGAAGCTACAGGAATATGCCTACACACATGGACGGAACAAGCTTATAAAAGATGCTCGCATTGCTACAGAGACGTTCCAAACGATTTTGGAGAAGAAGTTCCCGTGGGGAGACGGACAGGACTCTATGTCTCGCCGTCAGATTCGTGCATGGGTCCGCACCCTCACACGAATAGCTGTGTTGCTTAGTCTGGAACCTAAATCTGTCTGTACCTCCCTAGGCTTGATCCTGAATTCTGATGTAGAGTCAGCTCTTAATTTCGAGTTGCGTAAAGCAGATGAAGTCGGTATGCGAAAGGCTGCACAGGCCGGTACGCTTACGACGATCACCAAACGGCAAAAGGTTTCTGTTGGTATCGTAGTGCTTCCTCACTACCTTTCGGAGATGTTGGAAGGTTTCGCCCAGATACTAGCCGGAACATTTAGTCCTTTTGGAAGAGTTACTATCACCTCGAACATTACACCGGAAACGGCGTTAGAAGGACTACAGTATTCGCCCGCTCTGCCGCAATATGACATCATCCTTGGTTTGCCCGACATGGTTCAGTTGATGACCGAGGGAGTGGATTTTGTCTCGGTCCCAGGGTGGAAGTTTAAGCTCGCTGCCCTTTGGTGGCGGGGGACTGGGGGCACTGTATGTCCCACAGAAGGAAGTATTCTAGAGTCGAGCGATACTCCAAGGCAGCCGATGTTCGTGGCAAACAAACTCTATGCAAAGTATCTCCGTAGTTGGCATGCACCAGAGTTCATCACGTCCTATGATGCTGATACACCCGAGGCCGCTGTCGAGATGTTTCAGAGATCTGCGAAGCTGCATATAGGCCGGCCGGTCGTACTTATTTCTCCCCGCTTTAGATGCGGGGAAGTCATGCGACGTTCGTCTGAGTACGGACTTGCAGATTCACTGATGCTTGTAGAAACATCGGATCTGCCGTCTTTCGACTTCTCTGTGGCGATGCGATGTGGAGATGAGCGCTTCAAGTATATATTGCAAACATCGGTTGCCGAAGCGTTGCAAAATAGTTGGTCCAGAATCGCTTCCCTTTATGCGAAGGCAATTGCGACTTCCTATGAAAGCCTAAACGGACCTACTATCTGTGGGTGGCCTGCAGAGTCGTTCACTCTGGGAGACCGAACGGAGCTTTTCTGGAAACGTTTCCTAGAGGAGTTAACCCAATGTCTCTTTATGCAGGAGGTTATCCGATGCAAAGGAACACCCGGCACGAATGCTCGGGAGGAAGCTGCTCGTATAGCAGCGGGACTTATGCCTCAACAACCAGAACAAACCTAAACTGAAAATTCAGAAACGAAAAAAATAATGAATACTGAATCACTGAAAAAATACCATCCGTTCAAACCAACTATTACACTCAAAGACCGCAAGTGGCCCGATAAGACAATTACTGTTCCGCCAATCTGGGTCAGTACCGACGGACGAGACGGGAATCAGTCGCTTCCGGTGCCAATGGACATTCTTCGCAAGTTGTACTTCTTTGAAACGGTGGTGAGTTGCGGTTTTAAGGAAATCGAAATCGGCTTTCCTTCAGCATCGCCTACCGAGTTTAACTTTGGCCGGAAGCTCATTGAGGAGAAGCGAATTCCGGACAATGTGACTATTCAGGTCTTGGTACAGGCGAAAGAGGACCTCATCATCAGAACTCTTGAATCGCTTGTGGGCGCGCGGCGGGCGATAATCCACTTGTACAATTCGACTTCGCCCGCGCAAAGGAGAATCGTGTTTGATCACAACATGCATCAGACGATATCCATAGCGGCTAGAGGAGTAGAGTGGATTCAAAAGCATCAGGAAATCGTGAGTGGTACAGAACTCATTCTCGAGTATTCTCCCGAGAGCTTTTCCGCTACGGAGACCAACTTCGCTTTGCACATCTGCCAGCAAGTCATGGATTTGTGGAAGCCGACTCCCGACAACAAAATCATTCTCAATCTTCCGGCTACCGTCGAGGTTTCAACACCGAACCGATATGCCGACCAAATCGAGTGGTTCATCCGACATCTGGAAAACCGTGAGAGCGCTATCATTAGCGTGCATACGCATAATGATAGAGGGACAGGAATTGCCGCAACAGAACTCGCGCTTCTCGCAGGTGCGGAGCGGGTGGAAGGAACTCTGTTTGGCAATGGAGAGCGGACAGGGAATGCCGACCTCGTCACCCTTGCCCTCAATATGTACACGCAAGGAGTGGACCCCAAACTCGACTTGCACAATCTCCCCGCAATTGCCGAGGAGTACCAGCGGTGTACCAGAATGCCCATTCATCCGCGTCACCCTTATGTCGGTAAACTCGTGTGCACCGCATTTAGCGGTTCACACCAAGATGCTATCAGAAAGGGGTTACGTGATTGGGAAGCTGGAGAGAAGAAAGTATGGGAAGTACCCTATCTTCCATTCAATCCCACTGATTTGGGCCGAGAGTATCAAACTTCGATTCGGGTCAATGCTCAATCCGGGAAAGGCGGAGTGGCATTTCTGCTTGAACAGGAGCATATTAATCCACCAAAAGAACTTCTCGAAGAGTTTAGTCTGCTTGTCAAAAAACACACTGACGAACAACAGTGCGAAGCAACCTCGGATGAACTGAAAACGATGTTCCTTGGAGAATACGATTATCTGGAGGGCAATAATCGTTTTCCGTGGAAGCTTAAAGACTTTACCATCACTGATTCGGGCATCAGAACAAGCTGTAAGGTGAGGTTTGAGGAAGACTGTGGCCGTAATAACGTCGTTCCTCATGAGTTTGTCGGGGAGGGAAATGGACCCATTGAGGCTTTGGTACGTTCCTTCGATGAGTACGTGCCTTTCCAAGTCTTGGATTATCATACACATTCACTTGGATATGGTGCTGAAGCATCGGCTATATCCTACGTGAAGATTCGTAATCGGAATGATGTCGCGTGGGGTGTCGGAATAGACACAGACATCACGCAAGCCGCAGTTAAAGCGACCTTCAGCGCGCTCAATCGTGCAGAGAGGATAAGGCGTTCTGACGCATCTAAAGAAAAAGGGTTATAGGGGAACAAAACACATCGGTCTGGCAGAGAGGTTCGCGCAAGCGACTCTCTGCTGGATACGATTTTTTCTTCTATCGAATTTCGTTCCGATTTGTCGGGACGAAAAAGAATGCGGAAATATATGCAAAACAAAATACAAAATCTGATTGGGCTAATTATCCTCGTTCTAAAAAACGGTGGAGATTTTGCCTGTGCATATTTAAAAAATGTAAATCAGTAAATTACAGTTTTAAGTAAGCAAAAGCCAACTCTCCACCCCGGGAGTTGGTTTTCTTTTACTTCATAACGAAGCGAGGAAAAAGGAATAGGGGATGAAAGAGCGTTAGCTCTTTGACAACGAAACAACGGAAATGAAACTACCAACAATCGGATTACCGATAAGGCTTCGGCATGGAAGTGTACAACCGCTTCTACCGCTCACCATCATGGGTAAGCTCGCAGAGCATTCTATTGAGCTTACCGAAGACTCACGGAAGCTTATCAGTTCACCGAAACTGGTTATCAGGCCTCCAATCTATGAGCGAAGATTCGCCATAATCCTTCCTGAAAGGCTGGATATTTGGTTCTTACATAGTGGGTCTCGCTATCCGACGTATGGAGAGATTACAAAGCAGGCAGTTCAAAAAATGCTTTCCCTCACCGACGTGCAGGTCGGAGTGCAGTTCGCTATCGAATACGCCTCTAGGCTCGAAGCAGGAGACCGAATCATCATCGGGCATACCCCTTGCGATATAGCCGATGGCCTATACGCGGCGGTGTTTGTTCTCGAAAAAACAGCCGCGGGGAAAGTCATCCTGGATGTCTGGAATCTTGATGACGAGAGAGAAATCAATTGGAACGAGAAGCCACTCTCATTCTTATTCCAGACGTACTGGGAACTTGAGCCGCTCTATCCGGAACCGGAACTCTTACTCTGTGATTACTGGAACACCTTTGCACATTTTCCTACTCTTATGAAAAATAGAGCGAAAAAACAAGGTGAGGAGGATATTACTCCGGACGCCCTGAACGCGGAGCGCAGAAATTGTGGCCCCATTCCTACCATTGAGGTATGGCTGGCTCGCGGGAACAAGAGCGCCATTTTTATCTCCGCTGTGCGAAAGGAAGTATGGCTTCGTCCGAGAAGGGCTGCAAGAATAAATCATGTTGCCGAGATTCTGAACGAGTGCGATGAAGTCACCACATGGAAACGAGCCTTCAACGAAATGTCGCGGCTCTTTGGCGGTCGCAGACGCTTCGAAGGAGACGAGTTCGACCCTGACAAACTCGAACACTCCTTGCTAGAAGAACAGATGTTTGAGGGACAGTAATTCCCACAGAGTTCTTTCACCACCGCCGATTCATCGTGAATCGGCGGCTTTTTGTTGACAGTTTTCTCGGCGGGTGTAGGATACAAGAACGATGACACAAAGCGCGATTATCGCTATTAGCATTATTATTACCGGCTCAACCGGTGGAGATTTTGCTCGTGCGCGCTTCTAACTAATCCCAAAAGTAAGAAACGAATACAAGTGAGCTCTTCGCCCCGAAGCGCTCACTTTTCGTTATGGATGCTCCGTGTGGAGACGATTCAATAACGGTACTGAGCAAACAGGGGACGAGAAGAGACGTTTGGTCTTTTACATATGAAAATCTTAGTCAAACTCTATGACGTGACAGGGCGGGATGGGACGCAAGATGCGGAGTTTAAACTTCCCGGCAAAAGGAAATTTAAGCTCGCAGTACGTTTGGATGCGATGGGCTTCCACTACTTCGAAGGGGGATGGCCGGGTGCAAATGCGGAAAGCGATGAATTCTTTACCCTTGCAGCTCGACACACATTCAGTCGTATCAAGGTGGCCGCATTTGGTTCGACGGGGGGTAAAAATCTGAAAGTGGAAAGTGACCCGCAGGTACAAGCGCTTCTTCGTGCCAAGACGCCGATTATTACCATCTACGGCAAGTCCTCGCTTTGGCAGGTGCAGAATGTGCTTCGTTGTTCTCCCGAGGAAAATCTGCGAATGATTACGGATACGGTTGCCTACCTACGAGCAAAAGGGAGGACGGTCTTCTATGATGCTGAACACGGCTTTGATGGATTCAAGTACGACGCTGAATATGCTCGCGCAACGTGGTGTGCGGCTCGGGAAGCCGGAGCGGAGGCAGTTATTCTCTGCGACACCAACGGTGGCACACTTCCTCGGGAAATCGCCAAGGTTACACGAGAGGCTGTGCAGTTACTTCCCGGCTGTGAGGTTGGAATTCATCCGCACAACGACTGCGGTATTGCAACGGCCAACGCTCTTGCGGCGGTAGAAGCAGGGGCGAGGCAGGTGCAAGGGACCATCAACGGTTACGGTGAGCGTGGAACCAATCTGTCTTTGCTTGAAGCGGCTGCCAATCTGCAATTGAAAATGGGATATCACTGTCTTCCGGCACGTTCACTTCGTAGGTTCACGGAACTGTCACAGTTTGTGGATGAACTTGGCGATATGCAAAGCAACCCTCGCCGTCCTTTCTTCGGGGACTTAGTCTTCAGCCACAACGGTGGTCGGCACGCGCATGCAGTCGGCCTCAACGCGAACAGCTACCAACATATTGATCCCGAACACGTGGGAAACAGGAGTACCATTATCGTGAGCGGACAATCAGGAAAAGCCAGCATTGCCCTCATGGCGAAAAACTTAGGTCTTCGGATTCGCAAAGAGAAATTCGGCTTGGTGCTTGATGCGGTTAAACGGCAGGAGGCGCTCGGGTACAGTTATCGGGAAGCAGGTGCGTCACTGTTTCTTTTGTTTCGGCAGGCCGTTTCAAAACGTACGCTGCCATTCACTGTATCAAAGTACAACGTCGTACTTGCAGGGGACGGTTCATTGGCTGCAACAGGTACGTCTGATGAATGTACTGCTACGGTGAAACTCAGAATGGGAAAGAAGGAGTTTCATGCCGTTGCGGACGGTGACGGGCCGGTGAACGCGCTCGACAGTGCGCTTCGTAAAGCTCTCGCTCGCAGTTTCCCTAAATTGAAGCAAGTTCAGTTGGTGGATTACCAAGTCCGGATCATTAAAGATCGCCTTGGTTCTGCCGCGAAAACGAGGGTCCTTATCGGGTTCCGGTTGAGTCATCGTAGATGGACTACGATAGGTGTTGGTCCGAACGTCATTAAGGCAAGTCTCAAAGCCTTAATTGACGGCCTAGAATATGCGCTTTTGAGCTAAGAGGCAGAAAAGGTGGTTTCAGAAGGGGGTTGTTCAGAACAGCCTCCTTTTTGTTTGACACCGCTCTCTATATAAGTATAATAGTCCAGCACTCACAAAGAGAGAGTGCGGTCTTTGACAATTGAAATGTAGAGAACGTTAACGCAAGTTAACGTCTATTAATTTGAAAGTAATTCCACCCGGACCTCTAATCAAGGGACGGGCAAGTTAGCGAAAGGTCAAACTCATTAAGGAACTTTGTAGAGAATGTAGTAATACTATTCTGTATTTTGTTCCGTTCGCGATTGCTCAAATCACAAGTTTGAACGATTCAATATTAGAGTTTGATCCTAGCTCAGGATGAACGCTGGCGGCGTGGATAAGGCATGCAAGTCGAGCGCCCCGCAAGGGGAGCGGCAGACGAGGTAGTAATAAGCAGGTAACGTACCCTAGAGTCAGGCATAGCTCATCGAAAGGTGAGGTAATTCCCGATAGTCCGAATACATAATTGTGGGTTCACGAAGTGAATCCAGAATTATGTATTTGGTAAAGTCGCAAGACGCTCTTTGAACGGCCTGCTCGGTATCAGCTAGTTGGTGAGGTAAAAGCTCACCAAGGCTATGACGCCTAGGGGACCTGAGAGGGTGACCCCCACCGATGGAACTGAGATACGGTCCATACACCTACGGGTGGCTGCAGTCGAGAATCTTCCGCAATGGACGAAAGTCTGACGGAGCGACGCCGCGTGCAGGATGAAGTCCTTCGGGATGTAAACTGCTTTTGTGGGATAGAAAGTTTATTGATCATCCCAAGAATAAGAGGTTACTAAACTCGTGCCAGCAGTAGCGGTAATACGAGTGCCTCAAGCGTTATCCGGAATTACTGGGCGTAAAGGGTGTGTAGGTGGCTATATTAGTCTTCTGTCAAATTCTTCGGCTTAACCGGGGGTCCGCAGAAGAAACGGTATGGCTGGAGGATGCAAGAGGTTTGCGGAACTCATGGTGTAGGGGTGAAATCCGTTGATATCATGGGGAACACCGAAAGCGAAGGCAGCAAACTGGTGCATTCCTGACACTGAAACACGAAAGCGTGGGTAGCGAATGGGATTAGATACCCCAGTAGTCCACGCCCTAAACGATGATCATTGGCTTTTCAGAGTATCGACCCTCCGAGAGGCGAAGCTAACGCGATAAATGATCCGCCTGGGTAGTACGACCGCAAGGTTAAAACTCAAAGGAATAGACGGGGACTTGCACAAGCGGTGGATTGTGTGGTTTAATTCGATGGTAAGCGAAGAACCTTACCAAGGTTAGAAATCCAGACGAAGACAAGCAGAAACGTTTGTCGTCTCACAAGGACGTCTGGACAGGTGCTGCATGGTCGTCGTCAGTTCGTGGTTTGAATTGTTCCCTTAAGTGGGGTAACGAACGCAACCCTCGTTGCCTGTTATATTTGTCAGGCGAGACTGCCCCGCACTTTGTTTTCGAATCTTTCGAAAATAAAGTGCGGGGAGGAAGGCGAGGATGACGCCAGATCAGCATGGCCCTCTGATACCTTGGGCAACACACGCAATACAATGGCTACTACAACACGTCTGCGACGGGGTAACCCTGAGCTAATCGTTATAAAAGTAGCCCCAGTTCAGATTGAGGTCTGCAACTCGACCTCATGAAGTTGGAATCGCTAGTAATCGCGGGTCAGCAAACCGCGGTGAATACGTTCTCAAGTCTTGTACTCACCGCCCGTCAAGCCAAGGGAGCCGGGGGTACCCGAAATCTCGCTTTATGCGGGCCTAAGGTAAATTCGGTGACAGGGGCTAAGTCGTAACAAGGCACGGGTAGCGGAAGCTGCTCGTGGAACATTTCAAAATTATTCTCCTCAACTTCGGTTGGGGGTGAACGAGTCGATATTGTGCGTCTCTATAGAGCGTGCAATGGTTTGTCTGGTACCTTAAACAGATTGGCACTAAGGGAAGACTTGGTAAAAGGCCGCTTGCCCGTAAGGGTGACGAGCCGTGCGAACGGAACAGAATAGAGAATAGTAGAGCAAAAAAACCGCCCAGATGGGCGGTTTTTTTGCTGTGCTCTAAACATTGACACGTACTACTTTATATGATACTCTCTCGAGAGCACAGAAAAACAGTGCTCAACCGCAACCCCAAACGAAAGGGTAAAACCTATGCACTTACAAGTGCACAAAGTGAGGGCAGAAGAGACGAATGGTTCGGCCCACGGGCTGAACGGACAGCGTCGAGTTACCGGTTTGAGACGAGAAGAAGGTTCGGAGTTCTTGTCCGTACCTCTTCATCTCCAACAGCCGAGAACTCCGCTCCCCAAGGTAAAGTGGCCTTGGTTTCAATGGAAAAAGTTCTGGCGGGAAGAACTCTCGCCGTTTGAACGCGGAATGGCCATTGTGTTATCTTCAGCAATGGTCATGATGGTCGTCATATCGGCGTATTGCCACTTTCGAGGATGACTTTACGGCGTCGAGCGACTACGGTCCGCTCGACGCCTAATTTTTTGTCCGCACCACCTTTTTTGTTGCTGTAATGCTCTCTTTTTGCTATATTCTTTGGGCGCTTATAGTGCATATTCGCGCGTGTAGCTCAGGTGGTTAGAGCGCGTCACTGATAATGACGAGGTCCCAGGTTCGAGTCCTGGCACGCGCACCGGCGAACGAAGTGAGGAGTGTGGGCGTGAGGAAGCGTGGGACGCTTCCGTCCAGGACTCGAAGCCTGTTTGAGAATTTTTTCGAGTTTCTTAAACGAAGAAAAAATCCAAACAGGGTACTGACTCTGTAAGAGTCGAATGTCCTGGCACGCTCACATTACCTGAATGAATTTCTCCTCGTTTGATTATTGGCCCTAAAAAGCTATACTCTTTTAGTCGGGCAGATAGCGAATTGGTATAGTTACCCCGTGTAATTTGCCGAGGTGGCGAAATTGGCAGACGCACTGCGTTCAGGTCGCAGCGAGAGCAATCTCATGAGGGTTCAAGTCCCTCCCTCGGCACCAGAATGGAACTTAGCGGTTGAGAACCAACCAAGGAGTGGGCGTGCCGTAGGCACGCCCACGCTGTTTCGTCCGTTTTCGCCAATGAATTCGGATTCCCGCCTTCGGCGGGACGGATTGTTTTTTCGCCAAGAAGCAGGTGCGAGCCAAAGATTTCTTTGGCACAGACCTTTTTCGCAAAAAGGTCTGAATCAGAAGCAATTTTGTCCAATGATTGAGCGTCTTTTAGCCAGTTTTGGAAAGGTGCGAGCCAATCATTCTGCTTGTGTGAAAAGTTAAAGATTTCTTCTTCGAGCGACTTCTTTTCGGAAAGCAGTTTAGCTTTTTGTAAACAGTAGTCTGGCTGGTCAATTACTTGGTCAAGATACCCCGTAAGAAGTCGCTCTAACTTTTCCGACAAAGAAGAAATCTTTTTCTTTTTTTCTTCCACACAAGCAGTCAAAGACGGGGCGGAGTTTTTGTGGTCTTGCAAAGCAAGACGATTTAATTCCTCCGCCCAGTCTTTGGGCAAAGAAACTTTTTTGATTAAGGATGATAACTGCTCATCTAGTTTTTCAGAACGAAGCGACATTTCGGGACATCTAACCGTTTTAGATTTCTTGGTACATCTGTAATACACATAGTGATGAACATTACCATTTTTCTGTCGCTTCGTTTTGTTTTCAGCAGTTATCATCATTCCGCATGAAGCACAGGAAATAAGTCCGCAATATGGTTGAGGTTCGTTCTGTGGTTTTCGTTCGGGTTGTCCGCGAAACTTCAACATTTCCTGTGCTTCATCAAAAAGTTTCTTTGAAATGATTGGCTCGTGCTTTCCTTCGTGGATTTCACCACCATATTTGAATAGTCCGATGTAAAAAGGATTTGAGAGGATAAAAGACGCTTTTGTTTTTGAGATTCTCTTTCCGGTTCTTGTTGTAGCGCCGGATTTCGCCAAAAAGTTTGACACATCTTCCAATCGCATATTACCTTTTGTGTATTTCTCAAAAGCCAAGCGCACTATACGAGATTTTTTCTTTTCCACCACGATTGTCTTTGTTCTCGAATCGTTGAGATACCCCAAAGGCGCTTGGCTCGGAAATATACCCATTCTAACTTTTTGGCGAAGTCCTCTTTTGGTATTTTCGGAAAGAGAATCCACATAGTATTTGCTTTGCCCGAAAGCCATGTTCAACATAAATTTACCTTGTGATGTGGAATCACACCAAAAGGTTGGAAACTTCAGGCTCGCAAGTTTCCCTGTGTCGAGGAGATAAATCACCCGACCACCATCCACCGAATTGCGGGCTAAACGATCTGGATGCCATGCGAGAATACTTCCGCCGAATTTTTCGATGTCATTGAGAAGTTTATTAAAAATAGGACGACCTGGAACTTTGGCAGATTGTTTTTCCACTAATTCGGCGGAGATTTCGATATTCTCTCGCTTGGCATACTCCCGCAATTCGGTGAGTTGCGCTTCGATAGATAACACCTGCTTGTCCTCGACATCAGTGGACTTGCGAGCATACAAAAAGAATTTTTGCATATATATTTTTGGAACAGGAATAGCTACACTGGTGCACACAATTTAACGTTAATCAAATTGTTACCAATGTAGCTATTCCTGCCGATTAACTACTAATAATTGTGTGCAAAGTTAGTATACCAAAAATATTTCCGCAACAAAAATTCTTTTTGTATTTTCGGACAAAGCAAATTCCTAGCTTCTGATTTCGAACCTCCTCCTTGGCGAAAAATCAGTGCGCGCAAGCGCGCCAAAAATTCTGAATTCGTTTGGGGAATTCGGCGGGAATCCTTGGGACGCGCTTCGCGCGTCCCGCATTTTGGCTTCTAAAAAACCGTCTAGTTCTATTTTGGTGCTGTAATTATACACTTTGCGCGAACTTTTTTCGAGCGGAAACTGAACGAATGAATCAGCCCCGCCACCGCCTCGCAGAGCCTCGGCGGGACTAATGCGGACTCGGTTTTGCGAAAACTATTTTTTGGGGAAAGGATTTCGCAAAAC
>SIBZ01000041.1 GCA_009694955.1 Candidatus Tayloriibacteriota bacterium | reverse complement strand
ATTCGACTTTTCGTGCATAGGCCGAGGCCATTTGTCGCAGACCCGAACATTCACGCGCTCATTTCCGAAACCAGCTATTCTTTTCCTTCCGGCCACGCCGCATTCTTCTTCGCGCTCTCGACCACGGTCTATCTATACAATAAACGCTGGGGTGTCTGGTTCTTCGTCGCAAGTGCCGTAATCGGACTGGCACGGGTCATGGCTGGAGTGCATTACCTTACGGATATTGCGGGAGGGGCGGTTTTAGGTGTAGCAGTGGGGTGGGGGGTGCACAAATTATTTTCTAAGAAACACCACCCCTCAAGTCCCCTCCTCAACTGAGGAGGGGAGGTAAGAGCTCCCCAACTCAATCCTCTTCTTACAGAAGCTGTACACCTTTCGCTCTCTCCGAAGACGGAGAGCTCAAGGTCTTGCGAAGCTCCAAGTATTCGCTTCTCACCTCTAAAGAGGGGGGGGTAAAAACCTAACCAGCTTTGAAAAAAGGTAGTGTGGGGGTATACTCGTTTGCATAATGAAAAAGATATTCTTGACGGGTCTTCTCCTTTTGGCATTTCCGGTTTTTGTGTTTGGCGCGGGAGATTATGAGCCTCAAAGTGTAGGCGCGGGGAACCCCGAACTCCATATCAAGCAAGACGGTACGGTGTCCCTGCGGAGCGGAAAAGTTGACCAAATTGTCGGTTCGACGATTTATTTCGGCGTCCGGTGGGGCGACCTTCCGATTCGCTTTACGATGAAAACCGACGGGAAGACTATCGTTACTAAACGGTACGGTGGAAGCGCCGCGGTTCCGCAGATTAAACAGGGCGACTACATCGATGTTGACGGAGATTTCTTCCTCGGTTCCGACTTTTTCGGCGTGCAAGCGCTCCGCATTAAAGACTGGTCGCTTCAGGAAGAGTCGGGGACATTCTCCGGCGTGATTGTGGAAATAAGTTCCGAGGAACGGTTTATGCTCCGCACACCGGCGCAACAGACATTCCTGGTGAGACTCGCGACGAGTTCCGCAACCTCAATCACCAAAGGCGCAGTAAGTATTCCGTTCGGGCGTCTCAAGAAAGGGGATGCGATTCCGGTTATTTCTGGCGTATACGACTACGCCAAAAACCTGCTTACGGCGGACAAAATAGTGGTCTATCAGGCAAAAACAGACTTTTCTCCCCGCAATTTCGAGGGGCCATTGAAGCAAGTTGTATCCGCACAGGTGCCCGCGTCGCTTATTGTAACGGTCTCGGGCGTTGACTATACAGTGAAGATTTCGGACAAGACGCCCGTACAAAAGAAAAACCGCTCTGCGGCCCAACTCGCGCGGTTTGTTGTCGGCGATACCATCAGATTTTACGGCGCGGTGCGGGAAACGGAGAAAACGCTCCAAGATGCACTCATCGTAGACGCGGAAGTAATCCGCAATCTCAGTTTGTAAACAATACGAACGTACGAACGTCGATACGAAAGTACGAAAGAAGGAAAAAAACAGATAAGAAAAACCGTCGGAGTACCTCTGTTTCCCCGGAGCTCATGAATAGAGAAGGCTCCGAAAACAGAAAATACGTCCGACGGGCACTTAGAATCCCTCCATCCGGAGGAATCTTTCAGGCAACATGTCCAGTGAGCCTGAAGCTTTCATAATCAAAATACGTCATAAATACTTCCAAGTCAAGCTTCTTTTTCCCCCTCTCTTGCAATGAGTATCACCGTTGTGGTCTAACCGTTTTTTCCAGCGTTTTTTCCTCTTGCAAAGTGTGTTTGGGTGATACAATTGTTTTTGTCAGTGTTCTTAAAAGTGTCGCCTCTCTTTTTCCCACGGAAACTCCGACAACGGAGATTCTCCGCGACCTTTTTTGACGACTGAACACAGCACGTTATTTTGTTAGTTGTAGCGCACAAGGGTCCCGTAGTAGAACTTCAGGTTGCGAAGAATACGGCGGACCCAGCAGTATGAGAGTCAACGTTTGTTTAATAGTTGTATTGTAAGTTTAGGGAAGTTTGTATCGCAAACGACCTGAAGTTTCACTACGGGATGGAGATTTATATCACCAAACGAGACGGGACACGCGAGCCGTTCAACGCCGACCGGATTAACCGGTCTATTGAACGTGCGTGCCGAGGACTTACGGACCCCATTTCGATGGTTACGCAAATCGCCACCGAGACGAAGCTCACGATGTACGATGGTATCACGACCGAAGAGATGGATAAGGCGACCATTAACGCCGCGATTCAGAACGTCAAAGACGATATCGAGTACGACAAAGTAGCGACTCGGCTTCTTCTCAAGACGGTATACCGCCGGGTGGTAGGGGAATACGAAAACAAGGAAGAGGCACTCGAGAAGATGCATCGGGACGGCTTCATATCCTATATCAACCAGGGGGTCGCCGAGGGGCTTCTCGACCCACGGATGAAAGAGCGCTTTAACCTCGAAAAGCTCGCGGATGCACTCGATTTAGAGCGTGACGAACTCTTCGTGTACGCGGGACTTTCGTCGCTCTTCAACCGCTACGCCGTGAAGGATAAGGACCAAGAACCACGCGAGGTACCCCAGTATTTGTTTATGCGCATCGCGATGGGACTCTCGTTCAATGAGCAGGAGCCGAATCTCTGGGCCAAGAAATTCTACGACAAAATGTCGAAGCTCGAATATCTCGCCGGAGGGTCCACGAACATTCACGCCGGCACCATTCGACCCGCGCTCTCGAACTGTTTCCTCCTCGAAATTCATGACGATATTGAGCATATCGCGAAATCGGTCGCGGACGTGATTAAACTTTCCAAGGCGTCGGGTGGAATTGGGGCGTCCATCACGAAACTACGTGCCGCGGGTTCTCCGCTTTCTTCAAACAATACCGTTTCGAGCGGGCCCACGCCGTTTGCCAAGATTATCGATACCGCGATCCGCGCCGTTCAGCGCGGAGGCAAGAAAAAAGGGGCACTCTGCTTCTATATGGAGAATTGGCACTACGATTTTCCCGAATTTCTCGACTGGAAGCATAACGCTGGAGACGACTACCTGCGTATGCGCACCGCGAATACCGCCGCGTTTCTCTCGGACGAATTTATGCGCCGGGTGGAGGCGAGCGAAGATTGGTATATGTTCGACCCGAAGGAGACTCCCGACCTCAACGAGCTTTACGGAGACCGCTTCGTGAAGCGGTACAACGAGTACGTGATGATGGCGAATCAGGGCAAGCTCCGCATTTTCAAAAAAGTGCCGGCTCGCGAACAACTCCGTCAGATTCTCGTGTCGCTCCAGACCACCTCGCATCCGTGGCTCACATGGAAGGACTCCATTAACCTCCGCGCGCTCAATAACAACACCGGCACGATTCATATGTCGAACTTGTGCACGGAAATCACGCTTCCGCAGGACAAGGACCACATCGCCGTCTGCAACCTCGCGTCAATCAACCTCGCTGCACACGTCCACAACAAGGAGATTAACTGGAGCAAACTCGAATCGAGCGTCCGTTTCGCGGTCCGCCAGCTCGACAACCTCATCGACATCAACGTGCTTCCGGTGAAGGAAGCGGAAGCGGGAGACAAGGAGAACCGTGCGGTAGGCCTCGGCGTGATGGGATTCACCGATACGCTCGAGAAGCTCGGTATGGCGTACGACAGCGAACACGGAGCCGATTTCGCCGACCGCATCTTTGAGTTCATCAGCTATATGGCGATTGACGAGAGCACCAATCTCGCACAGGAGCGGGGGAGCTATCCACACTTCCAAGGCTCAGGATGGTCACGCGGAAAGGTACCTATCGATACGCTCGCACGGCTTGAACGTGACCGGGGTATTCCGCTTACCGTCACAAAGGAGAGCCGGCACCGAGGACTCAACTGGGACGTGCTCCGCGAAAAAGTAAAAAAGGGAATGCGTAACGCGACACTGATGGCGGTCGCCCCGAACGCCAACATCGGTCTTGTTGCCGGAACCTCGCCTGGCATCGACCCACGCTTCGCACAAGTTTTCTCACGGAACAAGATTTCCGGCAAGTATATGGATATTAACCATAACCTTGTGCACGACCTCAAGAATATGGGACTCTGGGAGAAAGTGCGCGAAACCATTATCGAATTACAAGGAGATATTTCCGCCATTCCCGAAGTGCCCGATTACATCAAGAATATTTACAAGACATCGTTCGCGACCTCGCCCTACGCGTTCATTGAGGTCGCGGCCCGCGCGCAAAAATGGGTTGACCAGGCGCTGTCGCGTAATATGTATCTCGAGACGCGCGACATTGACGAAACAATGAAGATCTATATTGCGGCGTGGAAGAAAGGAGTGAAAAGCACATATTATCTCCATATGAAGCCACGGCATACCGCCGAACAGTCAACGGTGCACGTGAACAAAGCGGAAAAAATGGGACGGAAAGGATTCGCGCGCGCTCTTGAAAAAGAAAAGGAACAGGCACCGGCGGGATTTGGAGGTATCTCGAAGCTTCAGCCACCGCTCCTTATTACTGAAGAAGAACCTGTCGCGGTGTCTCCGATCCCCACACCCGTTCACGCAGGATTCGCTGTTGTCGCGCAAACTCCGGTGAAGATAGAGGTGCCGGAGACAGTAGAGGCGGTTGGTTTCGTCCGTCAGCCGGTTTCCGTAAGCATTCCCGTGGCGCCAAATCTCACCGTCGAGCAGGTGCTCGCGCGGGCGGACGCGATGGAGAAAGCAATGGCGGGACAAGAGAGCGGGGCAATAGCCGGTCCTGAAGACCCGCAGGAGCAGTTTATCTGTGATTCGTGCCAATGAATCACAGATACATAAAGTAAGAACTCTAACTTTACGAACTTTATAACATTACAAACCTTACAAACTTTCTATGGCTCTCATCGGCAAAGCACAACCTGAAGATATGGTTCTGCATCCCATTCGGTATCAATGGGCGTACGACCTGTACAATCAAGCGGTACGCAACACCTGGTTTCCCCACGAAATCGCCCTGAAAGAAGACCTTGAAGACTGGGGCAAGATGACGAACGACGAGCGCCACGCCGTCTCATTTTTAATGGCGTTCTTTAATCCAGCCGAACTTATCGTAAACCGCTCCATTGCGCTCGGTATGTACCCGTATATTAAAGCCCCCGAAGCACACCTCTACCTCGCCAAGGTCATGTGGGAGGAAGCCAATCATTGTGTCGCGTTCGAGTACGTGCTCGAAACGTTCCCGCTCGACCGCGAGAAGGTATTCAGTATTCACCTCGATACGCCGTCAATGAAGGCAAAAGAAGAATACATCTTCAAGTACCTCCGCCGGATGACTGAGACCGTGCTTGATATCGATACGGTGGAAGGGAAGAAGGATTTCGTGAGAAACCTTGTCGCCACCAACATCGTGATGGAAGGTATCTGGTTTTACTCGGGATTTATGGTCGCGCTCTCGTTTCGCCAACGCAACCAGCTCCGCAACTTCGGGTCAATGATTACGTGGGTGCTCCGTGATGAGTCGCTTCACCTCAAATTCGGCATCAACCTCGTGCACACCGCACTCGAGGAGAATCCCGAACTGCTTACGCCCGAATTCGCACAAGAAATTAAAGACATCATCATCGAGGGTGTGGAGCGGGAGATGGCGTACAACAAAGATTTGTTCCCTCGGGGAATCCTCGGCCTGAATGCCGACTATGTGAATCAGTACGTGCAGTACGTCACTGACCGCCGGCTTGAAGAGCTTGGCCTCCCGAAGCATTACAACGCAAAGAACCCGGCCAAGTGGATGAGTACCGCGACCGACGTCTTTGAACTGGTAAACTTCTTTGAAGCGCAAAACACCAGCTATGAAGTGGATGCCCGCGCGTCCGAGCACAAAAAAGAAGCACCAAAAGAACCATCCGAATAATCCCTTTTGTAAAGACCCCGCACAGGCGGGGTTTTTGGTATACTAGGGGGCGTGTCTCTAAAACCCCTTACCATCGTCATATTCGGCGCTACGGGAGACCTGTTCCAGAAGAAGCTTGCTGGAGCGCTCTTCGACCTGCATCAAAAGAAACTTCTTCCAGAAAAGACGGAAATCGTAGGGTTTTCGCGGAAACCATTTTCACACGATCAATTTCATGCGTTTATCCAAAATGCGCTCGCAGCACGTGCAAACGGAAAAATCATCGAGCCGGATGAGTTTGTGGGGAAGGCGTTGTATCACCAAGGCGATTTGAATACCGACGAGAGCTATGCCTCGCTCGGCAGATTCTTGGAAGAGCGCGACCAGAGTAATGGCGTGTGCTCCGACAAGCTGTTCTATCTCGCTGTCCCACCCAATCTCTACGAAACGGTTTTTACACGGCTTGCGAAGTCGGGGTTGGCGATTCCGTGTGCTCCCGGACTTCCCGACGAAGCGCAGGCATGGTCGCGGATTTTGGTGGAGAAGCCATTCGGGAATAACCAGAAAGAAGCGGCACGGCTCGATCGGCTCCTCGGCAAGCTTTTCGAGGAAAACCAGATTTTCCGCATCGACCATTACCTTGCCAAAGAGGCGATACAGAATATCGTGTCATTCCGTTTTTCGAACGGGCTTTTCGAACCGTTGTGGAATCGGAAACATATCGAGCGCGTGGAGCTCAAATTTTTGGAAAAGAACGACGCATCAGCGCGAGGCTCGTTCTATGATGGCGTGGGTGCGCTCCGCGATATCGGGCAAAACCACCTCCTTCAAATGCTCGCGCTCGTGGCGATGGAAAATCCGGGGGCGCTTAACGCTGACGCGATTCGTTCCGCCCGGAGGAAGGTGCTCGACAACGTGACCGGAGGATCGGGCGCGATGGAGAAATGGATTACCAAAGGTCAGTACGAATCCTACCGGCAGGAAACCGGCGTTCGTCCCGACTCTGATACCGAAACGTATTTCAAGATACAGGCCAGAGT
>SIBZ01000005.1 GCA_009694955.1 Candidatus Tayloriibacteriota bacterium | reverse complement strand
GCATAGATAAACAAAACCGCCCAACGGCGGTTTTGTTGCTTATTGTTTCCCCATTCCGTTAAATAATTTCCCGATATCCCCTATTTGGCTGGCTGTCCCGCGCACATTCTGCACGTCGCTTCTTAGTCCGCCATAGACACTTTGCGCTTGTTCGACATACGGCTGGACGAAATAGTACGTGCCGACCGAAGCGCCTATAATGACCGTCCAATACAGGAGGTGCCAGGCACGTCCCCAGAGGGCTGCACGGTGCATTTTGCGCAGAAGCTTGGTATTCTCCTCAACCATGCGGTGGGTTTGAATCAAAAGTTGTCGTTCTTCGGGAGTCATAGCGTTAGTTAAAAGTGTAAAGTAACAAGTAAAAAGTCAGTAACAAGTATATCATGGACTACTTTGTCTTCAATCTTCTACTTTCCACTTTACACTTTCGACTTTGGACTGTTCATATGCCCCCGGCCAGAATCGAACTGACATCTATCCCTTAGGAACGGCTCGTTCCCCGCCCGCCTGACTTGCTATAGTATGCCCTTAGCCGGAATCGAACCGACAACTACTCCTTAGGACGGAGCTGTTATATCCATTTAACTATAAGGGCGTCATGCATCCGCCCGACACGCTTCGCTATCGAAGCGGACGGGAGTCGGGCAGGTATCCATTTAACTACGGGGGCTACCGCTACAAAGTAACACAGAAAACAAAAATCCTAAAGCAAAAACACCCCTCCTTAATCCCCACCTCTAAAGAGGAGAGGAGAGATAGGCTTGCGCTCTTCCCTACTTACTACTTTACTACGTACCTACTAACTAATCCCCAAGAGCTGTTTAATTTTCGGCTGGTTGAATCCCACGACAAGCTGTCCGTCAATATCGATAACGGGGACACCCATCTGCCCGCTTTTCTCTATCATTTCCTTGCGCTTGTCCTGGTCGATGGCAACGTTATGTTCCGTATAGGCAACATCTTTCTCCTTGAAGAACGCTTTCGCTGCGTTGCAATAGACACAGGCCGGAGTTGAGTAAATAGTTACTTGGGCCATGATGTTGTAAATTATTTTTGATAAGATACTCGCCTTGTCGGAACAGTATAACAAATAAATCGCGAAAAGAATCTTGCGGAATAATCTCCCACATGGTTAAACAAGTTGTAGTGCAACTACCCTTTTAGTGACGGAAGAATAGTGGCAAGTTCTCGCCATTTTGCCTCAAGGACACGCGCATCACCCGTTTCAACCCTAAACTCAAAACCGATAGTCCCAACAGGAACAGCTCCTGAATACATTTCAAATCCGGCACTCTTTAATCGGTCGGCAGTAGTCTCGTCAAAAGTAGGCTTTCCTTCTTCCCACTTTGGATGTGTGAATATGATAGCCTGCTTACCATCAACAGGATTACCCGCAGAACCCGCAAGCAAACCAACGCTATATCCCTTAGCTTCTAATGCTCTCACCGCTTCCTGTGCCTGCGGTTCAACATAACTCTCTGGGATTTCTTCTACCATTATATCTTTGTCTTAGTTATTAAATGCGGGCAGCGGGAATCGGACCCGCGTCTCATGCTTGGGAAGCACGCATATTGCCACTATACTATGCCCGCTCTTTTTGTCAACGGAATATATCAAAAAATTTCGACACGAGCGAGCGCTCCACTACCTGTTCAGCGGAGACATCCTTCTTCTCGTCGACAAGCACTACCATCCGCTCACCCGGTTT
The DNA here is from genome assembly GCA_009694955.1 of Candidatus Tayloriibacteriota bacterium. Classification (GTDB taxonomy): domain Bacteria; phylum Patescibacteriota; class Minisyncoccia; order Phycocordibacterales; family UBA10002; genus UBA10002. The sequence goes on along the minus strand of SIBZ01000005.1, from coordinate 34,586 downwards.
CGCGACCTGGAACTGTTCCCGAATCTCATACTCGATACCTTCGGGCGTCTTCAGTCGTTCGATGTCCGCCCGGAGTTTTTGTTCCCGCAGGGTTAGCGCCTGAAGGTCTGTCTCAACATTATTCAATCTATTCCTGCTCTCGTGTTCCTTGGAATACACGCTCCACGTTGCTTTACCGACGAGTACCACAAGGAGGAGGAGAACTGCCATTACTCCTTTCGAGTAAAGCACTTTCCGGATTTTTCGTTTTCGCTGGAAGTCCCGCATACAGAAACTGTTAGCTTTTAGTTTCTAGCTAACTTGTTAAGACGACGATTATATTATATCATTTTCTTACCTAACAGCTAACACTTAGCAGCTAAAAGCTGGATTGATATGTTTCTAAACCCTAAACACCGAAGAAAGATTGGTATCGCGTGGTCTGTGGTCTGTATGTTCATTATCGTGAGCATGGTTTTGCTCTACTTCCCCGCTTTGTGGAGATAGTGAGGAAAGTAAGTAGGAAGTAGGACCGACAAGAAAAGGCTCAGGGTTTTTCCTCCTAACTACATTACTAATCTTTCCGGACCATCTTCAAAAACACGTCCTGTGGGATGCGGACTTTCCCTACGCCACGCTCCTCAAGGCGCTTTTTGCCTTCTTTTTGATTTTGCCAAAGCTTCATTTTTCTCGTCCGGTCACCGCCGTTCTTGCCGAAATCCCCCAATGTTTTTTGCGTTGCGCGAACAGTGCGCGAAGAAATTATGCGTCCGAGCGCTTGCCCTTGAATCTTGGTTGCAAAGAGCTGAGCCGGTAAAATCCCGTGCAGTTTCTCGACCGCCGTCTCCGCTTCAAGCTCCGCCCGCTTCCGGGACACGATACGTGAAAATGCCTGCACAATCTCTTCAGCAACCAAGAGTTCGAGTTTGACCACGTCGGCTTTCCGGAGTTCGAGAATCCTATATGAGAGCGACGCGAAACCAGACGAAAGGCTTTTGACGTCGTCAAAAAAACCGCGCATCAGTTCCCTCAGAGGCATCTCGATAACCAAAAGATTCCGGTTGTTTCCGAAGTCCTCGGTCACTTTGAGATACGCCTCATGGTCATAGAGCATCGGCATCAGCTTCACGATATATTCTCCGGGTGTGATAATTCTCGCTTCAACCCACGGCTCATATACCTCCGCTATGTCGCCATACTCGGGAAATCTCGCGGCGGAATAGACCACCTCACGTTTCCCCCGCTTCGTCACCACCTCATAGGTGATGGAAGGTGTCGTAACGACAAGCGACAGACTGAATTCGCGTCGGAGACGCTCGGTGATAATTTCAAGGTGAAGCATACCAAGGAAACCGCACCGGAAGCCACGCCCCAGAAGTCCTCCCGATTCTTCTTCATAGGTAAACGAAGAGTCGGAAAGGCGAAGCCGGTCAACCGCCTGACGAAGCATCGTGAAATCATCCTGGCTTTCGGGATAGATGGATGCCCATACGACCGGCTTCGGCCGGTCATACCCGGGGAGTGGCGTCTCCCTTCCTTTTGCCGAAAGAATTGTATCTCCAACCGATGCGATACCCGGCTCTTTAACGCCGGTAATCAAATATCCGATTTCTCCAGCAGAGAGAGAAGTGACGGGAGTTTCTTCGGGAGTGAAAATGCCCGCTTCAAGCACGGTAAAATCCTGTTCCGAAGCGGCAAAACGAAGTTTGTCGCCTCGCTTCGTGCTTCCATCAAAAGAGCGAAGATAGACGATTACGCCCGCATGATTGGAATACTTAAAATCAAAAATAAGACCACGGAATCCATCGGGTCTTCCTTCCTCCTTTTCTAAGGGGAGATTTGAGGGGGGGTGTGGTGCAGGAACGCGGTCAATCACCGCCTGCAATAGCTCCTCCACCCCCGCACCGGTCTTCCCAGAAACCAAGAGTACTTCACTCTCGGGCACCCCACAAAGTTCGGCAATCTGCTTTTTTGTCTCAGGCACCTGCGCGAGCGGAGAATCGATTTTATTCACCACGGGAATAATCGTGAGTCCAGCTTCCTGTGCCATGCCGAGTACCGATATCGTCTGCGCTTGCACACCCTGCGTCGCGTCTACGAGCACGATAGCCCCTTCCACGGCCTTCATAGCGCGCGAGACCTCATACGCGAAATCTATATGCCCGGGGGTGTCAATAAGGTTGAAAATATAGTCCGTACCTCCTGTTTTATACTTCATCCGGACCGGCGTCATTTTGATAGTGATGCCTCGCTCCCGTTCAAGTTCCATCGAGTCGAGTACTTGATTCTGCATTTTTCGCTTCTCAATCGTGCCGGTAATTTCAAGAAGCCGGTCCGCGAGCGTGGACTTTCCGTGGTCTATATGGGCGATAATACAGAAATTACGTATGTTTTGCTGCGACATACGGCCATACTAGCAGAAATACGGGATATAAAAAAGCTTAAATGTGTCTTAAAACGTCGTCTCGGTCGGGTCGGGACCGATGAATTTTGCCTTCCAGATTTTATGATGCAGTGTCTTCCAGATTTCGCGGATTTCAAGATTGCCGAGGAGATACAAGACAAGGGCTCCGACGACAATACCTCCCGCTCCGGCACAGAGTCCTTGGAGGAACACACCGAGTGTCGTGTGCAAGTCAAACACCGTATCAAGGACATTGAGGAGTACGTACGAAACCGTTCCCATAAGCACCGATGAAGCGAAACTTTGCCAGAACATACGTGACACCGCCGAGTCGAATTTCCCAAAGTCTCGCGAGTAGAGCTTCCAAAATATGAGAGCGCTCGCGATAGTCCCGACCGAATACGAGAGAGGAAGAATGAGTACCTGTGTGTTTACAAGGTCTGACACACGGAGAAGTGATTCGAGAAAAAACCGCACCAATGGTTCGCCGGCAAACCATTTTGAAAAGAGAAAGGCCGAGCATACGGTTATACACGCCCCGCCAAGCGCGATGAGAAGCGGAGCGCGGGTCTTGCCCGCCGCGTAATACGCCCGCGTAAGGAGCAGTATCGCGCTCTGGGCGACGACCGATACGGCGAAGAGCGCGAGCGAAGCGGCCGTGAGGCGGGTATCGCTCCAGTCGAATGCTCCACTTCCAAGAACGGTGCGCACAATCTGCGCGCGCAGGACCACGAACAGGACGAGTGCCGGAACCGACCAGAAGAAAATATGACGCATAGCGATTGAAAGTGTCGATACGAATGTACTCTTGTCCCCTTTTGTCCAGAGTCCGGCGAGCGTCGGGAAAGCCGCGAGCGAATAACTTGCCCCCACAATGGCAAGCGGAACCGACTGTAAGTTCCACGAGAGATTGAAAATGGCAATTGAGCCAATACCGAGAAGCGAGCCGAGTGTCGTCAGGAGGAGTACTGTAATGTTCTGCAGTGAAAGCGCGAGTGTGCGCGGAAGCGACACGAGAAGCACTTCGCGGATAAGCGAAAAATCAACTGCAAACCGGAATCTGGGGAGGAGGCCTGCTCGCGCAATGACGGGAATTTGGATCCCTAGATGGAGAAGCGCTCCAAGCACTACGCCCCACGCGAGACCCGAAAGTCCCATAACCGGATAGAAAAAGAACACGCCGATAATGATACCGAAGTTGTACAGTATAGGGCTCACGGCATAGACGAAAAACCGCCGTTCAAGCTGGGTAACACTCGCGAATAGATTCGAGACGCCTAAGCATATCGGTTGGAGAAGCAAAATCCGCATAAGGAAACCTGTTGTGCTGAGCATACTTTCGCTAAATCCGGGAAAGAGGAGCTGTAAGAGCCCGGGAGCGGAGAAAAAGGCGATGGCGCTTACGGCAACGATGAATACGAAGAATGCGGAAAAAATCGTGTCGAGAAAACGACGCGCTTCTTCCTTGTTTTCTGCCCGCCGTTTCGAAAGAAACGGAATCAGCACCGAAAGCGACACCATTGATGCACTCCAGATGAAGATAAGGTCTGGCACCCGGAAAGCGGCAAAATACACGTCAAGCGCTTCTCCCGCGCCAAACTGTGACGCGAGCATGCGGTCGCGCAAGAACCCTAAGAGTTGCGAGAGGAGTGCGAAGAAGCCCAAAAGATAAGCGGCCTCATGGAGTCCGCTTATCTCTCGTCCTATAAATCGGAGGATTTTCGAAACCATTGTTACTCCTCGGCCACCGGAGCCTTTTTGGTCTCCTTCTCTTCCACGGGGAGCTTAGAACGCTTCTCGGGGGTAGCGTCAACCGGAGGCGCAGCATTGGTGAACGGGTCGCGCCCGGCTTTGAGGTTCGCGAGAATCAGGCCAATTTCTTTGTTATCCGGATTAGTAGTCTGAAGCTCAGTGAACTGCTTGATAGCCTCGGCGTCTTTGCGGAGCTTTTCATACGAGAGTCCCAAGAAGTATTTTGCGTTCGCGTAATTCGAGTTGAGAGAAACAGCCCGTTCGAGAGCTCCCGTTGCTCCCTTGTAATCCTTATCATTGAACCTAAGAAGTCCGAGCTGGAAGAATATCGTTGCGTCATTCGGAGCGATGGTCGCGGCGGCTTCAACCGACTGGATAGCTCCTTTTATGTTTCCCTCCTGCGCTTCTATCTGAGAGAGAAGGAATATCGCTTCCGTATAGTTGTTCTTTTCCCGAAGCGCCTTTGCGATGCTCTCACGCGCCTTGGCATTATCTTTCTTCACAACTTCAAGCCGAGCGAGGGTGAGGTGAATGGCGGGACTTCGCGGATTGAGCGTTAGCGCCTGTTCATAGGACGCCTTGGCGCTTTCATACGCGCCATCGATGTTGAGCGGAGTCACCGCCTCATACACACGCCCGAGATTCATAAAGTTCTCGTAATTCAAAGGATTGAGCGCAACCGCTTGACGCGCGTTCCCGAGCGCGACACCAAGGAGATTTTGGAACTCGGTGCGAACGGATTCCGCCGATACGCTTTCGGGTTTCTGGCTGAGGAGTGCGTTTATCCGCATCAGCGAAAGTTCGGTAAGAAAACGGTAGTAGATGTCCATCGGGCTCATCGCCGCCGCTCTCCCGATTTGCTTCTCGGCGGTATCAAGATTGCCTTGCGTGTTGAATGTCATCACTCCTCTTTGGAAGAACACGGACGCGACATACTTCTGGACCAGAAGGTATCCGAGCGTCACGCCTCCGATGAGAAGCAGAATAAGCAGTAACACCGAGATAAATCCGGAACGCGGGTCGCTCACGAAGGAAATATTCTTCGAAGGAGACATCTTCTCGGCCATAAGCGAAGCGATAAAGAGTCCCGTAAAGAGGAATGTGAGCGTGAAGATGGTAATCGAAGGAATATAGAAGATGTTGAATATCCAGAGAAACAGCGACACGAGGAACGACGACGTGATGAGATATTGTGAGAACTTATCGGTTACATTCGAAAGAATCGCCTTGAAACCCGAGTACAAGAACACGAGTAGAAACGCCAACCACGCCATTACTCCGAGAATGCCAGTGGTGGCAAGGAAGGTTGGGATAAGACCGACACCATAGCTGAAATCGGTGTTCCAGAAGATGGTGTTATTAATGCCGTCCGGTTTGTATTTCAGCCACTCCGACGCAAACTGGTTCGGTCCTGAACCAAGAAGCGGGTCTTTGATGAGGGTCTGCCGTGCGACCTCAAACGTAGCTTGCCAAGACGGACGCGCTTCAATCTGGGAAATATTCAGCGCTCCCGAAATCTGTCCACCGATGGTATTCCCCGCAAGAATGAAGATGACGGAAATGAGGAGTACGGTGAGTGAAGGAACGGGAATACGGCGAAGCGGTAACGCATCGGGAGGAACATTTTCTCCCGTAGTACTCTCCATCACTCCTTCCCTGCTAAATGAAATGAGGTAGACGAGGAAAATAAGCGAAAAGAGCCCGAGCACGAACCAGACGGTCGGGAAATTAACGATTGCCAGGAAAAACAGGGAGATAAGGAGGGAGAGATAGATGAGTCCCCTAAAGAGCCTGTTTAACTTCAAGAACTCAATCGTCACAAGCGAGAGAAGGGCCGAAACACCGAAGAAGACGCCGAGGTCGTTCCACTTTCCGATGGTGTTCGAAACGGTTTCGGTAAAGAGTCCGACAGAAAGAAAATCGGGGCCGAAAACGAGCCGAAGGAGATGGAAAAGGGCGATAAGGAAGAATGAAGCGAGAAACGCGAGATAACTTCCGAAAATCTGCTCTTTACCACGAAACAAAATTGGGACAAGGAACGCGAGCAGGGATGCAATGAGGATGCTGAATGTCGTACCGACTTCAAAACCCTGACCGAGAAGCGCGCCGGATACCGAACCGGAAAGGAGTCCTGAAAGCGCGAAGATGCCGACAACGACCGAGAGCGCGATGAGCATCGGAGAACTCGGTATCATAAACTGTCCATCCTTCAATCGGGCAATCGCCCAGATACAGAAGGCTGCAAGCACAAGAAGCGAGAGCAAAAGCGCCTTGCTGAATTGAAACGGAAACGAAATAGCCGGCATAAAGAATATCGGCAAGAGAAATGCGAGCGCCAAAATGCATTGCGAGGCTATCTTCTCAATTCCCTTCTTCGGTTTCGCGCCTCCTTCTTGTATCGAGTCTGTGCCAAAATCGAATTTTGCCATATGCTAAAAATTACCGTTAAACGACGCGCCTCTGCACAGGCACACACATACGCACGTCAAAATGCAAACTCTCGTTTGTATCTCTTTATTAATCTCCCCAATTATAAGGGATTAGAGAAAGTGCGCAATCTGTGTACAAGAAGCAAAACAGTATTGGAGAGAACGCAACAAAGCCCCGTTTCCGGGGCTTTGTTATTTCGCAATCTATATCTATAAGCCGAATTCTGTCCTCCTTCTTAACGAAGGATGGGTAATTATTTATCTAGGCCTTGCATTACTGCAAAGCTCGAGCGGCACTTCCCCCGACGTACTGTCGGAAGACACGGCCTTGCACTCGGGTAAGAATTTAGCCGTTTCAACCCCGGCATTACTGCCGGGACTCTCCCCGATTTGCATCGGGGAGCCGATTTCCTTTCGAATTTCGGCGTCTCTGTTCGCATCTCACGCCTTACGGCGGACGGGCGTTACCCGCTACCTTTCTGCGCGATGTTGCCACCGGCGAGTGTTCGGACTTTCCTCTCCAACCCGCCACAGGGGCGGATTGGAGCAATTACCTGATATAGACTGCGTATTATTATACAATAGCGCGACAAACTATTCAAGAGAGAGCACGTTCCCTAGGGTAATACCGCTTTTTTCTGCCATTCCGGCGGACAATTCGAGCACATACCGAGCCTGTATACCCTGCCCGAACAGAGCAGGATAGGTGTCTACCGCGACATCTGTCTCGAGATGCACCACTTCCATTTCGTCACTAAGCCAAATCATATCGAGCGGAAACCGCATTCCCTTCATCCAAAACGGATGCACACTGGTCTCGGGAAAGATGAAAAGCATTCCTTCATCCGCTCCAAGCGAATCGCGTCCTCCAAGCCCTTTCTCACGCTCCGCATCCGTATCGGCGATGAAAAGCGAGATTTCTGTTCCGGTTGGAGTCGTGAGTTTCGGTCCGTGTATCGGCGGAGCAGAAACGGGAGGAAACGCATTAAGAAATAAAACACCGGCGATAAAAATGATGCCAACCGTTATGAGCTTCTTGTGCATCATCCCATTGTAACAAAAAAGCGCGCCAGAAACCCCTCCGACGCACCTGAAAACCGACACAGCCAATCACAGAGAGCGCTCATTTTGGCATTTTTGGGCTTTCCGTAAAGCCCTTTCCGCCTGTATGCGCACCTGCAGGATATCGAGCCCCGAAATAAGACCTTTGCCATTCGTTCGTTGCGAGGTGGAATCCCCTCGCCCGTTTGCCTCTGCCTCACGCAGCTGCGTCTTCCACCACTGTTTGCGTTTCTCCAGCCGAGACGAATACACGCTTGCCATACCGCCGACCGAATACCATATTCGCCCGAAAGAAAAGGTTGCTGATTACTTCACTTTAGGATGCAGTACAAGGAAAATCCATAACCGAAGCGGGAGAAGCACGAGCCAGAACCACCCGAGCCACACCCAGACCGGCAAACCAAGCAACATAACGTTAAAGAATGACGAGAGTGGAGCTTCGAGGTACACCCATTCGCGCGCGACGGTATTCGGCAATTCGTGTGAAAGCAGAGCCAACAACACCGTGGAAAGAATGACGAGTGAATAGTGCCCAAGATGACGGATATGGAAATGGAGTTTGAAGAGTGTCACTCCTAGCCAGATGAGGACGAGAGCGGTGGTTATCGGGAGAGCTATTTCAACTCCCAACCGGAGCGCTCCTAAGACGATGACGCCCGTTACCGTAAGAAACAGCACTTGCTCAAAGACATCGAAGAATCCGTGCCACTTCGTCATCGGATGCTGGCGAAACGTAAGCGGTTCACCAAGGTACCCACCAAGAAAATATAAGAGCTCCAAGACGGCAAGTCCTGCAAAGGGATAGAGCACAAACCAAACCCACAGCATACCCGCGCCACGGTAGAACGGGTAAAACCACAGATGATGGTTTAGGCCGAACCGATCCACAAAATACGAAGTCCCCACAAGGGCGAGGTATAGAAGAAGAAACAGCCACACCTTTTTGTGTATGAGCCAGACTGAGCTCTTGTACGTATAGTTGAGGAGTCCAAACGCAATCCAAAAGAAGAAGACAAATCCGCCATACCAGAACGGAAATCCTTTGAATCCGGCAAACGCAAACGCAAGCCAGAGCACATTCGCAATCAGAATTGCGATGCGTGTATAGAGAAACCGCTGTTCCCGGGTAAACTTCGGCATAGAACGAATTAAGTATAGCAAAACCTGGAAAAAGAGTTGCGGGGTATAAACAAGGTATACTTATGTCAGAGCTTTTTGAATCACGAACACAATCAACCTCAACCAACCTGAACTATGCTACTTCTTATACTAGCAACAGTACTCTGTACCGTTCCTTACGCGTCATTCTTTGAATGGACACTCCACCGATTCTTGATGCACCGTCCTCTGGGAGGATTCACCTACGCTTATATCGCCCACGCGCTAACGCATCACAGGATATTCAAAGCCGACCACACCTATCATCTGATTGATGAGGAAACCAAGCACACTATTCCTATGGCGTGGTGGAACGGTCCCTTTCTCATCCTGATTTCGGGAATACCCTTTGATGTTGCGGGCTGGTATTTCGGAACGTGGGCGATTCCACTCACTGCGAGAATTACCGTCGGTATGTATTACGGCACCTATGAATATATTCACTGGTGTATGCATCTTCCGCGAAAACGGAATATAGAGCGAACGGGGGTCTTCTTCAGGTTGAACGGGCACCATCTTCTCCATCATCGGTACATGCACCGGAACTTCAACGTGGTGTTACCCCTCGCCGACTTTTGCCTCGGAACACTTCTACTCAGATCAAAAATGCGTTTCGTTCAACCGCAAGGCCCGATGATTCCCGATGTTCAGCCAAAGGATTCCTCCGTCCAAAAGGCGCCTGCTCTTCAGTGAACCCGCTGGTTCACCTCACCCAAGACCAAGAGTTTCTCTTGGCCTGGTTTTTTATAGTAGCGTCAGAGTGTCAACAATTCTTTCGAAAGACTTTTGGATAGATTTGTATTCCCGCCTTTCGTCAGCACCAATGCGTCCTCTATGCGCACGCCGCCGACATTCGGGATATACACGCCGGGTTCGCAGGTAATCACCGAGCCTTCTATGAGCAGCGTATCGGAGTAGGAAGATACAATCGGAAGTTCGTGTACCTCCATCCCGATTCCATGTCCGGTGGAATGCGCGAAATACTTTCCGAGACCTTGTTTGGTTAAATAGTCCCTGCACACCGCATCAATCTGTCTTCCAGTGACCCCTGCCTTTGCTTTTGTGCATCCGAGTTCTTGTGCTTTCCGTACCGCTTCATATATTTTCTTGAGCCGTGTTGAAATCTTCCCTATCGCTATCGTTCTCGTCATATCCGACACATATCCGTGAAAACACGCTCCGAAATCAATCGTCACCAGTTCCCCACTTTTAATTTTCTTATCACTTGGGCGTGCGTGCGGAAGAGCGCCGTTCTTCCCCGACGCGACGATAGTTGGAAACGCGATTCCTTCCGCACCTTCTTCAGCCATCAAGTCCTCCAACCGTTTTGCAATACCTTTCTCCGTTATTCCCGCGTGAATTTCCGGAAGCAATCGTGTGAATGCTCTACAGGCAATCTCTGCTGATTTCTTAAGCAAATGTATCTCCTCTTTGTCTTTGACAACACGAAGTTCCTGGAGTATCCGTTTCCGCGAAATAAGTTCAATTGATAGTTTCTTTATTCCTCCTTTCCTAAAGGAGGTGTCACCTTCCGAGGTGACGGAGGATTTTAATTCTTCCACCAGCGCGTACGCCGTCACACTCCCGTCAAAAAGCATTCGGTGTACGTTATTTCCCTTTATGATCTCCGATAAAATTTTAAACGTCGGTTTCTGCGCCAAAGAAATCAAAATTTTAAACCCTCTCGCTTCTCTTTTCGCCTGCGCGGTATACCGACCGTCAGTAACAAGCACACATTTTGTTTCTGTGATGAGTAACATGGAGGAGCTTCCCGAAAATCCCGAGAACCACTGTGTCGCCGGTTGTCCGCTTCCCTCGCTATTCCACACTAAAAGCGCATCGGCTTTTTCGGTGCGCAACACTTTCCTGACTTTATCTATCCGTGAGTCCATTTCTTTTATGATGACTATTCGCCAATTCGCACGAATTGGCGAATAACCGATGTGCTTCAATTAGAAGACCACTTCGTCCTCCTTACGCCACGCGGGGTCAACAATACAGAGAAACGTTAAATCGGTCGTGCCACTGTTCCGGATATACTGCCTCGCGTCCGGTGGAATGACAATCGCCTGTCCCACACGTACTTCCGCCGTTTCTTCACCGATATGCATTTCTCCCTCGCCTTCCAAGATGTAATACACCTCCGAAGTCTTCAGCGCATGCGACGTCGAAGAATCTCCCGCTTTAAGCGTTGCGTGTGCAAGACTGTAGCGAAAGTCCGCATCGGTTATCGTCCGTGCGTTCAAAAGCTCGCGGAGAATTGTGTTGTCTCCGGCGAGAAATTCTTTGCAGTCTTTGAGGTCTTTAATAAACATAGAGTATTACTTTCGCAAATAGAGTCCCCGCCTTCTAAACCACACGAGGCCTACGCCGGCAAAGTTGGAAACACATACAACGATTAAGTACAGAGAGGTCGTGACGCTGAACGTGGACAATGCAAGGAGAGAGAAAATGCATGAAATGCCTCCCAAAATGTACATTGAGATGGTTTCACTGTACGGCTCCACGTATGCTTTCCGAAATGTCGGAATATACGCCAATACGTCAATAACGGATACGACGATTATGGAGAGAAGCGCGTCATGAAGTAAGAACCAGAGCGCCGTCGCAAGGAGTGCTCCTATGAGGCAAACGGTATCAAACACCCTAATATTTGTTGTTCCATACTTGAATGACAGAACGAAGATAAAAGCGTTTATTCCCGCCCATATGCCGGTTGAAAGCGCTCCTGCCCCCGCTCCTTCGCTTACCATAAGGGAAAACCCAGTTGCCTGCAGTGTCATCCAGATAAACCAGGTGTATATATGAGGTGTGGTTTTCCGCCGAAAAATATCCCTAAGGTACGGAATCACACCGACAATGCCGAGTAGTGCCGCAGTTGTTGCGAAAAGTATAGAAAAGTTCATACCCAATTTTAATTAAGCATCCATAGTGAGTAGTTGAGATACACCGCGAAGCTGACCCAGAGAATATATGGAAGAAGCAGGTACGAGGCGGGTTTGGAAATACGGTAAAAGAGAATTATGGTTGTGAGAATGGCGAGCCACAGCAGAATAATATCCGCAAACGCGAGCGCGGGGTTCTGCATTCCGAAAAAGAAAATGGACCAGAAAATAGTGAGTGCGAGTTGGATGAAGAACATCCAACTCGCCCTTACAATCTTCGTTTTTCCTAATCCTTCCGAAGCCTTGGCGTAGGAGGACCAGATGAGAAAGAGCGAGGTGCCCATAAGCGCGTAGAGCGTCGTCCAGACGGGACCGAATATCCACGCAGGAGGATTGAGTGCGGGCTTCACGAGTCCCGCGTACCATGTCGGAATGGACGGGGCGGTAAAAGCCGCCCCGATGATGCCGGCGAGTTCCGATACCGCAACCGACACGACGAGTTGTAGTGCTTTACGTATGTTCGGATACTGATAGCTCATACACCCAGAGTGGCGGAAGATTCAAAAGCACGAAGGCTATTTTTTGAACCGGCAACCCTCGGTAGACGCGCTTGACGAGCGGAGGTACATATGAAAAAAACCGATAGATAGTCCCTCGCTCCGTGTGCCGCTTGATTGACACGAGAAGTGTCTCGGTCACCGAAGGAATTAGAACGGGCAGGCCCGAAACAATGAGGTCGACTCTTCCGCCGTGCTTCCCAATAAGTGTTTCAAGGTCTGCGACACTCGCATGTTCCACTATCACTTTGTCGCCAAATCGTTCCTGCAGAAGGGCAACGTATTTTTCCTCAATTTCAACTAGAACAACTTTGGTTCCGAGGATGCACCGCTTCAGCAGTTCCTCAGTAAAGACCCCTGTACCAGGACCAAGTTCAACGACCGTCCGTATCTTTGTAAAATCAATACCAGCGACCATAGCTTCCGCTGCTTTCGCGGAACTCGGCACGATAGAGGCATTACGCATCGGGTGGATCACACAGTTCCACGCGAAGAGAACCAACTCTTTAGTTTTTTTCCACATAGTTTTTCATTTCTCTTCCGATATCAATAGTACCACAGAGATATTACTTGATGTCCGAGGGAGGTTGCTGTTTTGGCGAGGTAAGCCAGCAAACGAGTGCCAGAATAAGCACGAGACCGATTGTTTGCGGAATAAAATTAATAAGCGTATCGCTCACAGAGTGCGAATCCTCGTCTATGCGAAGAAAATTGCGGAATATCGCGATGGTAAAAATCAGCGTGATAAGCCAGCCTTGCCACGAAACGGGCGTCCAGCGTAATCCATGTTTCTTTCGCTTAAACCAAGAAAAGTACATACGTAGATTGTATCAGAAAAAACCCTGTATAATAGCTGTCTATGGTAACGCTCTCAGGGAGAAGGTGTGGCGCAGTGCGTTTCAAGTAGGCCTTGTACTTAAGGGTTTCAACGGCGTATGGGAGACCATAAAATGACAAATCTATACCCTAACGCTTTTTCTTTTTCCCTGTTTCAGCCTCTTACTTTTTCCCGTTCTCTTTTGGTTTTACAAACGCCGCCTTAAATGCCCACTCCATGCACTGTGCGATTTCCTTCTCATTCATAATGTTCTGGGCGAGCAAAAACTTTTCTTCTTTGATGACGCTGGTGCGATACATCTCCGGCCCGTCGGTATTGATGGTGAAGCGAACTCCGTTGTCGATAAAGGTGCGGATAATGGTGCGAAGTTCGGCTATATCTTTTACCACGCTGTTGCGAAGATTCGAGGTTGGGCAGAGTTCCAACACAATACCCTGCTTCACGATATCTTTCATAAGTTTTTGGTCTTTTACAGCAGCGAGTCCGTGTCCGATGCGCTCGGGACGAATAGTGCGGACGACGTACCGAAGTTCCTCGAGGTTACCCGTTTCTCCCGCGTGAACCGTGAGGCCGAGGCCTGCCTTGCGCGCATGCTTGAGGAGTGGCGCATGCGCCTCCATGGAGAACGTGTCGCGGTCGGGTCCGAGGATATCGACACCGACGATACCGTCGGTTTTGTAGCGTATCGCCTTTTCGACGGTAATCGCGTTTTGAGCCGGCGTGAATGTACGGTCGAGGCCGATGATGAGTCCTGCCGTCACCTGGGAATACTCAATCATGGCGCGGCGCATGCCCCAGAGTGCCGCGAGGATAATGAAATCGAGGTCGCGTTCTCCGGTACGGTTGCGCTTCATGGGCGCGAATCGAAGCTCTTGCAGGACGAGATTACACTTGCGGTATCCGCCGCCGATGACGGAATGCACCGTTTCTTCCATGGCTTCGGGAGACGACTGAATGAGTTCGGTAAGATGGTAGTAATTCTTATCCATATCATCGATGCCCCGATTCTTCTTGTCAGGACCCATGGTAATCATATCCTCGAAATCCCAGTAGTCTTTGACGGGAAGTCTGATTCCCTGCCGGTGCGCAATGGTCCACATAATCACGGGGTCAACCGCCGCACCGAGGTGGGTATGAAGCTCTGCTCTGGGGGTTGTGGTTCGTTGGGCCATAATTTTTGAGAAAGTAGATAGTAGAGGGTAGAAAGTAGCTAAAAGGATATGTCGATTATTATAGTAGAACTTCTTGATATCTTCCTAAAAAATTAGTGCTGTTTTTTCTACCTTCTATCTTCTCCTTTTACTCCCACTCCACCGTTCCCGGCGGTTTGGAAGTAATATCGTACGCTACGCGATTAATACCCGCAACCTCGTTCGTGATACGGGCGGAAACCTTAGCCAGAAGCTCATGAGGAATACGCGCCCAGTCTGCCGTCATAAAGTCGGCGGTTGTAACGGCGCGGAGGATTATCGGGTGTCCGTACGTGCGTGCGTCGCCCTGCACACCCACAGAGCGAATGTCGGGAAGCACGGCAAGATACTGCTGAATATCTTTCTGAAGTCCCGCCTTTTCTATCTCTTCGCAAAAAATAGCATCGGCCGCGCGTAGCATAACGAGCTTTTCTTTGCTCACGGCTCCGATGACACGCACCGCAAGACCGGGGCCGGGGAATGGTTGGCGCGAGGCGATTTTTTCGGGTACGCCGAGGGCACGCCCGAGCGCCCGCACTTCATCTTTATACAAATCCCTTAGCGGCTCGATAAGCTTAAACTTCACATCTTTGGGAAGCCCGCCGACATTGTGATGGGATTTAATCACCGCCGCTTTCCCGCCGACCGAAACACCGGAGGTAATGGCGTCGGTGTAGAGCGTTCCCTGTACCAAAAAATCAAAGGCGGTTTTCCCCTCCTCAGTTGAGGAGGGGTGGCCGGAGGCCGGGGTGGTGGTGTTCCTCTTAGCGGGTTGGTGGGAGTTCTTCCCTGTCTCCCTCTCAAACAGCCGTATAAACAACTCCCCTATAATCTTCCTTTTCTTCTCCGGCTCGGTGACGCCCCGTAGCGCGTCCAAAAACTCATTCTCCGCATCCACCGCTCTGAAATCAAGCTCCGGAAGTTTCGCAAACGTCTTTTTAATCTGCTCCGTCTCCCCCTGCCGCATAAGACCGGTGTCCACGTAAATACAGGTGAGCTGTTTCCCAATCGCACGATGCACGAGGTAGGCCGCGACGGTGGAGTCAACGCCTCCCGAAAGCGCACAGAGCGCGCGCCCCTTCCCCACTTTGGTTTTGATATCCGCCACTTGGCTTGCAATCCAATCCTTGCCCATACTCCAACTCTTCTTTGCGCCGACAATTTTCAAGAAGTTCTCAATTACTTTCATCCCGTTGGACGTATGCTTCACTTCCGGATGAAACTGAATGCCGTAAATCTTACGCTTCGTATCTTCAATCGCCGCGATAGGACACGCGCCGGATTTACCGGTTACGACGAAGCCTTTGGGAATCTTCGTCACTTGGTCGCCATGTGACATCCACGTGAGTTCTCCTTCTTCTTTCCTCTCCCCCATCTGCCCCTCTTTAGAGGGGAAGTGCCGAGTCTGCGAGGCGAAGGGGTGCTCTGTGGTCTTCATCCCCCTAAACAACTCCGACTTCGACGACAGTTCAACTCTCACCGGTCCGTACTCACGCTTCTTCCCTGCTGTTACCTTTCCCCCAAGCTGATGCGCGAGCAGTTGTAATCCATAGCAGACACCGAGAATCGGGACGCCGAGTGTATACACCTTCGGGTCGGCCTTCAGTGCCGTAGATTCCGATAAGTTTTGCGGACCGCCGGAAAGCACTATCGCTTTGTACTTCGCGAGTTTTTCCGCAGAAACCTCAGGAGCCAAAAGCTCGGCATACACGCCGAGCTCCCTGATTCTTCGCACGATAAGGTGACTGTACTGTGAGCCGAAATCCAAAACCGCTATCGTATCTTTGTGCGCACTCTTTTGCATATCGTTTACAGCTTAAATCCGGAATGCGGATGAGATTCTTGCAAACCCGCGCCTGTTATTTGGATGAACCTCGCCTGCTTCCACATCTCCTCTATAGTTGCCGCGCCGATGTAGCCCATGCCCGCTGTAATGCCGCCAACCATTTCTTCGACAATACCCGCAACCGGTCCCTTGTAGCGGACTTTTCCCGTGACACCTTCTACAACATGGCTCTTCTTTCTCTTCTCCTCCTCAGTTGAGGAGGAGTGGCCGGAGACCGAGGTGGTGCTGTCTTTCGATTCTGCCGCATATCTATCAGTAGCATGCCTCTTCTCCAACGCCTCCTTACTTCCCATACCGCGATAGGATTTGTACTGCTTTCCGTTCTCCGTGATTATTTCTCCCGGAGTTTCTTCCGTACCGGCGAACATCGAACCCATCATGACGCTGGACGCGCCCGCCGCGAGTGCCTTCACGATATCTCCCGAAAAACGAATGCCGCCATCAGCGATGACAGGAATGCCTTTCTTTTGTGCAACCGAGACAACATCCATAATCGCCGTAAGTTGCGGAACGCCCACACCGCTTATGATGCGAGTCGTACAAATCGCTCCGGGGCCGATACCGACCTTCAGTGCATCTGCGATGCCGAGAAAATCCTTCGCTGCCTCTTTAGTCGCCACATTCCCCACCACAAGCTGTGTCGGTACCCTCTCCCCCTCTTTAGAGGGGGAGATTGAGTGGGGGTGGAGGGATTTAAATCTCTTTTTCATCTCCTTTGCCGCCGCGATAATGCCGGGAGCGTGCGCGTGCGCGCAGTCGATAAAAATAACCGAGGCTCCTGCCTCGGCGAGCGCCACCGCGCGAGCAACATCAAGCGGGCCAACTGCCGCGCCAACGGTAACTCCCGCCGCTTTCACCTCCTTTACCATTTGTACCTGCTCTTCGAGACTGACATTTCTATGGAGTACCGC
Organism: Candidatus Tayloriibacteriota bacterium; assembly: GCA_009694955.1. Taxonomy (GTDB): domain Bacteria; phylum Patescibacteriota; class Minisyncoccia; order Phycocordibacterales; family UBA10002; genus UBA10002. The sequence continues at coordinate 17,575 of SIBZ01000005.1, read as the reverse complement.
CATGCCGCCAAGCTTTCCGAGAGCAATCGCAAACCGTGCGTCCGAGACGGTATCGGACGCGGCGGCAATAAGCGGGATAGCAAGACGCACCCCTTTAGAGAGGCGCGTTGCAACTAAGGCACATTGTCGCTTCACCGCCGTCCTGCGCGGTTCAAGGAGTACGTCATCAAAAGTTAATCCCAGTCGTATGGTCATAAATATATATCGCAAGAGTATACCCCGACAAGAGCTTTTGTGCAAAAGTTGCTGTAGCTGTGAGGGTATACGCTGCACAAAACCAGAATCAGATGCTGGTTTTTCCATAAAAGAAAATCTATTTCAAAAGATATTCGCTGAAAAGGTAAAATACGCCCACAATGGCGATGAAGATAAAAACGCGCCAAAAAGTAACGTGTGGCCGGAAGTCATAATGCTTGATACCCGCGAAGTGGTTGTAGATATGTCCGCCCTCAACGACGACAAGAAACAGAGCGAACAATTTCCAATCGAGTTTGTAGATACTGCAAAACAACCCGGCAAAGCCGATGATATGGGCGACTCGGTTCACCGTGCCTTGATGAAACTCGTCAAAGAAATTTAACGCTTTCTTAGTGGTGTTCATACGTGCATCACTTCTACCCCCCCAGCTCCTCTTTACTCAAGTAAAGAGGAGCTCTTACCGAAATCAGATAAGAGGAATCGGGGTTTCGATTGACGGAACGGAGGGAGAAATTTTCCCTCGGCGAACGACAAGAATAACACTAAAGATAAGATTGGCGAGGGTCCAGACGATTGGGTAGAGGAGCGTGAGGGTGTTGAACTGCTGGAGAGCAAAGACGCTCAGGGCGTGCCGGACGACACAGGTCTCGTAGAGGAACAGCGTTTCGGAATAGGGTTTGTTCCACGACTTGCGCACCGTCGGGACGAAGCCGAGGATATCGACGAGGACTATAAGAATTACAGACCAAACGGGCTGTTTGACCACAAGCCAGAGGAATAGCGCGACGAGCGAGAGTACGAAAAATACGACATCGGAATGGGTAATCTCTTTGTTGCCATACTTGAGGCCGAGGAAGAAAATGAAAATGCAGATGAGCGAAGCGGCGAGTGTTACCCATGAGCCGACACCTGCTCCTCCCAAGACCTGCAGAGCGTAGGTAATGAGGCTCGCGAATCCCCAAATGAAAAAGGTGAAGGTGTGCGGAACCGTCTTCCTCCGGAAGATATCTCGGATATAGGGCGCGTACCCGACAATGGTCAGTATGACCGCGACAATGCTGATGATGGATTTATAGTCGGACATTACGGACTATACTACTCTCCTGTTCTATTTCTTCAACTTTTTCCCTCTTTTAATTCCATATCTATTTTCTTATTCTCGCGAATAAGCAAATAATTTTGTCAGCAACTAGGGCAAAAAACAGTTTTTGAGGTTAATGAAATAGTTGTTTTTCAGTTGTTTATAGAGCTTACGGTCGCCTTTGCATTTTTTGAAAATTCCCTTCTTTATTTGTTGGTAGTTCTTAACTTCCGCAGGATGGGCGCGAAGAAAATCCCGAAACTCCAGCGTATGGGTATATCTCATTGTTCCAATTCTACTGATGTGAACATGGTACTCCCCCTCTTCGCATCTCGCTTTGGTACTTACAAAAATTGTATTGTTTTCTTTATCGTGAAAATGCTTGAAACCTAATTTGTTTAGAATCTTCAAAACATCACTGGATTCACTCCAGTGCCTGATACCAATAGAAATATCAATAATGCCTTTACCACCAAGACCTTTCACCGCCGTACTGCCGATATGCTCAATCTGAAGTTTCCGTCTGGATAACGCCAAAATCTTCTCTTTCATTTCTTGAAAGTGGTCAGAGTAGTCGCCTTGATATTCTTTATACATGAAAGCCATATGCAATTCCTTAGCCTCTTTTTCACATATCTATACTACTCCCTCCTCCCGTTTCTTCAACTCACGTTTGCGTGTCGAAGGCACGGTGATATAATTCCCTTATGGCAAAGAAGGCAATGACAATTGATGACCTTGCGGGAATGGTGAAGAGGGGCTTTGACGAGACCGCGAAGAAAGCTGAGATGAATGCTCGGTTTGAAGCCGTTGATGAGCGATTTGATGGTATTGATAAACGTCTTGACCGTATTGAAAACCTTCTCCTCCGAGCGCATGATAACCGTATTACTGAACTTGAAGATAGTATGCGACTTGTAAAGACAAAATTAGGGGTAAGATAACAAAAAACGCCTCTCGGCGTTTTTTGTTTTTTGTTAGTGTGTGTGGGGAGTTGCTTCGCAGGTTCCGCCGACATCGCATTTCATGTCGGTACCTTCCTTGGATTCACACGTCCCGCTTCCGCACTGGCAGTCGCCTTTGCATCCGCAGGACTTTCCACCTTCAGCACAGGAGCCGCCGCATTTGCCGCCACAACAACCTTTCATAAGCGAGTACTTGCCGCCGCCCGCAAGATGGAGCGCTAAGGTCGAGAAGAGAACCGAGAACGACATCATAACTGTTTGCATGTCATGCCTCATGACATAGACCGCCACAATCATGATAATGGCGAGGAGTTTGCTGGCAATGCGCGTGTAGACACCGAGAAGCACCATGACTCCGCCGATAAGTTCAACGAACGCAACGAGGTACGCCCAAAACGGAGCAAATCCTAGCGTTCCAAAGAACGCGACGGTTCCCGCGAGGTCAGAGACCTTCATATACCCCGTCACGATAAAAATGAGACCGACACCGATTCGGAGGACGAGCAGTCCCGCGTCCGTGGTGTGAAGAGGACATTTCTTGTACATCGCTTCAAGCATACAGCTAGCACTAAAATTAAATAATGGCGACAGTATAGCATATTAACAATTTTAAATTTTTCTTTGGCGTTAAATTCTGAATTCACCAAACGAATACCTAACATTCTTCATTACTGGGCTTTTACCAGTTTTCCATTCTCAATTTTGTAAGTGACTTTTACAGGATCAGACCATCCAGCCGCGCCGTTATATGTGGAGTTATACTCAATTGTTATTTGACTTTTGTCCGTAGCAGTTGATTTAATTTCCGAAGTTGTGCTAATTGGTATTCCGCCACATAAGATACCTGGTCGTTCTTATTTAGAAAAATCTCCGCTGACTGTATAGTTTTGTTCCCACCATCCCGTTTACGCACAATTCCTGCCGTTTTGAGGAGATAGTATATGATTACAGATAAACTCCTCGCTCGGAAACGGGGAAATTCCGATATTCACATTTCCCTCGCTCTACGTGCTATAAAACAGCGGGGATTGATCCCTTACTTTACGATAATTTATGCTTGGGTAAATTTATTCAGCTTCAATTACTACTATATCTTTTTGAATTTTTTCGGCAATCTTAAGAGCACCGTCCGCATAAAAATGATGAGGAGAACTTGCGGAACCAGAGAAGTATATCATTGCCGCCTTCCATTCTCCGGAATACGTCTTTGATTTTGCTCCCGTGTCCGATAAAAATAATCCCGCCGCAAGAAAAGCATCACTGCTATTCCAAGGGTCGGCAGGTTTTTTGGTGATACTCTCTATTTTTTGTTTATACAATATCCATGTGGAAGGAATAAAGTCTGCTGGCCCCATTGCTCCTCCCCACCCAAAACTCATCGGACAAGTAACTAGGGTATTCAAAGGATCTCTTCCCAATTCCTTCATAATATCAATAAAAGGTGGAACATCTCTGGTTGGATGCATGGTCTTTGGTCTAACTAGATTGTCAGTAACCCTAATACCATCACCGGTTTCAAGATTGGTTACATAGCACATATCAAATTTCTCTAGTGCCAATTCTTCTTGAAATATCGCAAGCAAAAAAGCTGGTCTGATTTTGGTTAACTTTGATACATAATTTGCCATATCTAAAGCCTCTCCAAAAGTAATTGGATATGGTGCTTGTAATAATTCAAAATTTCTCGCCCTGATTTCATCCGCCGCTTCATTATTTTTAATAGAGACGGAGTCACTTTCCACAGTCGGATTAACTACAGGAATGGGTGCGTTTATAGTGATAGGGTTATTTTCATTTCGAGAAGTGGTATTTGCCTGAAGACCAACTTCTACTTTAGTGGTGACAGTCTTGGCCTGGTGTGTTTTGTAACTGACCAGCCAGATAATTGCAGGAACTGCAATTACGGCTATTAACAAAAGGACAATGAAACCTTTTTGATTATTTTTCATAAAATTATTTCAAAAGCTGTCGGGAGAAACCCGAAGCACATTAGCCAATTTTTGAATTGTCGCAATGATTGGTCTTTCTTACCCTTTTCAATACATTAAAACTATCAATGCGGACTCGGCAGATTTCCCGCCCGGAGGAGGGTGAGCTTGTGTGGTGCACAAGCGCAAGGCCGGAGCAAGATGCGAGGCAGAACTGAAAGATTTTTCAGTAGAAAAATACTTTTGGTAGGGGAAGAATGCGGGCGAGATTCGAAACCCTCTTTTCAGAAATGAATTTTGTTTTAGAATGTGTCGCCAAAATCTCAAGACTACGGATCTGCTTTATCTGTACCAACTTCTTTCTTAAACTTTACCTTATCCAAATTTTCAAATTGTCTTTCTGTTAATGTTACATCGACAATCTTTCCCATGCCAACTTTTTGCCCAGCAGCATTTAATAATCTGATGAAGGTCAATTGATTCATAAGCTGATTTCGCATTTTTTCGTCTTGATTCAACATTTCTGGATTTTCTTCCAGTGCACCAAGAGCTTCTTCCATTACTTGTTTATTTTCGCCCTTAACAACACTACCAAGTTTAAAAGTCCACTTCCCGGCTTATTGAAGAAATAGAACATTTTCCTGACCAGCTAGATCAATAAATTTACCCGTTACTTCAAAGTATTCCTTAAATCTCAATAAAAATTCCCTCACGCAATCTGCAAATTCTCTATCCTTATCCACCAACTCAAAAATTGGTTTCGCTTTTTCGTTAAATTTCAAAAAGTCTTTTTCATCAAATTCGCCACCCCCTAAAAGGGCTCTATTCATTTTGTCATATACTTCTTTATTTTCTTCAACTGACGGGTCTTGCTCGGTATAGCCAGCACTAAAATCTTTTCTATTAGGGTCTTTAAAAATATCACTCGCCTCTTGTATCGAAACTACACTCTCAATATTTTGCGAGAGGCCTTCTTGCTCAACGCATATTTTTTGTACCATTACTTTTTCACGCAAACAGTGTTCTTGTCCAAAATGTTTATATAATTGTTCGTTTTTACTGTTTTCGCCTTCCACATATTCATCTGCCCTCGTTCGCACTTCGGGGGGTAATTCAGTTTGTCCAATACTGCGTGCTTTTTCTAAGGCACCTCGATTTAGCTTAATAACAAAAGTTGGATTTTGCGGATAAATAAAAACATCATGAGTGCCACCATCTCCAACTCTTTGTAACTTACTAAAATCAATAAATCCTTCTTTATTTGGCAATTCGCCTATAAAGGATTTAATTTTCGTATCTTCACTTTCTATACCGAGATGTTCTCTTACTTTCACAATCTGCTTTCGATCATCAATTTTCCTCTGGATAGTTTCTATCGGTTTTGTGTTATCTGTGCCTCCTTCTTGTAGTGGCTGACTAGAAACTACCTCGCTTTGCGGTATTTCCGTGGTTGGTTTTTTCTCTTCCGGATTTTTTGGTTGCATAAATTTTCCTCAAAATTTTCAATACATTAAAACTATCAATGCGGACTCCGCCATCCCGTTTACACACAATTCCCGCCGTATGGAGAGGAATTTTTTGGTTTTGCTTCGCCTTTTCAGACTACGAAAAGAACATTTTCATTATATCATTTGTGGTTTATTAGCGTTGTTCATTTCTTCACCCTCACGGCAACCGAGGCGAACCCAGATCCGAGTTCTGCGCTATAATCATATTAAATATGATAACCAAAGCATCAAATAAACTAAATGGTGCTCAATGTAAAGTTATTGACGGTACGCATGCAGGCAAATCCGGCACAGTGAGGGACATAAAAACCAGTAAGACGGGACATATTACGATTACCGTCGTACAGGCAAACGGAGAGGGGTCTGATTTTGGCGATTATTTCATGCCAGAAGTCTCTCTCAATACTGAACGGAAGGATAAGAAAATTATTGCGAGTGAGATACCTTGAATCACATGGTATACAGCATTGAAATTAAAATACACAGGGTGAATACCAATCTGTAAATATTGAATCGTGGCAGCAACAAATGAAAGTATTACGCCGGTAAACACACCGATCCAAGCAAGATTGTGATCTCGTAAAAATTTCACCAATGATACCAATGCGAGAACAATCATCGGCGGCGCATAAAAAAGAATAATTGTCTTGAACTGATAATTTATAAAAAATATAACATATATAAAAGCGACCATATACAGTACAACAAATGGCAGTATCGTTTTGAAAAACTTTACCCCTTTGAGTATCAGCGCATTTATACACCACACAAAACAAGCGGTAATCCCTATCGAAGTCACAACAAACATCCAGACAGCAAAACCTTCTGCCGTGGTCGCTTTTGCGGGAAAGAAAGCATGGAATAAAGCTCCCGTTAAGGAAGACATTCCAAGGGAAAAAGACATCAAGACAAGGAGACGGCGTAGTATAATTTGAGTTGATTGGCTTCGATACAAAAAATATGAAAATAAAATCGTCTCAATAAAAAGCAAAATGTCGGTTATCGCAACGTCAAATTCATGTATGGGGATTCCAAAGAGATCAAAGGCCATATTTTTTGTCATTGATTTTAAGCGCGAAAAAACCACTTACAAACATAGATAATGAACCAGCGTAAAAGATTATATCGAGCGTGAATAGATCAATCGCATATCCAGCTACAATAACCGCAAGTCCAGAAAACAATGTTGTCCATGCATGATAGCAACCAATTTGTTTTCCTCGTCCTTTGTAATCAGTTATATCGGCGATAAGTGTTTTTTCTGCTGTTTTTTGGAATGCACCAAAAATCCCCATAATGATTTGAAGGATATATATTTGATAAATTGTTGTTACTGCCGGAAAAAATACTAAAGCAAAAGCTGTTCCCCAGCTGCTTATGGCAAGAAAAAGTGATTTCCCAAAACGATCAGTCAGGCGTCCAGCAAAGTTATGCATAAGTGCGGAGCTAATCGTAAAAAGTGCATAAGAAAAACCAAACTGGGCGAAACTTGCGCCAACTTCTTTAATGAAAATCACATAGAATGGAAAAACCATACTCGAACCAAACAGAATTAAATTCTGCGAGATAAGAAGCCATCGCATTTGCAAACCATTATTCTTTTCCATCGCGTAATTTTTTAGTGATTATTGGTTCATCGGAAATTATCCCATAAGGTTTTTTGTTCAACGCCCACTCTAAACGGCTTTCCTCATCAATCGTCCAAAGGAAAATAGGGTATCCCTTCTTAATGAGAGCATCAATGGTCTCTTCGTCTACCTCATTGTTCACGCTCAACGCATCAGGTTTAACAATATTTCTAATTACTCGCCTAATAGTTTCGTTACGCAAAAACCACGGCAGGTTAACTAAATCTTCTTTTTTAATTTCAGCTATAAGTTCAGGATTCCAATTGGTATCCATAAAAATAAAGACGGTTCGGATTCGAGGGTCAATTTTTTTGAGACGGTAGAGAACTAGTGGGTTGAAAGAGCTTAAATATACATTTTCATATGCGTTGTATTTTTTTATAATTTCTGCCGCGCGTTTCTCTATCCCTGTATCTTTACTACTTGGCACTTTTAACTCCACCATCAGAATCCCACTCGGAGTTATTTCCCGTGCAAAATCATCGAGGGTCGCGACGTAAGCGTTTTCAAAACCCTTGCCGTATTTTGTTGCTAAATCTAATTTTAATAATTCAGCAATAGTTTTGCTACTTACTTTTCCAGTCCCATTTGTAAGTCGATCAACACTCAAATCGTGAAAAACGACTACTTCGTTATCAGCACTAAATTGTCCATCAACATCAACACCATCCATATTACTTTGCATGGCAAGTTTAGCCGCTACTAAACTATTATCTGGCGCGAGATTACCAAAACCTCTATGAGCGAATACGAGAACCTTATCTTGTTTTTTAATCAGGCCGCCATAATTCGGTTCATAAAGAGAAAAATAGCCCAATGTCAAAATAATTAAAGTGAGAAAAGCGTACAAAATTCTTTTACGGATACTCTTCTTATTTTGCATATTTTTCATAAAATTTGTTCACAAACATTTCGCTTGGATCGTATTGAAGTTTTTTCGCAAAGAATACATCTGTGTTCAGATATGCTTTTCTCATTTGTTCTTTTGTTGGATATAGCTGATAGGTTAAATAATAGGTGCCCGAATTATTTATCGCCGTATCCACAATTTTTTGAGTTGTCTGTTCAATCTTTTCTTGAGCTTTTTTTGATAAAGCAACATTGCTCATATAAATTATGGCAAAAGCATCCTCCGTTGGAGCGTACGCCATGTAGGTCTCATTATTCGCTTTTACATAGCGAATAGTAAAGCTAATAGTATTCACCTTATCTTTCAAAAGGATATCTCGAAATTCATCCATAAACGGTACGAAATTTTTGACTGGGATAAAATACTCCTGAAGTATATCTGTGTCACCCGAAGAGTAATAGTCGAGCAATTCTAAGGGAGCAAGTGGCGGGCGCATGGCATTAGTTCTGGACATAATCCTCGCTTCTCCGACACCAGTTTCAATTTTCTTTTGTAAATCCCACCTCCAATTTTTTGCCCAAGTATACTTACGCGATAGACCGAAAATAAATTTGTCGCGCATCACATTTTCTTCTTCAGTAAGATCATAAATGCCTTCTTTAGTTTTGTCAGTCTTATTCCATGTAGCTACCACTAGCTCTCGTAAAAATGTATCAGTTGTAATTGATGGTCTTACTAACATCATTTCCTCCTCGGGATTACCCTTAATATTTTTCTGAAAGTATTCAGGAAGGTCTTTATAGTCCATTACGACCGATTTTTGCTCGTAGATTTCGTTATCTGTAAGTTCAATGTCAACATCAAGAATTACACCGAAAAGTCCGTAACCCCCAATAACCAACTTAAACAATTCTGGATTTTCTGTTCGACTAACATTCAAAATTTCTCCATTGGCGTTAAGGAGCCTAAATGATCTTACGGTTTCTACTACGGAAGACCGATCTAAGTCTCTACCATGAGCGTTTGCGCTTAATGTGCCGCCGATTGTAAAAACATATGACGACTGCATTACTTTCACGGCAAGTTTGTAAGGATTTATATATTTTTGAACATCTTTCCATTTTGCACCGCTTTGGACTCGGATAATTTTATTTTCAATATCAAGGTCAAGAATTTTATTAAAAGAGGACATATCCAAAACTATCGCGTCTTGGTAGTAAGTATGACCACCTTGGCTATGTTTGCTACCGGAAATGGAAACTTTTAACTTTTTCTCTCTTGCTTCGACAAGAACTTTTTTCAAATCTTCAACATTGTCTAACGTATCTACTCGGTGGACTTTCAGAGGAACAAGGCGAGCAACGTCTGTAATAAGAAGGGGATCGCTGCTTTTCAAAATGCGGCTGTATGAAAAAACAAAAGAACCTGCGTATAGGAGAATAATAAGGAGTAATCCCAATGATAAATACAACTTTTTTTTCACTTGATTTCATTTTATCACTTTTTCAGACTTCTGGCACGAAATAATCGCCGAAATCAGTCCGCGCGGATTCCTCCCCAGACCCCTCCTCCGCCCAAGCGAGACCATCACCCAGCCTCCTTTGCCAGACCTATTGTGGCGGGGTGCAGTTCAGATTTCTTCGTCAGGATTGGCTTCAAAAAAAGTTCGAATTTTGGCGGAGAGAGAGGGATTCGAACCCTCGATACCCTTTCGGATATACCACCTTTCCAGGGTGGCCCATTCGACCGCTCTGGCATCTCTCCATCGGGCGGTCAAAAGAGACACAGCCCGAAACAAGACCACCTTAACATAAAATTGTGATTTCTTGAATACAAAAAGGGTCTTGAGGTTCACTCAAGACGCCTTATGAACCGGGAGGCTTGTTCAGCCTTCCCTTCTTTCCCGCTCAAGAGCCTTTGTTGCTTCCAAATATTTTGGGTCATCCAGCCCCGCCGGTCCTTGGAGGAGGAACTCAAAAAGTCTGGCTTCGGCCGCGGTTGGCTTGCCGCGAAGCCTGTTCATAGGTGGTATCCTTACCTTTTCAGCGTCGCTCATTCCGGTAACATCCACTTGCGGAATCGTAATCGGGACAGGCGGTACCTGCCTAAAAGTCTCGAGTGCTTGACCACATTCGCATTCGAACCTGCCATGGTCGTCCATCGCAAACATTTCCTGGTTACATGCGCCGCATGTCGGCGGCCCGCCGTGTTCTGTAAGGTATGTATCTGTCGCGTTATGGTAGCTCATAAGCTACTCCTTTCATTTCATTTCCGGTTGAGGTTAAGAAAAAAGAGCTGTATTCCCGACACGAAAGTGTGTCGGGAAACTCTATGTACTCCACTCTAAACTTAAATCGCTCTACTTTCAACTTATATAGACCGGTACACAAAAAGCGACAACAACCCGAACAGAATCGCTACGTACAGAATGTACTGTCCGGTGAGAAGGTAGGAGGGATTCGGGATGATGCCGTAGAGCAGGACGAAGCTGACACCGACGCATTGCAGAATCATTTTCATCTTCCCTACCGTCTTCGCGGGCATCAGCTTCCCGCTATACCGGATATATGCCGAGCCGGCCAAGACGAGTTCAATGGATACGAGCGCGAGCGTCAAAGGCCAGCCAAGATGTTTCCACAGTACGAGTAGTGCCACCGAGCCAATGAGCAATTTGTCGGCAATCGGGTCCGCGACGATGCCCCATTTGGTGATACGATGCCGTGTGCGCGCAAGTGCGCCGTCAAGCGCGTCCGAAAGAGCCGCAAGTACAAACAGAATCGTCCCCGCGAGGTCATATCCTAATATCAAGAGCACGAGAATAAACGGAATGGAGATAAACCGAAAAATCGTAATCCGGTTGGGAGATAAAGAGCTGGGCAGAAGCGGGAGAACCGTCGCAGAGAAAAACCGGTCAAACACCGTCACACTGGTGAGGTACTGCAAACGTACCCCTTCAAGATTTAGTCGTCTTAAACGCTTCCACTGGAGCGCTTGCGGACCCGAGGAAAACTTAGGCGTTTCTTCTTCCATTACGACTCTATCGTAGCACAAAAAGAGTGTCCTGAATCATCATAAAGATATCCACATGTCACTATTGCTATCCGTTGACTTTCATGTCGTTATATGCTAGACCTAGCGTAGAGCCGAAGTTTATGTTGTTGTTTGACGCAGGTTTTAGGCCCTATTTCGGAGCCTAAAACCTGCGTCACATACTCATTAAACAATAAACTTGGTGGGAGATTTTATATGAAGATGTTTTCTAGACTGTGTTGGTTTGGTATCGGTTTTGCTGCCTGCTTTGCCATCTTTATGGTTTACGAACCGAAAGCGGCGAGGAAGGTCGGCAACCAACTCTCGGAAAAGGCCGCCGAGGGCGCCAAGCTTGCCGGAAAGGGCATTGAGGCAACAAAGGTTGCCATCGCGAGGATTCAGAAGTAACGAATGAAGAAAGCGTCGAATCGCTCAAGACTTGTTTACCAAGTTTTGAGTGGTTTTTTTATATAAAAAAAGCAGCGACCCGAAGTCACTGCAAGAGAAATCCTCGGCTTTTACTTAGCGCTGGTAGCCTTCGCGTGAGCATCCACCCCAACCACGAAGTACCAGACAAGAAGCACACCGGCGCTATACACCGCAAGTACCACTTCCGCCTTTGTGGTTAGAACGAAGTTGAGGGGAAAGAGGCCAATTGAACACCCGGCAAAGCTAGCGCGGGGACTAAGGATGATCTCCTCCAACACTTTCATGTTATTCAACTTTCCCATGAAGATGCCGACGATCGTGTCGATTGCGAGGAATACCCACAACTTCACAAAAAAAGTGAGCCATCCGTCCAGGGCGATAAACAGGGTGCGTAAGTTTTGTATCATAGTAATCTTATGTGGGTTTGGTCGACGCGTTCAGCCTGAAAAACCATATTTCAAAAGAACGCTGGAGAGATTTTACAAGGGTTTGGGAGGGTGTCAATCTGGTAAATCCAGAAAGAAGTGGTATCAAGTTTTGGCAAAAAGCTTAATCGGCTTATCGCCCAATCAGTGCCTCAATGCGTTCCTTTACTGGAGGATGCGTAGAGAAAATTTTTGTGAAAAAACCAACGGAGCCATCTTCTTTCCTACCGAAAGGATTGGCGATAAAAAGATGTGCCGTCGCATGATTCGCTTTCGCCATCGGGCGACTATACTCCGAAATCTTCTTGAGCGCTGAAGCGAGCCCTTCGGGATAGCGAGTGAGGAGTGCACCGGAAGCATCGGCGAGAAATTCTCGTTTGCGTGAAATGGCGAGTTGCATCAGCGTCGCGATAATCGGAGAAAGAATCGTAAGAACAATACCGATAATCATCAGAATAGCTCCGAGTCTGCCGTCAGGGCGGTTATCCCTGTCCCCTCCTCCGAAAAACATAGAGCGTGTAAAGAAATCGGCGAGCAGTGTGATGAAACCGACAAGCACGACGACGACTGTCGAGATGAGAATGTCGCGGTTGCCGATATGGGAGAGCTCGTGAGCAATGACGCCTTCAAGCTCTTTCCGGTCTAGTATCTGCAGAAGTCCTGTTGTCGCGCAGACGACACCGTGTTCTTTGTTGCGTCCCGTCGCGAATGCATTCGGCGCGGGGTCGTTAATCACATAGAGCCGAGGCATCGGAAGTCCAGCCGTGATGGACAGATTTTCCGTAACGGTATAGAGGTCAAAGAACTCTCCCCTCTCCGCTGGCTTCGCTCCGCTCATTGCGAGTACGATTTTGTCGGAGTACCAGTAGCTTGCGATATTCATCACGATGCTGAAAATGAAGAAGCAGTAGAGAATCGCGGGGTTACCGTAATACTGGGAGAGAAACCAACCGAGGAAAATAATAATCACGAAAAAGACGGACATGAGAAGCCATGTCTTAAAGACGTTTTGAGATTGATGCGTGTAGAGGCTTGACATAATCTCTAATACTACTCGAATTTAAGAACTCGAATTATCTCGAACGGAGCCACGGAGTATACGTTTGACTTGTAAGCCCTGCCGGTGAAAATTTGCCAATATCCCAATCTGGATATTATGACGTTGAAGATATGACAATACTTGCTTTTGATCACGAGGATAGAGTTTCGGCGCTGATTTTATCTCAAGAATTAATCTGCCTTCTATAAGAAAATCAATAAAGAACCTACCGATTGAAGAACCTTCATAGTCCAATGGCACCATGAGCTGTTCCTGAAACTTAATTTTCTTTTTTCCTAAAGCAAGACTAATAGCTCGTTGATAATACTTTTCAGGATAACCTCCCCCTAACTCATTGAAGACATCGAACAAAACGCCGTTAACCTGATAACTAAGTTCCTTCTCAACCAAGTCGGCCATCTTATTAGTGCTATTAGAGCTCTTATGTTCGCGCTTGATTAGAGATTCAATTAAAACTTCACTTCCACCGGCTCTTTGGCGTTTTCATTTTCCAATTCAAAGAATTCGAGCTTCTCAAACTTAAAGAATCCCGCAATGAGATTATTCGGGAAGGTCTCTACCGAGGTGTTGAGGTCGCGCACCGTGCCGTTGTAGAAACGACGCGAAGCCTGAATCTTGTCTTCCGTGTCAGAAAGTTCTCCCTGAAGCTGAAGGAAGTTCGTGTTGGCTTTGAGCTCCGGGTAGGCTTCGGCAATGGCGAAGATAGATTTCAAAGCTCCGGTAAGTCCCAACTCCGCCTGTGATTTGTCGGCAAGATTGCCCGCTCCCATCGCGGCCGCGCGCGCCTTAGTGACATTTTCAAACGCATTATTCTCATGCGCGGCGTAGCCCTTTACCGTGCTGACAAGGTTCGGGATAAGGTCGTAGCGGCGCTTCAGCTGGACATCAATGTCGCTCCACGCCTCCTTGGCGCGGTTAACGAGCGTGATAAAGCGGTTATAGCCGAAGATAAGCCACAGAACGAGAAGAATGATTATACCGATGCCCATATAGAGAGGATTCATAGTTAATAGTTACTAGTAAGTGGATATAACAGCTAAAAGTATACCACAAAAATCACTTTTACACCTCAGTTATTTTGCAAATTTAAGAGTCGTAAGAGATTTTTTAAGCGCAACATGAACTTCATCATTTTCCCCGTAGAGACTACGGTTGTCGTAATCCACTCCTTGTGCCGACGCGCCAAACCGCCACACATTGCCGCCATGAAGAAGATAGTAATCCTGCGAAACGAAACCAAGATACCATTCCCCCGGCAGATGATAGAACGTGTAGGCTCCGAGAGATTCCTCTTTGAAGCCTGAAAATGGGATTACCTTGCCGGAATTCGGCTCGGTGATCGGATGCTGCTTCACATACGTTTCGAACGTTTGAGCGGATGTAGTACCTAACGGAGAAATATATATCCCCTGCCTAACCGGACTTGAAAAACTCTTGAAGGAAAGATCGATGTGATCATTTATGCTGTTCGGCTCAAGAAAAAAACGTCGATGCAGAGCGAGTTCAAACCCGTAGGTGTTGTTATGATATATCCAGCTTGTAGGCGCATTCTTTGCGTGCGCTCCGGTGACAATCGGGACACCGAAAGACTGTGTACTTTCTGGCGCAATGACACCGATTTCGACAAGTGAGTTGGTGACTACTGCATATTGGATAATCTCGTGGAACGTGGGGCAACACAACCCCTCGTTTGGTCCTTGAGTAAGGATATCGGCTAAAATCGTTCCGTTATCAATTGAGATTTTGTTGATGGTGACCCGGTCTCCCAAAGACGCCGATGCGATATAGTGCGGGGTGCCCTTTTGATTCACAAAAACCGCTAGGTAATTAAAGTATCCGTTCCCCCCGGTATTCTCAACAAAGGTCACTGCCATATCCAGCGCTCCGTCTCCATTCAAATCGCCGTATGCGTATGAGGATGTCGCTGTATTCAATTCCGTGGAAAAATGGAGGTTGCCTTGGTTATAACTCCACTTGCCGTTCGTTAATGTGGTAGTTCCTTCACCCGACGAGGCAAAGTCTGGTATAGAGGCGTTCCGTAGTTGCGAGAGAGTTATGTCCTTCGCGGCACTCGATGTGCGCGAGGAATATTTGTAGAGCGCATACCCACCACCAATAAGTATGGCGAGAATAACGATGATAGCGACGGGCCCGAGGCCTTGTCTTTTATTCATGGAGTAAAGCCTATATCTCAAACGAAACCATTGCAATCCTTTCAACTTGTGGCGGGGTATGGGTGAATTATCTGACTTTTGATTCGAGGCGAACAATTCTGCGTTCAAGCAAAACAATCCGTTCTGGGCTTAAAAAAGTCTTTAGGACGTCTAAACTCTCCCGAAGCAACTTGGCGATATAACGCATAATCTCGTCTTCGCCTACTTGTCTTCTCTGCTTCTTTCTTTTCATAGGAAAATTGTATCATGAACAAACGGCAAACCTCCCCGACTAGCTAGTCGGGGAGGTTTTTTCTATATTCTATATTCTATATTCTTCTTAATATCCCATCCCTCCGCCCATGCCACCCGGCATTCCCGCAGCTTCCTTTTCTTCCTTCGGTTCTTCCGCGACGGCAACTTCGGTCGTAAGGAGTATCGCAGCGGCGCGAGCTTGCGTCACCTTTTCAAATGCGTTGTTCTCATGCGCTGCATAGCCTTTGACCGTGCTGACAAGGTTCGGGATAAGGTCGTAACGACGCTTGAGTTGGACATCAATGTCGCTCCACGCCTCCTTGGCGCGGTTAACGAGCGTGATAAAGCGGTTATAGCCGAAGATAAGCCACAGAACGAGAAGAACAACGACTATGATGATTAAAAGAGAGGATCCCTATAAAAATCCTTGACTGTTAATCTTTAACACGAGAGGAATCGGCAGGCGGAATTATAGTCAAAATAAGAAATTATTTCGTGAATTTGAATGTTGATAGAATTTGACTTGAAACAGCGTTGGCGAGTGGGTCGCTGATGCTGACTTCGTAGATATCGTTCCCATGCTGCCAATAAACCTTCGACGACCAAACATATTTCTGTTTAGCAACCGCCCAAACATAGGTCTGATACCAATACGCCTCCTGTCCATCAACGGTTATCATTTGTATAAATTTTCGTAAGGTCCTTCCGTTTTGGTCTGTTGCGGGTATTAGTTTTAGATAGTCAGACACATTCTTTGCCGACGCATAATAACTTCCAAGTCGGTCGGAACCAAGCGTAGCGATATCAAAAGCAACACTATCCTCAGTGCCGTCAGTCGTTGTTATGGTAAAGACTTCGGCTTGAGTGGTTGCTCGCACGGCTTCGCCGTTACCCCTCATGGTAACCTCCCACCCTCTCGAGGGATATTGTATCGCGAACCCATACCTCTCATTGCGATAGGTTTTCCATCTTTCAAGGTCATCAACCGGGGCACCTTCGACTGGAAGTAGTCCCTTTACGGATAATACATCTGTGTTTGTAGATATATTCGTAGACATAGATGCAGGCAATTGCGGTGTATAGGGTATTCCAGCCTTGAACTCATTCCAGCGCACTTGGAACGTATAAAACAAATAACCTGCAAGAGCGAAGAGGAGTACCAGACAAATTGCGGATGCACCTCTGACAAGTGGAGACACTCCCCGCTTCAGGTAATGGAAAGCTATGACCATACCGGCAAACAATGGAGTTAGTCGGAGAAGGAATAGATTGCTATATCCTTCGACAAAAGGAAGTTCGCGAAATACAAACGCGAGAATCAATGCCACAAGACCCGATATAAAAACGATTACAAGAACTTTCATTCCGAGACCATGCCCTGTCGGCCGAGCTTGACCCGAATTGACAGCCTCATCCAGTGAGAGAGGGGCGGAAGTAGCCTCTGTTGGTACTGTTTTGGCTACCCGTCTCCGGGCGAGTAGATATAGGATAAGGAAAAAGAGGGTGGTAAGGACTGAAATAGGAAGGGCCAGGAAAAATATCATCAGCGTTGCTTCACCTGCAACACCCGAAAAAGCGACAGCGATAAAGATAACATCAACCAGCACCCCAAGAAGGGCGAGCGAAAGGAGAATACGATTGTCTTTTGACCTCCACGCCTGGACGAAACTTGCGAGTAACGACAATATCCCTGAAGCAACCAGAACGGCAAAAAACGTATCGAAAACGGAGTTATTCACTGTCTCTGCCAGACCTCCCAAAAGAATAATCACGCCAAACATAAGGACACCAGCCCAAAATAGTGCAAGTGATGAGATTCGCAGGTTCATAGTATAAGTATACACCTTACATAACAAACGCTAAACCGCCCCGACTAGCTAGTCGGGGTCGCGGAAATTTTCAGTGGAAAATTATCAGTGACCGCCTCCCCGTATGGTCGCGTCGTGGAGTCGAAGACCTTCTCCCATATTTCTGAGCGATTCATATCGTGAAGAAATGGGAAAGATGTACTGGTCGAGTAGCGACCGAATCTCCCCGTGGGGTCACAAAATTGAGGTCACGAAAT
>SIBZ01000040.1 GCA_009694955.1 Candidatus Tayloriibacteriota bacterium | reverse complement strand
GGCAAGTGTCCGGAGCCCCAGCGGTAAATACGAGTACACCCCAGCCATTTCCTTATGGATAAAGCCTCCGCGAATAAGGAGCTGTGCGTTCTTCGCGATTTCGTCCGAAGGAGCTTCTTTGCGGGTTTTGGTGAAGAGGTGTGATTGTCGCATGTATTCTTTCCTCCTCCCCTCTTCAGAGGGGAGGATTGAGGTGGGGGTGTTTAATTTAAAATTCGTCTAATCATAGCAGATAACGCTCACTTTATACGATACTTGACAAATCGGACTTCTCATTGATAATAAACCTCGGAAACCCTGGACGTTCCAGGAATCACAAACCAGAGCAGACTGTGTCTGCCAAACTGAAAGGTATGTTATGTACGTCTCATTGAAAGTCGCCGGCGTCCCGTCTGACGCTATCGGAGCACTTCACGCCAGTCTGAAGCAATGTGCCACTGTCAACAATTACATCGGATTGAACGACATTGGATCTCGCGGCAAAAAGCTTCCTCTTGCTCGAATCATGAAATCAGAAATAGATGCGGAAAAGGAAACTTACACCGTTACTATCGAGATTCATGCACGCCAAGTGGCAAAGAATGCGGCTACGGACGATGACCGTCCAGGTCGATTCTTTCCACAGGATTACTGTATCTTTGCTCCACTGTCAGTCTTCAAGACTATCTTTGACGCAATCGACCCCCGACTATTCCCTGCTGGCAACCCACAAGAGGCAGTGGAATTGGCGCAAAACAGCAAGCCGATTTAACTAGCAGACCGGTGTCCTCGTCGCGGCGTTTCGAAAGGAACGCCGCTTTTCTTTTTTAATTCTGGATTCCCGCCTACGCGGGAATGACAAGACAAAAAGAAAAGCTAAAAAAGTTTTACAATATCCCGATAGGTGATAAACAGCATAAACGCAATCAGCAGGATAAATCCGCCGGTGTTCACGATACGCGTAAACTTGGCCGGAATGGTCCTCCGCGTAAACCCTTCGATAGCGAGGAAGAGAAGCCGGCCACCATCGAGAGCGGGTATCGGCAAAAGATTAATGACCGCAAGATTTATAGAAATGAATGCGGTGAAAGACAGGAGATAGACGACACCGAGCACACGCGCTTCACCAACAAGCCCTGCGATGCCGACCGGACCCGAAATCGAACTAAGGTCTGCCTGGCCGAGTACCGCTTCTTTTAGAAATCCGAAAAGTCCGACCGTCACTTCACGAAGCAGGTCCCACGTCATCAGCGCACCTTCGAACAGCGAACGGAAAAATCCGAAGCTCACCACGCCTATCGTATCGAGACTGACGCCGATAGCTACTTTGCCCTCGACGATGCCTGAAACGGGTTCAATTTGTGTTTGTAGTGTTTCCTGTCCTCTCCCGTACTCAAGCGTCAGGGCTCCTTTTGAAATGGAAATAAATTCCCGAGCCGTATCCGCATCGGTTTCTTTGAAAAGGCGCGTTGGGTCGGAGAGCGCGAGGATACGGTCACCCGAACGGAGTCCTGCACGCGCGGCGGGAGAATCTGGTAATACCGATGTTATCGTTAAAGCAGGATGTTGCACATGGTTGGCATACCGTCCGGTCACGGCGGACGGAATACCCGACATAAAACCAATTGAGATGAGAAGCCACGCGAAGATGATGTTGCCGAATACGCCGGATGCGAGCACGATAGCCTGGATATAGCGCGGTTTCGCGACAAAACTTCTCTTTTTGTCTTCTTCGCTTACGGCTTCGCCGGCTACTGCGTCTCCATCTTCGCCGAAAATCTTCACGTACCCGCCAAACGGAATCAGGTTGAGGTCATACTGCGTCTCCCCTACTTTCTTTCCAATCACCTTGGGCGGAAAACCCAACGCAAACGCATCGACACGAATCCCCGCTTTTTTAGCGGAGATAAAATGGCCGAGCTCGTGCACGAAGACGAGAGCGCCGAGAATGATGAGAAACAAAATGACTGTCATAGTGTACTAACCAAACACCAATCAGATGGTGTCAGTTCGGTTTGATTATTGGGTATTGGTGATTAGCTCGTGATTTCCTTCTCTTTCCGTTCAAACGCATCCTGCAGTTTCTTGTTCTCCGCCTCGCTCATCTTGTCCAATTCTTTCTTTAGACGGAATTTTTCGTCCTCGCCCATACCGCCTTCTTTTTCCTTCTCCTCGATTTCTTTGATGATTTCATCGCGTATCTGCCTCATGTGAATACGAGCAGCCTCGAGCTTTTCCTTGGCAACCTTCATAAGCGCCGTGCGGCGCTCGGAGGTAAGGTCGGGAAAATGCGCGCGCACGCCGTTATCGTCCACGGAAACCGAAAGTCCCAAATTGGCCGCGGTAATCGCCTTTTCTATTTCCTTTGACGCTGCCGTATCGAACGGCGTGATACGGAGGGTTCGCGCGTCTTCAATGGATACGGTCGCCACGTGCTTAATCGGCATTTTGGTGCCATAACTCTCCACGAGCACCACATCAAGCACTGCGGGCGTCGCGCGTCCGCTCCGAAGACCCCCGAACTCCTTGCCAAGCCAGTCGTGCACTTCTTTCGCTTTCGTATTAAATGTCGAGAAATTGTAGGGCATTTTCTTAAAATTCTAAATCCTAATATCTAAATCCGAGACAACATATACATGACAAAATCAAAAAGTAAATAAGTTTTTAGAATTTGAAAGTTTGTAATTTGTTTAGAATTTAGGATTTGTGATTAGAATTTCCACTACATACTATCACAAGATTTCAGTTATTCCACCCTAGGCAAAATAAGTGCTAGGTGTTCGAGAAGTAGTTTAAGCGACGGCGCGCGGTCACGACTGTATTTTTTCACTTCAAGCACTTCCGTAAGCGCGTTCGCGTTCGTCGCCGTATCTTCGCCGAGCTTCCGTTCAAGCGCGTCGAGAAATCCAAGAATCCGACCCTTTTCAAGCAGGACCTCGGTCGAATCTTCCTTTTCTTTTTTCTCGCCCTCCAGAGCTTTAAGCATTTTCTGTATCAGGCCCAGCCGTTCCGAAATGGATTTCGCGAGAAAGTGTTTCGCTTCGAGCGTATCCTCTCCGTTGTTTGTGCCGTCATCGCGAATAAGAAAAAGTCGGGAACGTAACGTCGGAAGTAGCGATTCGAACACGGGGACAATAAGGAAGAAATGCGTATCCTCCGGCGCTTCTTCACACATTTTAAGGAGCGCGTTCTGCGCCTCGGAGGTAACACCTCGAGCCGAAATAACAAATACTTTCTTTCCTCCCGTTACCGCTTTCCGCTCTGCCGACTCTTTGAGCGCGCGGGCTTCGCCGATACCGAATACTTCGAACGACTCCAGGCGGAAGTCGGGATTGTCTCTCGTTTTGTATCCAAGCTTCTTCTCAAGCAAGAGGAGTACTTTCGGAACAATGGCATCGGCCGAACCGGCGATACCGTATGCGTGGTGAGTAAGCGATTCAATCATAACGGTAGTATACCAAAAGAAAAAAGGCTTCTCATACACTGCGCGCGCGACGCGAGTGTACAAGAAGCCATCGGCTTTCGATGATTAGCGAATCGTACGATACGTTCCACAACAAGCGCCTCGTTAAGGTTTGTGTGATATCGTATGGGCCTCGAAAACCACCTCCCTTGTGTAGTCTGACCCTATTGGACAAACCACAGTATACTCACACACTATCGTTTCGCAATAATTGTCTTTTTATATGTATCGAGATGCTCAAGTGCAATGCCGGTTCCTTTCGCGACGCAAAAGTAGGCATCTTTCGCGAGTGTCGCCTTCACGCCCGTCCGGCGGAAGACAAGCTCGGGAAAATTACGGAGCTGAGACGAACCGCCGGTCATAATGATGCCCCGGTCGATAATGTCCGCGGAAAGTTCGGGCGGAGTTTCCTGAAGCACGTCTTTGAGCGCCTTGATAATCTCACGCAGTTCCCTGCTGATAGCACGGACAATTTCATTAGTTTTTACCTCCGCGGTACGTGGGAGTCCAGTCACAAAATCACGTCCTTTGATGAGAATAGAGAGTTCTTCTTCAAGCGGAACAGCTGAACCAATTTCGATTTTAATATTCTCGGCCATTTTGTCGCCGATGCCAAGGTTAAAGGTTTTCTTGATGTAGTCGGCGATGGCGGCGTCAATGCGGTTCCCCGCACACTTCACGGATGTGGAGGAAACAATGCCTCCGAGCGAAATCACAGCGACATCGGTCGTCCCTCCGCCGATGTCCACGACCATATGGCCCGCCGGTTCGTGAATGGGAATACCCGCCCCAATGGCGGCGAGAATCGGCTCCTTTACAACATAGGCGTTTTTCGCACCCGCTTTAATCGCCGCCTCTATAACCGCGCGACGCTCCGTGGAGGTAACGCCGGCGGGAACGGAAACAAGCACCTCCGGTTTCCAGATGTTCCATTTGCCGAGCGCTTTACTGATGAAATACCGAAGCATCGCTTCGGTCACACGGTAGTCGGCAATCACGCCGTCTTTCATTGGCCGGTACGCAACGATTGACTCCGGTGTTTTTCCCACCATATTTTTCGCGTCAATGCCGACCGCGAGAATCCGGTTATCCTGTTCGGACACGGCAACCACCGACGGCTCATTCAGCACGATGCCTTTCCCCGGCACGAACACGAGGGTGTTGGCGGTCCCGAGGTCAATGCCGAGTTTTGGGGTGAAGAAACTCATACAATACGAACTACGAATTCAAAACGAAATACGGATGGAAGACAATACTAGCACTATACCCCCACACCAAACTAGCGACAAGTTTGGTGTGGGGGTATAGCAGGCGTTGTCGAAAATCAATACGATTTGACAAGGAACCTGCATCGTGTAGCCTTAAACAAATACAGAAAGGCTCACAATGACAACGTTATGCACTTTTCGGTCGCCAAAACATCTCGGGTTCTTTGAAGTCAACCAGCTCTACCACACCATCACGCCAGGAAATACACTGTTTGAAGTCCGCTATCGCCACCCGAACGGTGGCAACGGATTTCCTCCACCAAGCGAGTATCTGTTCGCAGACCCGGATTACGAAGCTTTGCTTCGCCGCTTTCTTGAGTGGGACCCCTTGGCAATACAGATATCCGGCTAGACGCTTCATACGTATTGAAGTCGACTCTGTTTGAACCGGAGCGGCTTTTGTTTTTTCATATGTCTCCCACTTTTCTTTAGTACCAACCTCCAATCTAATGCCTAGGTGAAATGTCCAAAATTCGTGCGAAAATTGAGGATTTTGAGGAAGCATATCGAGCGACCTATGTTTCTTGAGCGAAGCGATTAGAAACTGGAAGTACTCTTGTGGTGATACGCTGACGAGAAAGACTCATTTTGCAGCAGAATTTTGGACATTTCGGCAGGCAAGCTATGTCTTTCCTCATATTTTGCGGTTAGATTGGAGATTGGTACTTATATACCATATATGATATACTTTTCGGCATGCCATCAAACCGCCTCAAACACATCGGCCTGCTTATCAAAGACCTGCGCGAAGAGCGCGGGCTTTCGCAGTCCGAATTTGCCAAGAAGCTGAAAACCAGCCAAAGCGCCATCGCCCGCATCGAAACCGGCGAGCAGAATCTCTCTACCGATACACTTTCCCGCATCAGCGCCGTCTTGGACCATGACGTGCTGAAGCTTTCCGACAAGTCCCTCAATATCCGCATCGAGGGCGGTAAGAAGCTTCACGGCACCGTCGTTACCCGAACCTCAAAGAACGGCGCGGTGGTACTCCTGTGCGCTTCACTCCTCAATCACGGCAAGACGGTGCTTGAACATATGCCTCGCATTGAAGAGGTGCACCGTGTTATCGAAGTGCTCCAGAGTATCGGTGTTTCGGTGCGCTGGGTGGGAAATAACGTCGAGATTGTTCCTCCCGAACGCCTCTCGCTTGAAAAGATGAACCGCGAATCAGCCGAACGGACACGGAGCATCATCTTGCTTCTTGCCCCGCTTCTCCACAGGTCAAAGCGGTTCACCATTCCCCACCCGGGTGGATGCAGGCTTGGAGGACGGACGGTCCGTCCGCATCTCTTCGCGCTCGAAAAATTCGGTACGCGCATCATCTCCCGCACGAAGGATTATCTCGTCACACACAAGGGATTAAAACCCGCCGAAATTATTTTATACGAATCGGGAGATACCGCGACGGAAAACGCGCTTATGGCCGCGGCGCAAATTCCCGGGGAAACGGTAATTAAATACGCCTCGGCAAACTACCAAGTGCAGGAACTATGTTTTTTCCTGCGGAAGCTCGGTGTGCGCATCGACGGGATTGGCACAACCACACTCTCGATTATGGGAGTGAAGCGGATAGACGAATCCGTGTCGTATCCGCTTTCCGAAGACCCGATTGAATCAATGTTTTTTCTCGCGACGGCGATTCTCACCAAATCAAGCATACGCATTAACCGTTGCCCGGCTGACTTTCTTGAGTTGGAACTCTTAAAGCTCGAGAAAATGGGTTTTAAATATAAAATCCTGAAAAAATACAAAGGGACGAATGGCGAGACGAACCTTATCGACCTCGTGACATATCCATCGAAACTCACCGCGCTTCCCGAGAAAATCGAGTCACGCCCGTATCCGGGACTCAATATTGATAACCTGCCGTTTTTCGCCGTTATCGCGACACAAGCCAAAGGCACAACGCTTATCCACGACTGGGTGTATGAAAACCGCACCGTCTATTACAAGGAGCTGGACAAACTTCGCGCCGAGACGCTTCTTGCCGACCCGCACCGCATCTACGTCACCGGCCCGACGAAACTGAAAGCCGCCGAGGTCGTTTGCCCGCCTGCGCTCCGCCCCGGAGCCATTATTCTTATCGCGATGCTCGGCGCGGAAGGCGTTTCGACACTCCGTAATATCTACAGTATCAATCGGGGGTACGAGGGGATAATCGAGAGACTGAATGCACTGGGGGCAAGGATAAAGATTCTTCGGTCGCTTTAGTCAGAAGGTAGCAGGTAGCGAGTAGAAGGTAGTTCCTGATTCTTTGCTACTTACTACTAACTGAATTTGAGGTTATACTCAAATCATGGACATCCCCAAAGACTACCTCTCCAAACTACAGGTGGCGAAAAAGCTCAATATCACGAGCGAACGCCAAGAACTTATTCAGCGCTTCGTGGATAAAATCAATATGGAGCGCGTCGGGACAAAGTGGGAACCGGTCATCTGGAAGCAAATAAACGGCCTTGTGGCGCACGTCGGTATCGGCGACCTGTATTGGTTTTACAAGGAATGCGAACAGGGCGATTCCTTCAGTAAGAAATTTTTCGGTATACTTAAGAGTACGAGGGTAACCCAAAAGAAATGATTCCAGAAATCGTCCAAAACGGAGCGCCGGT
>SIBZ01000039.1 GCA_009694955.1 Candidatus Tayloriibacteriota bacterium | reverse complement strand
AACCAACTCCCTCGCGCCATACCGGAAATCTTCAGCGGGCTTGTCACCACACTGTTCGGTCTCGGTTCGGAAATACGGATAAGATCGTCTTTCTCAAGTTCATTACCGATATTTTCTCTAAAGACCCTTCCATTCTCCATCTTGCACTGGCGCGGGTAACTTTCCAGTATGGGATTCCCCGCCTCGGCGCACTCCGAAAAACTCGATAACGGCATGGTATTTTTTCCACCAAACCAATACGACACTCCTGCTATCGCGAGCAGGGTAACCCCAAAAGTTATTTGTTTGACCGCTCTCTTCCGCCGTTCGTTCATACCTATTTATTATGCGTGCTTTTTCTCAATGAAGCAACGCGGGATATTTGACATTCAAAAGGCGACCTGCAAGACTACCTTCAGACAAACCGAAACACCAAGAAAGGAAAACAGCTATGTCTGTCTACAGCAACACCCAAAGAAAGAAACTTGAAAAAGGTTGGACGCAAACTGAGTTTGCCATCGAGAAATCGGAAGGCCGGACGTGGGACGGAAGAATTCGTTTTGAACACGACGGAAGCAATTTTCTGTTTGATTGGCACACGAAATATCTCAGCCCGGAAAACTACGAGGTAACTCGGCAGACGGTGAGCGCCTCCCATACTGGTCTGGAGAACGGAGACTTCACAAAGGATTCAGGGAGTAACGAGGCGATTAAGAAATGCATCGCGAAAAATATTGCCGCATGGCGTGAAGGCGCCGAGGCCAAACAGCCAAGCGGTTTTTCTCGCTCGGACGATAGGGCTATACCTTCGCTTCCGACACCAAAAAGCCGAACCAACCCGATCGGGGCGGTCATATTTGGACCAAGAAAATCGGCTCCTGTGATTGAGAAACCAAAGAAACGGGAAGACCTTCCTGCGAGAGCAACCGTTCTTGTTTCTTCACTTCTGGAAATTCCGAGTGAACGCGGAAATGGCTCGCCGAAACCTTCAGAGAAAGCACCTCCACCACCGGAAGCTGAAGTGCAGGAACGTTCCTCGGAAACTCCGCGGACTCCTTCACATCCGTCGAAACCGGAGAGTCTCCCGACTGAACCCCCGCAAACCATTCGAGTCAAAGTGAGCCGGGTACGCCGTTTCTCAGGTCAACCCCGCACCTACTTTGACGAAGATAAGCTCGGTGAATTAGCCGACAGTCTGAAGCAAGACGGCCAGAGAATGCCTATCATCGTCATCAGGGTCACAAACGACCCCGCATATGACGTTGAGCTCGTGGAGGGCGAACGGCGTCTGCGTGCGGCGAAAATTGCGGGCATTGAAGAGCTGAATGCGACAGTCGCGAAAGACATCGCTGATGGGCTCGCCCAGCATCTTGCGTCAACCATCTGCAATTTCCACAGAGAGGGACACACCTCAATGGAAATCTCAAACGCCCTCCACCGGCAGACAATGGAAGGTGGAAAGAGTGCGGCTTCGCTCGCCGTTGCGTTCGGGAAATCAATTAAGTGGGTATACCAGCACCTCGCGCTTCAAAAGCTCACCCCAAGATTGCAGAAGCTTCTTGACCCGCCGACTCCGAAAAGTGAGCGCCTGCGGAAACAGGTTGCCACGTTCCTTATACGACTTCCCTCTGAAAAACAGGAGGCCGCATATCTGGAAATACTACGGGAGAAAAACCTCAGAAGACAGATACTCGTCGCGAAAGACGTGGTGGAGAAAGAGTCAGGTGTCAGCCGACAAAGCGCTCGGGCGTTCAAAGCGAGTGACCACGTTGAATGGCTCGTGATGTTCGTGGAACGGCTCCACGGCGACATCGGACGAGTTGAACGGCTCCAGCCGTCGGCATTCGCGAGCTTGGTTACCCACCATGAGGGAGAAATCCCTCTGTTGGTTGAAAAGGTAGAGGCGGCTAGAGCCTCACTTGCAGAGCTCATCGCCGGAATTGAAAAAGTTCGGAGCGCACTGAAGCCAAACTGAGGACAACATCGCGAAGAGGATGAAATGTGACAGATTTCGCCCTCTTTTTTATATCCATTACTGCAGTTTTTCAATCCGAACTCCCACCAGACGTATCTTTTTCTTCCGCGGATTCTCCTGCCTATCAAGAAACGGGAAAAACATCTGCGTAACATGTCTGCGGAGTGTCTCCGCGCTCCCCGTTGATTCTTGCAGTGTCCGAGAGCGGGAAACGGTTTCGAAATCCGCGAAACGGACCGAAAGCACAATCGTCCGAAACGTCTTGAAACCTTCCTTTGCCATATACCCAATCAGATTTTTTGCCTGCCGTTCAACATACGGAAGGAGCACTTTCATACTGAGCGAATCCTCGGGAAGCGTTTCCTGTTCCCCGATAGACTTGGCGGGAGGCGCTTCCACAACGACCACTGAATCATCCTCACCCCGCAATTTCAGATAGAGCTCGCTTCCCCACTTTCCAAGAATTTCCCTCAGTTTTTCTTCACTCAATTTTCGTCCGTCGGTAATCGTGCGGACACGGAGCCGTGCAAGTTTTTCTTCCGCCTTCGGTCCCACGCCAGGGATCTTACGTATCGACATAGGCTCCAAAAACGTAAGTACTTGTTCAGGAGGTACGACCGTAAGGCCGTTCGGTTTTTGGAAATCAGAGGCTATCTTCGCAACAAGTTTATTAGGCCCGATGCCGATTGAGGAAGAAAGTCTTTCTTTTGCAAGAATGTCTTTCTTTATTTTCTCGGCTATTTTCTTTGCTTGTTCAAAACTGCCCGCGAACGAAAGGTCAAAGTAGCATTCATCAACCGATACCTGTTCAAGCGTAGGTGGTTCTTTTTCAAACAAATTCTTTTGCGTGGCTTTCAGATGTTTCGCAACCACCGCCATAATCCGTTTTGACGTCTCGCTGTATTTCCGAAAACCTGACGAAATGAACACTACCGGCGGTAGTCCTTTTCTTCTCGCCACCTCCGAGAGTTCCCATGCTTTCCGAATCGGCGTCGCGCTCTTGATGCCGTAGGCACGAGCGGGATAGTTCGCGGTGGAAATCACTCCGCGTCCTTTTCCGCCTTGCGGGTCGGCACCCACGGCAATCGGCTGGCCCTTCAGGTACGGTCGTTCCCGTTCCTCCACCGAGGCGAAGAAAGCATCCATATCTAAATGTCCTATTATTCTCATAGATAGACATTTAGATATGGATGCTGGAAAGGGGTCGGGTGAGGAAGCGAATACTTGGAGCTTCTGCAAGACCTTGAGCGTTTTGGCTTTGCGAAATGCGAAAGGTGTACAGTTTCTGTAAGAAAAACTCTAGTTTTCCCGTGCAGGAGAGCAACGAGCGAAGCGGGGGCTGAGAAGCGTAGGTTCTTAGAGCGCGAAGCGATGTCAATTTCTAAATGGGCGATAATGCGCATAACACTAAAGTACCATACTCGTTGACAAATGAGTTCAAAACGACTTATATAGGAGAAGCAATCTTGGCACATAACATAACTTGGTCAACCAAAGGAACTCAGTGAGACGAAAGCTTGTGGTTATTACAGAGGGCGCTTCCGGAATCGGGGCAGCGATGGTTCAAACGTTTGTGGATAATGGATATGCAGTAGTCATCGGGGACTTCAACGATGATTTGGGATTTGCCACCGCGAAAAAGTTCGGTATTTCACACTTTAAAACAGACGTCCGTTGTCCAGAAAGTTGTGAAGAGCTTATTGCAAAAGCCTTGGCTACGCATAGTGTTGAGACTATCAATGTGCTCATCGCCAACGTCGGGAAGAACGAGGGAATGTCCACAGCGGAAACTCGTGTGCATGAGTGGGTGAATTCCATTCAACTGAATCTCAACAGCATCTTTTACACATGCAAACCCGCGCTTTCCAAAATGATCGAAAACGGACGAATCATTTTGACCTCATCGCTCGTCGGCATCGTCGGCCAACCGAACAACTCTGCCTATGCTGCCGCGAAGGGAGGAATCATTAGTTACGCTAAATCGCTCGCGCTTGAGATGGCCTCGCGCGGAATTACCGTCAACGCCATTTGCCCACACGCAGTGGACACACCTCTCCTGTATGAGTGGGCAGACGCTCAGCCGGAAGGAAGAGCTGTCACTTTGGAAAGATTGCGTGCTTCCATACCGATAGGCCGGTTCATTCAACCCCAAGAAGTGGCAGCCGCGGCTCTGTTTCTCGCCTCTCCACTTGCCGGAGCGATAACCGGAACCACCCTCCTCATTGACGGCGGCGCATCATGCGGTTGTTAAGGCGGTCATTCTATCAACCACAACCTTTTCCACCCTTCCCGAATTTGCGGGGAAGGGTGTTTTTATATCCTCCGAAGTTTCTAGAACATTCTGACATCCTGCAAAATGTCAGAATGTTATTTGTGTGTTGTTATACGAGCGCGATGAGGCGAACAGGTGCTTCGGCAGCATCTTTGATTTTTAAAGGCAAAACGAAGACTTTCGCTCCGGTCGGAGGAAGCGCGTCCGCATTGGCTACATTTTCCACAAGGTATTTGTCGGCTCCTAGAATCACACGATGCACAGGAAAACCGCCTTTTCCGGTGTCGCAGGAAAAAGTGTCGATACCGATTCCGACGATACCTCTTTTTACGAGCATGTCCGCCGCAGATACATCCACGCTCGGGAACGCATGGTTATTGTGGTATTTCTCCGGATTGTCCCAGTGCTTGCTCCAGCCCGTGTAAAAAATCACGAGGGAATGGGCGGGTATTTCCCCATGCTTCTTTTCGAATTTCAGAATAGCTGAAGGCAATATCAAATATTTCTCGTCTGCTTCGCGACTCACATCGATAACGACGCAAT
This sequence comes from Candidatus Tayloriibacteriota bacterium, assembly GCA_009694955.1. GTDB lineage: Bacteria > Patescibacteriota > Minisyncoccia > Phycocordibacterales > UBA10002 > UBA10002. The sequence continues at coordinate 2,747 of SIBZ01000039.1, read as the reverse complement.
CGGCCACCAATTCTTTCAATTTGAGCTCCTCTATGGTTCTTCCGTCGGGAATGCAATGCGCCGGTGCATCCATGTGCGTACCGAGACTCAAACCAGCGTTTATTTTTTGAATTCTAAACAGGTCCGGTACCGTGCAATCGTGATAATCGGTGACCGTGGATAATGCAAAGTCGGCATGGTTATCCCAAGAAGGTACACTCTCTGAGAGCTCGTAGGTAAGGTCGATGAGTTTCATATTTCACCTTTTAGCATGGTTACCACGACCGTGGCAACTATGCTAAAAATAGTTAAACGGTGGAAAAATTGGAATGTTCTCCTTAGCGACATCCGCTTTTGAATACCATCCTGCTTCGGTTTCGCGTTTTCCTTCCATAAACATAAATTTGTCTTTTCGATAGAGAGACTCGTCGGCGAGCTTCCCCTCATACATCAAAATAATTTCGTGTCCTTGCTTGCCGTTGTAGGTAAAGAGGTTTTCAACGGCCGAAATAAATTTGACATCAAGCACATCACAGCCGACTTCTTCCTGCATTTCCCGTCTGACGGTTTCCGCTCCAATCTCTCCGAACTCCATGTGTCCGCCGAGCGGTCGGAGGAACGCTTCTTTTTTCCCCGTGTCAAATCCGCGTGAAAACAAGAGTTTGTTGCCGTTGCGAACCACCAGCATTGCTTTGACAATAATAGTTTGCATGAAATCTTTCGAACAGAAAATAAGTACGATTGTATCTATTTTCTGTCTTACTCTTTTTTATCAAAATTAAGACAAACCGAGTTTACACAGTATCGCTTTCCAGTATCGGTCGGCCCATCATCAAAGACGTGCCCTAAATGCGCTCCGCAATTGGTGCAGGTGATTTCGGTACGTTTCATTCCACTATCGTTATCTTCCTTTAAGGTAACCGCTCCTGGAATCGCCGTATCAAAACTCGGCCAGCCGGTTCCGGAATCAAATTTCGTATCGGAGGGAAAAAGCGGTTTTCCGCATACGACACAAGTGTACATCCCCCTCTCATGATGGCTCACAAACTTCCCCGTAAACGGCATCTCGGTCCCCTTCTCCTGCGTCACACGATACTCCTCGGGTGTGAGTCTTTTTTTAAGTTCGTCTTTATTCATGTTCTTTGACATTTTCACCTGTGCGACTTGCTAAATATATCTCAGCCGGTATAAGGAAGTCTTTCCCTTCTTTGAGCAATATCTTAGCGTTGACGCTTTCAAGATCTGGCATAATTTTGGATTTTATCCCTTTCACCAGAAAGGAAAAAGATCCAACAAAGGTAGAATCTGAGAATATCCTCTCCATATCAGCGGGGTGTTTTAATGTTCGCTTAAAAACTTCACCAATCGAACGAAGGGCGGAAAAAAATACCCTCAATTCCGACCGTTGTTCGCTACTCTTTGCTCCCTTGTATTCTTTAAGGAAATTGAGGGCTTCATCAGTGATATTTTTCAACAAAATGAGGCTTGATTCAATCTTCGCATTTTCTTTTGGTGGTTGGAACTTCTGATATCCTTTCCCTTCAAGGTTAACTGGGTTTGGAAACTGATCATTACGAAGCCGAGAAGCGGTTTTTTTCGCTGTAAGCGGCTCTGGAAATTTTTCACCTTCGGTCATAGTTTTTTATCCACCTATCGAACAATATCTTTATCTCCTCTAAATGCTTCGGCTCAACAAACGTATGCTTTGCGCCTTTGATGATATGCATCTCTTTCGGACCAGGGAGCGCGGCAAAGAGAAGCTTTTGATGCTCCGGCGGAGTGCTGTCGTCTAATTCTCCCACAATAAGCAAAACCGGCATAGTGAGTTTCTTCGCTTCGGGTAGGAGGTCGTACTTCAGCCGGTCCAACATATTCGACCACGGAAGACGTTTGATACGCCCCGGCACGGTTTCGCTTACATTTTCCCACCAGCCAGTCCGTTCCCATTCTTCCATACGCGCTTTGTGCTTTTCAGTTTGTGCCGTAAGTGCTCCCGACACGACGGTCGAAATAGGTGCAAGTCCTACAACTTTCATTGGATACTTCTCCGCAAAGAGTGCGGTGCAAATTCCGCCGAGACTATGCCCCGCGAGCCAAAATGGCTCCGTGTACCACGGCTGGCTCTGGGCAAACGAAATAACATCCTCCAAATCACTGTAGTAACTGGTGATGGTAGCGTCTTCATACTTTCCATCGCTTTCGCCGTAGGAGTTTGTCGTATCAAAACGGACCACGGTAAAACCGTATGCCAAGAACGCATCGGCAAAGGTCTGTATATGTGGCTGTTCCTTCCATCCGCCAAGCCCGTGCATCACGAAAGCGAGCGGTCCTTTCCGCTCCTCCCCCTCTACGAGAACGGATATTTTCTGTTCCTTTCGATTGGAAATAGATAGCTTTTGCATCACTGAAGTATACAATATTTACAAGGAAGAGAAGTGGATTATACTAGAAACTATGTCGGCACTTAGAATCAAACATACTGTCATAAGCCTCGTTCTCGTAGGCCTCGTTGGTGGCACTGCATATTACGTGAAAACGAAGGTGGAGCGGTACGTGGATACAAAAGAGAATGCGATGAACGAAAAAATCGCGGTACTGGAACAGAACATCGCGGTACTGCAAGGTGGGGTAACCGAACTCATGGGTGAAAACGTGCAAACCGCGCTTTCGCTGAAGGAACTAAAAAATCGTAAAGACGCTATCGGCAAATCTCAGGATGAACTTCTGACGAGCGCCGTCGCTAAAATCGCTCCGGCGGTTGTGTCTAT
>SIBZ01000038.1 GCA_009694955.1 Candidatus Tayloriibacteriota bacterium | reverse complement strand
TAGAGAAAGCAGACAACGACGAGGTAGGGAAAATACTCCGAAAAAAAGATAACCAATTGGTCAATGTCCATAGCTCTAGTATAACCCATTTACAGCACCGCCCGTTTTATAAGTTCGCCGAGCCGCGCCAATTCATACGAGGAAAGCGTACCGTTTTCTTTCGGTTCATGTGCCAAAAGACCCATGATTTCTTCTTTCCCTTCCCCGCGGAGCCGTTCGAGAAACGCGCGCTCCCCTCCACTATGTGCTTTGTACACTTCCCAGCCAGTGTGACGGTTCACGATTTCCTCTTTTTTTTCGGGGAGTTCGAAAATACCCCCAACCTTGTATGCTCCATCATTTTCATCCGAATGTTCGGCGAAGTATTCTTGTTTCGCAATATCCCAAAGCGCCCATGTTCTACTTTCGCCGTACGCGCTCATCTTAAGACCGAGTTTCGCCAACACTTTCTTCACTTCTTCTATCATTTTCCTGCCGATGCCGTCGAGCTCGGAAAGATTGCGCCGCTCGGCCAAGTGTCGAAGCGACTCTGCGTACTTTTGCGCGCTTCCGGATTCCCGGGTAAAGGCAAGCATCCTCTCTTTTTCTTCAGAAGACACCGGAGCGTCGGCATAACTCAAATAGGTATCTCGAATATACGCGTCCATTTCGGGATTCTTTGAAAATTCTTTTTTTGGCTTCTCATTGGAAGCGCTGACCGCTTCTTTCTGCTGCGGTAATTCAACTTGCTCTTTTTTCTCGCCTTCTTCCGCTTCTCGCCTCGTCCGCTCGTCCTCCAGGAAGTGCTGGTGCGCTTCTTCAAGCGCTTCGTCAGTCACTGCGTTGCGCGCGTCACCATCAAACACTCCCGAGTCACCATCAAAGGTTGCATCCGCTAATTCATACAATCTAGTCTTCGGAGCTCCTCCGGGCCCTTTCATCGACTTTATGTCGTCATAGGTATAACGTCCCGAACGAAGTTGGTCAGCGTAAAGTTGTCTCCATTCTTTTTTATACACCTCGCGAGCAAGTTTGGGGTCAAATCGGAGCTTTCCTTCTAAATCCAACTGCGCCACATTGCGTTCCTGACGTTTTGAATCTAACTGGGTAACAACTTCCGCATTATGATACGTTCCGCTCTCATTCGCATCCGCGACGAGCTTGTCGTATGCTGCTTTTTTCTCTTCATACGTCTGCTGCAACGTCGCAAAATCCTTTTCTTCCTGCGTACTTTCAACCTTGCCCACCTCGCCGAAATCAATCCGCGGCTCTTCCGTTTCGGACGGCATACTGTTTTGGTTTGCCGCTTCGTTATTGAATTGGTCAAAACGCATGTGCATAAAGTTTATGCCGCCAATGATCTTACTATATTAATATTCTTTTTATCGGGTCCGTTGTCATCGAAGCCGGGGACTTCGAGAAGGAACGGAAGAGCCTTTAGTTTCGGATGGTTCAGAATGAGTTTGAACACATCCTTCCCCACTTTTCCCTCTCCGATATTGTCGTGGCGGTCCCGGAGTGAGCCAAATTCATCTCGGCTGTCGTTGAAATGGAAACATTCAAGCTTATCGAGGCCGATATTCTTGTCGAACATAGCCAAAAAATCGTCAAGTTTCTTTTTTGTACTGAGGTCGTACCCGGCGACGTGTAAATGACAGGTGTCCAAGCAGACTTTCACTCTCGGGTCATCCACATCTCTCACAATCTGTGCGATTTCATTAAGCGAACGCCCGATTTTCCGCATTCCCATATCCTCAATGATAAAGAGTGTGTCTTTCGGGGATTTCTTGAGTATCGCTTTGATATTCGAAATAAGGAGGGGGTATCTTTCGTGTTTGGTATACGCCGGCGCGTCTTCTTTTCCAAAGAGCGTCGGCATGAGGTCTTTGGCATCTTTCTTCTCTTCTTTGAACGACCCGAGGTGAATGATGCTCCCCCGCACACCAAGCTGCTCGGCAACCTCTAGCTCCGCGATGAGCGCATCTACCGAATGCTTCCCGTTTGGTCCATCGTCGGCGAGGTTCACCAAATAGGAAGCGTGAAAATAGCACGCCTCAATGCCGAGCTTCTTCGCCTCTTCTCTGAATGCTTTAGCGTCTTCCGGAGTCGTCTTGGCGAAATTCCACCCACGAGGAGAGCCAGAAAACATCTGAAGCGCGTTCCCACCGATTACCGCCGCCCGCCCTGGAGCTTCTTTATATCCTCCCGCTATGGAGACATGCCCACCAACAAGTAATTGGTTCTTCATGGTAACTATCCAAGCGGACAGACATCAGAAATAGCAACCTGATCAGGATACTCTTTTCGCAACAACTCCACGTCTCCTTCGGTGAGATACCAACCAACCGCCCCGAGATTCTCCTTAAGGTGCGCCGGATCACTGGTCTTCATCAGAGTCACTACATTCTGTTGCGCCATGAGCCAGTTAATCGCGATTTGCGCGGGAGTCTTTTGATACTTCACGCACATCTCTTCCATAATTTTCGGCACATTTTCAAGCAGTTTACCTTTCTGCACTGGGCGGTACGCAACGAGGAGGATATCGTTTTTCTGGCAGTATTCCAAAAATCCTTTTTGTTCCACTTCGCGCACCTGTAGGTTGTAGTGGACCTGGTTGCAGACGATGTGGTGCTTGGTATAGCTTTGCGCTTCCTTCAAATGCGCAACGCCGAAGTTGGACACGCCGATATGCTTCACGAGTCCGTCGTCCACAAGTCTTTCAAGCGCCTGCACCGCGTGTTCGAGTGGATAATCCGGCGGAAACTCATGGAGGAGATACAGGTCCAGATAGTCCGTACGTAAATGCTTGAGACTTGTCTTACATGATTGGAGAACTTTTTCGTGCTCTTGGTTCCAGCCCGACACTTTTGACGTAATAAAAAGTTTTTTTCGGTTCATTCCTTGTATCGCCTCGCCGACAAGCTCCTCGGCATGACCATTACCGTACGATTCCGCGGTATCAATATGCGTAATCCCCATCTCGATAGCCGCGCGAATTCCAACGATGTCTTTTTCATCATTCTGACTATTGGCCTCCTCCCGCCCGCCCATCTGCAACGTGCCGAGCCCCAGCTCGGGAAGTTCAAAACCGTTTTTCAGTTTTTTCGTGGGTATGTTCACCCCGTTATTGTAGCACTTCCGCAGGGCTGGAATACAACAATTGACTTTCTTCCGAAGCGGGAGTCTACTTATTGTGATGAAAACTCAAATAGTTCCTTCTCATCATCAACAACAACTGTTGGTCGGCTCTTCCGGCAGACCAATGCTCCGCGTAGGCCTCAATGTCCCCCGCGGACAACTAAAACCTCGGCACATCTACCCGCCGACACAACCGGGTGGCGCCTCTCCGGGCAGTCAGCCTCCGAAGAAAGCTCGCCCCTTTCGATAGCCGGTCCCCCGCCGGTTCAGCCTCGAAAACGCACAACGGACAGTCATGTTGCGCGTTTTTTCTTTAAAAACATTCTGACATTCTGCAGAATATCAGAATGACTTGATGAAAACTAAAAACCGTTTCCCATAAGGGGAAAGAGAATGTGCGACGGCCCGTCCTCTATACTTTTTGTTTACCAGTCCGGCATAGACCAATTTGCGGGTGTGCTCGGACATGGTTTTGAAATTCGCACTCAGTTTTTGAGTGATGCCATCAAGCGTGATTCCCTCATTTTTCTCAATGAGCCGCAAAATAGCGATGCGGTAGTGATTTGCTACCCCTTTAAAGTGGCGCTCAAGTTGTTTTTCGTTTTTGAACGACATACATCTAAAAAAGAAATGGGGAAACTTTTTTCTGTTATTCTGACATTCTGCAGAATGTCAGAATGATAATTGTGTGGTGTAGTCTTTTATGGGGTGAAGAAATTCGACGGTGAGGTGTTTGGCGAACTCGGGGTACAGCCGGTGCAGCTGATAACGTTTGTGCCGGTGCCGGACCCGTCGAGCTGGTTTCCGCTGAAGGTAATCGCCGAGAGCGTCGAGGTGCTGGTTCGCGCATAGATGGCGCTCGCCGTCCCCCCATTTTCTTCCGTGTGGTTCTGGAACGTGACGTTCGAGAGACTCAGCGCCGAGACGGCGTCGAGATTAAGTCCGCTCTGATAGTTGTTCGAGAAAAGCGCGTTTGAGATGCTTCCCGAGTTTGTCGAACTATCGCCGGTAATCTTTAGGGCGCCTCGATAGATATTGTCTACCGAGGGACTGGCCGCAGCTCCCGCTCCCGCATATTTCAAGGTAAAGCCCGAGAGATTCACCCGTCCGCCTGCATCCACCGTAATGCCATACCACTGCCCCGCCGCGGGAGTAATGGAGCCGGTGGTTCCGCCGACCGAGTTATCGTGCATTGACGTGAAGATGAGATCGCTTACTGTCGTGCCTGAAAAGTAGAGTGTCGCAGTAGACGGCACTGAAATGCGCCCGTACGTACTTCCCGAACTGTCCCACCCTTTTACCACGACGCCGGTCGCGAACGTGAGTGTTGAGTTCGCCGCGAGTGTCGCGGTACCTTTGAAAAGATACGAAAGACTGTTTTGCGCGAGTGTCGTCGTCGCTCCAGCCGAGGTGACCGTACCGGCTGAAATGAGTATCGCGTTTCTCCCGTTCCCCGTTCCCGAGTTCCCGCTGAAGTTTCCGATGAGTCCAGAGTTGTAGACCGCTTCCTGACTGTTCGAGGTAAAGGTGTTCGACGTGAGTATCGGCGTCGCCCCCGAAATCGTAATCCCGCGATAGTTGCCCGAAAAGACGCTGTTTGAAATCGTCGGCGAACCGCCGGAGATGTAGATGCCGGAGGCGGACGCGCTCGAGTTTGTGCTCGTACTGAAGCGGGAGTTCGTCACCGTACTGTTTGTATTCACGAGCGAAAGACCGTAGTAATTCGACTTCTCCACGACAAGACCGTCGAATGACACCGTCGCGGTATCGACACCTATCGACCCTTTCTTCGCCGTCGTATCGGAGTCGTTGTTGTTCCCTCCATACCGAACAAGCGTGTTCGTAAATGATGAGCCAGTACTGGTGGTATCGATAAGAATCCGGCGCCAGTTGCCGGCCGAAGGAGTGGTTGCCGTGCCATCTCCGTTCATGTCCCCGCCATAGTCGTCATCGTAGAATGACGTGAAGACGACGGGGTTTGCAGATGTGCCGTTCGACTTAATCGCCCCTTGCACGAGGAGCCAGGGCTCGTTTGCCGATGTGATTTTAATCACGACACTGGGGTCAATCGTCAGCGTCACTCCGCTCGCTATCGTGTAATTTGAGGAAATGAGGTAGGGCGAGTTTGCCGTCGTGAGCGTCTTGTCCGAAGTGAGAGATGACGCAAGTGAGATGTAATAGCTTACGTTGTTTCTCGCCCGCGGGGTACCGTAAATATTCGCGTTGTTCGCGTCTTTGCCGTTATAGATGACGAGTCTGTTTGAAGACCAGTTTGAGGAAAGACTTCCCGACACCGACGCGTCGTAGCGTTCGAGCGTGGTGTAGTTGGTGTCGCTCCCTGCGCACCAGCTGGTCCCTCCACCGCTGCAGGTCGCAACCGTGTCGATGGTTGAAGACGCGACAGCAAGTATCAAACTTTCACCACTATTGTTAAGACCGGACCCGAAGTTCGCCACAAGGTCCGCGGACACAGTCGAAACCGTGTTGTTGTCGTCACGCTCGATGAGATAGTACCCACCGGCGGCAATCGTGCCCGAAAGCGGGATGTACGGCGAATTGTCGCTCGCATAAAACACAAATGTAGAAAGTGAAAGAGCGCGGCTCGTTCGGTTGTAGAGTTCCACCCACTCATCCGCAAAGGAGGCGCTTGTCCCCGCCCACGCGACTTCGTTAACCACCACCGGCTGGGTAAAAACTTCGATTGCCTGCGTCGAAGTTGCCGAACTGTTGCCGTGCGTATCGACACTCGCTACTTTGAACGTGTAGGTGCTTTCGTCAGTACCGGTGACGCTGAACGACGTTCCCGTCGTCGTGGAAAATGTCCCGTTTCTATCAAGTCTGAAATATGAAATATCGCTCGCGCTTCCGCTCCACGAAAACGCGAGCGTGGTGGTGGCGACCAGACACGCCGAGCTTGAAAGCGTACTGTTGCACGTCGAAGACGTGAGCGAGATATCGGGCGACGTTGAATCGACAAAGACGGCGAGTGACGCCAGTTCCGAGACGTTCCCCGCCTCGTCGGTTGAGTAGAATTGAATCGTCGTCGTCCCCTGCCCGAGCGTGAGCGGGAGTGACCAGGCTCCCCCATCCACCGTGACCGTCGCATCCGAAAAGTTGGTTGAAATAATACTCGCGTCTTCCGCCGTTCCGACAAACGTGGCGTTCGTTGTGGTGAACGTCGCGTCTGCGATTGGTGAAGTTACGACGGGCACATCCGGTGCTGTCCGGTCAACCCTTCCGGACCTCCGTGTCGGTGTATGCCCGTTCACATTTTGCGAAACGAGCGCCACGGAGGCGGTTTGCTCCGTTGCGATACTTGCGCTACTTCTCGCTGTCGAAGGAGTTGGAGTCGGGATTGTCTTTACTTCTTCCTTTAGGAGAGGCGGAGGATTTTCTATCTTTTTTGTCTCCACTGCAAGTGCCACGGGAGTTTCCGCTTGCTTTGTCTTTACTTCCTCACTTCGCACCTTGGTTTGATTTAATTCCTCCTTCTTTACAGGATTTTCTTCCCCTCCTCCTCTCTTTAGAGGGGAGGATACAGGTGGGATATTTGCTTCTTCTGTTGTCGGTTGTTGGTTATTCGTTGCCAATTCACTTGCCGACACCGTCAGCTTTTCTGTTGTTGATTGCTGGTTGTTAGTTGCCAGTTGGCTTCCCGCCACTCCGGCGACTTGCTGGTTGTCCGAAGTAAACACCCCCGCAATAGTCTTCCCGACAAACTTCCCCGCGTCAGCCAAAACGGTAACCGTCCCCCCTGCAACTTTGCCAACCCCGTTCCCGAGAGCCGTTATACCGCTCGCGGTCAGCACCACTCCCTGTGTCGTTACATTGCCAATTCCTGTAACTACCTTCGTTCCTGTTTCCAAGACGGCAAGACCTCCGTAATGAATCGCCTTTGGAGTTTCGATGACTGTCACGTTAGCGATGGGGTCCGCGACGGCAAGTACAACACCTTCTATTTTATGCGCGAGCGAAAGCTTCGGCGGGTCAATGCACGCTCCTTCTTCCCCTTCTCCACTCTTTAGAGGGGAGGATTTGGGTGGGGTGTCGTTCACTTGTAACCTGTTGAGCGACCACTCGATATCTCTCACAATTTCCGCCGGTCTATATTTCAAATATACATCCGAAAAACTATGCCCCATTGAGTCATCGCCATCTTTGAGTTCGATGTAGTCGTTTGGTGACATAATTTTAAGGAACGGCAAACTCCCTACAATGCCGGAAATCACCTTATCTGTGCCGGAAGTCAGATATTTTCCATCTCCCGCCACATGATTTGACGGCGTCGCTACGCTATACATCCCGATTGATTCTCTCGGCACTCCCCCATCTTTATCCGTCACCTTGTCGTAAAAACTATTGGCATAAAAATTGCCTTGTGAATGGGCAACCAAAAGAAGCTTGCGAGTGGTGACTTTAGCACTCGCTTCCTTTACCATCTCTATAAGGTCGTAGTCGTCGGACGATACGCCATCCTCCACTTTTTGCTTTAACGCTTTGAGCCCATCGCCAAATCCAGCAAGGTG
>SIBZ01000037.1 GCA_009694955.1 Candidatus Tayloriibacteriota bacterium | reverse complement strand
GAGGGACATTGAGTCAGTGACTGAGGAAGAAATGCTTGCAATTCATTCCTTCCTCAATGACCGGCCGAGGGAGTGCATTGGCTTCCGCTCTCCCCGAGAGTATTATTCGTCAGTAACCGCGTCTGTCCTACTTGAGGGGTAACTGGAGGTTCACAAAACAGTCCTTATTATACCACTAAAGATGCCATTATGTCAATGGCCTTTCCACACCATATGCAAGCCTCAAAAAGGCTTTATTTGGGGCTACTAATGAGAAACATATTACCGTCGGGGTCGGAGATTTCGGCGCCGAGGCCGCCCCAGGGGCGGGGGGTGGAGGGGGTGATGATGTGACCGCCGTTTGCCGTGACGGTTTTGAGAAATGCCTCCATGTCGGCGACTTGGAATTCGCTGTTTTTGTACGTGCCGACATTGTGTTCCGTCCAGTTCGGGAAGCGGTGCTCGGTCCACGCTTCGAGCTCGATATGCGTGCCGTCTTCCATGTATGAACTCACGTACGACTCATCCTGCCGGTCGACGTTGATGCCGAAGACATTTACATAAAAAGGCAACGCCTTCGGAACGTCTTTCACACCGATGATTATTGGCCCCAGTTTAGGTCTTGAATTTTGCACAATTTGACGGTATTTTGAATATGTAGTAATATTATCAGGCAATGATAAACAGTCAATTCACGGCCTTCTTTTATGGTTTTTGGTTTACTGACGGAGCTCGCCGGGGTTAATTGTTTTGCCTTCCTACTCACCTACACAACAAGACCTCCGGCCACCGGAGGTCTTGTTTTTTGTAGAGTAGGAAGGAGATTTAAGATTTAGGATTCAAGATTAAAGTAAGAGAACACCACCACCTCGGCCTACGGCCACTCCTCCTCAACTGAGGAGGAGGTGAAGAAAAGAAAAACATGAAAATAATCGCACATACAACTGAAGAGATAAAAGGGGAGGCGACGCCGCCATCCTCAAAGTCCCAGACGATACGAGGGCTGATTTTCGCGACGCTGGCGAAAGGGACCTCGGCGATTAAGAATCCACTTCACAGTCAGGATACGGTGGATGCGATTCGTGCATGCAGAGCGCTTGGCGCGAACATAATGGTGAAAGAAGATCGAATCGTGATAGAGAGCGACGGTGTTCCGCTTCTGAGCGACACGACGTTGAATACCGGAGATTCGGGTGTGACGACGCATTTTCTTATGCCGGTCACGGGACTGCGCGGTCCGAAAGGCGGCCCCATTACCTTTGACTGCGGAGCACAAATGAAACAGCGTCCGGTAGAATCGCTCGTCACGGCGCTTCAGCGTCTTGGCTTGAAAGTGAAGTCACAGCACAAGAATGGACACTGTCCTCTGCAAATTTCGGGAGAACTTTTTGGAGGAAAGGCGACCATTAGCGGGAAAAGTTCGCAATACCTTTCGGCATTGCTGATTTCGCTTCCGTGCGCGAAGAATGACTCGGTGATAACGGTCAATGACTTGCAGGAACGTCCGTATGTGGAGATGACGGAGATGTGGCTAAGGGAACAGGGGATTGTGTATACACACACTTTTTCCACCCCAAGAAACACCACCACCTCGGCCTCTGGCCACTCCTCCTCAACTGAGGAGGAGAAGGGGGAGAGGAAGATAAGTCAGGACATCTACACGATTAAAGGAAGGCAGGCGTACAAGCCGTTCATCAAAACAATTCCCGGAGATTTCTCCTCGGCATCGTACCTCATCGCCGCAGGCGCGCTCTTTGACGGACAGGTGGTGCTCCACGGACTCGACATGAACGACCCGCAGGGCGACAAGGCGCTCGTAACGATACTGAAAGAGATGGGCGCGGATATAGAGATACAAGGAAATAAAATGACAATAACGGGAGGGAGGCCACTTAAGGGAATGAAGATAGACGCGAATGCGATTCCCGATATGGTCCCGACACTCGCGGTCATCGCGGCAGTGGCTAAGGGAAAGACTGAAATTCTGAACGTGGCGAACGCGCGGCTGAAAGAAACGGATAGATTGCACTCAATGACCGAAGGACTTACGAAAATGGGCGCGAAGGTGGAGGAGACAAAGGACAGCCTCACCATTTCGGGAGGGAAACTCTACGGCGCGTCGGTACACGGCTTTAACGACCACCGCACGGTGATGGCGCTCAGTCTCGCGGGAATGCTGGCGAGTGGGGAGACGTTCGTTGACACGGCGGAAGCGATTACTAAGACGTTTCCGGATTACGTGAAGGTGATGAAGAGTTTAGGTGCTCAAATGAACATACGCTAGTTATGAGACACATCATATTTATTGGATTCAAAAGCGCAGGGAAGACAGTCATCGGGAGACGACTGGCGGAGAGACTTGGTCGGAAGTTCGTCGACCTTGATACGGAGATAGAGAAGAGAGAAGAAATGACAGCACGGGATATTGTTCTGAAAGAGGGCGAGGTGTACTTCCGGAATATCGAAAGCGAAGTGCTAAGAGAAATAGTGAAGAATAATGAAAATAACATACTAGCTTTGGGCGGCGGGGCGGCGATGGTGAAAGAGAATCAGGAGATGATTAAGGAACATACAGTGATACTGGTGACGGCTCCGAAAGAAGTGTTGTTCGAGCGGATAATGAAAAGAGGAAGACCAGCGTTTTTCCCGAAAGAATTGAGCGATAGAGATGCATTTGAGAAATTGTATGCGGACAGGGAGCCGGTGTATGAGAAACTGGCGACGGTGAAGGTGGAGAATGTAGGGACGGTGGAGGAGGCGGTGGGAGAGATAGCAAGAATTATGAACTAAGAATAAGAAACACCACCACCTCGGCCTCCGGCCACTCCTCCTCAACTGAGGAGGAGAAAAGGGGGGAAACAAACATATGAAAACGATACTACTCATACATGGTGCAAACTTAAATATGTTGGGGAAGCGTGATGCGAAACATTACGGTTCTTTGACGCTTAAGGAGCTTGAGAAACAGGTGACGGCGGCGGCGAAGAAGCATGGGCTCACGGTGAAGGCATTTCAGTCGAACTACGAAGGCGGGATTATTGATTTCCTCCAGATGAACGCGCCGAAGGCGGCGGGGATTCTGATAAACCCCGGAGCGTATACGCACTATTCATATGCGATACATGACGCACTGCTCGACACCAAACTTCCGGCAATTGAAATCCACCTTTCCAAAGTGACGGAGCGGGAGGATTGGAGAAGTAAGTCGGTGACTGCTCCAGCGTGTCTAGCCGTATACGCAGGGAAGAAAGTGGAGAGTTATGTGGAGGCGGTGGGGAAATTAGCTGAAGTCATAAAGTAGTGTCATTCCAGCGGAAGCTGGAATCCAGATTAAAGAGACTGGATCCCTGCCTACGCAGGGATGACAGAAAAAGAAGGCAAAAAGATGAAAACCAAGAAAGTAAAACTCACCCCACCTCAATCCTCCCCTCTAAAGAGGGGAGGAGGTAAGAGGCTGAATGCAGTTATAGGATATCCGCTTTCGCACAGCAGGAGTCCGAAGCTGCATAATCCGGTCTATGAACTGCTTAAACTGAATGCGGTGCTTTCGCCTATCTCAAATCCGGATGTTAAGGCATTGGTGGCAGAGATTCGTTCGCTTCCGCTCCACCTCACGGCCGTGACGATGCCTCATAAGCAGAGCATCATGCCACTGCTGGATTCGGTGGATGCTGCAGCTAAGAAAGTCGGCGCGGTAAATACGGTCATCAACAAAAAAGGGAAACTGCACGGATACAATACCGATGTTGCGGGAATCGAATACGCGCTTCGGGATACGAAACTCAAAGATAGAAATGTTCTGCTTGTTGGTGCGGGAGGAGCGGCAAACGCGGTGGCATATGTGATAAAGCAGAAGAAAGGGAATTTGCTGTACTTAAATCGAACGGAGAAACACGCGGAGGAATTGCAAAAGAGGTTTGGGGGGATAGTTCTATCATTCGAGGACACCACCACCCCGCCTCGCAGACTCGGCACCCCTCCTCAACTGAGGAGGGGAGGAACGGGGAGGCTAAGTCCTCAAGGTATTGATGTAATCATTAACGCGACGCCGGTAGGAATGTACCCAAAGATAGATGATGTGCCGATACCCGAAGAACTCTTAGACAAGCATCAAGCCGTCTTCGACCTCGTGTATAATCCTGTAGATACCAAACTTCTCAAACTGGCAAGAAAGAAAGGAGCGAAAATAATTTCAGGTTTGGATATGTTCGCGGTTCAAGGACTTAGGCAGATAGAGCTGTGGACGGGGAAGAAAATAATTACGAAGAGTTTGGTCGAGAAGGTGAAGAACAATCTTTTAAAAACTCTCTAACTAATATGAACGTCACAATACTTAGAAAACTACCGCCGGTTGAGGAGATAATCAAAGCGTTTCCGCTTTCCAAGAAAGCGGAGGAGCAAATTGAGAAAGACCGGCAGGAGGTCAAAGAGATTTTGGAAGGGAAGGATTCACGCCTTCTTGTGATTGTCGGTCCGTGTAGCGCATGGCCGAAGGAAGCGGTGGTGGAGTACGCGAAGAAGCTGAAACCCTTGGCGGACAAGCTGAAGAAGCATCTTAAAATCGTGATGCGTGTGTATATCCAGAAACCGCGTACGACGATTGGCTGGACGGGGCCGGTTAACCAGCCCGACCCGTTTACGTCTTCACATATAGGTGAGGGGGCGAAGTATTGCCGCGAGATGATGGTGAAAGTAGTGGAGATGGGACTGCCTATCGCCGACGAAGCGGTCTTTACACACAACGCCAAAGGATTCATCGAACTGCTCTCATGGGTCGCTATCGGCGCGCGAAGCACCGAAGACCAAGAGCATCGAGTGTTCGCCTCATCGCTTGATTGCGCGGTGGGTATGAAGAACCCGACGAGCGGTTCTATTGAAATCGGGGTGAACAGCGTGGTCGCCGCACAGTATCCGCACACGGCGGTCTTTGACGGCAATGAAGTTCAGACAAGCGGCAATTCTCACGCACACCTCATTCTGCGCGGCGGAGCGTCCGGCTCGAACTATTCGGCACAGCATATCGAGGAAGCGCGGGGGTACATGGAGAAGCACAAGATAAAAAATCCTTCGGTGATTCTCGATACTAGCCACGACAACTGTCGCGTGAACGGGATAAAGCATGAGGAGAACCAGGCATGTGTCATTCGTGAGGTAATGGCGAGTTTCAAGGAAAAGCCGGAGCTCATGAAAACGGTGAAAGGATTTATGTTCGAGAGCTTCATTAAGGCGGGCTGTCAGAAAGTAGACCCGAAAGCGCCGGAAAAGCTAGATATGGGCGGGCTTTCGATTACGGACCCGTGTTTGGGGTGGGAGCAGACGGAGAAGCTGCTGGTGGAGGCGGTGGAGTTTAAGAAAGCGATGGCTTAACTTCTCCCCCTCTTTAGAGGGGGAGACAGGAGAGGGGGTGAATCACCCCACCTCAATCCTCCCCTCTAAAGAGGGGAGGAGGCAAGACAAGATGAAAACAATCAATGTACAACTGAAGAAAGTCGTAGATACCTCGTACGGGATTACCGTGGGAGAGGGACTTTTGTCGCGTCTGCCACAGCTGCTGAAGAAAGAACACTCTGCGAGTGTATACGTGATTATTGCGGACACCATGACGGCAAAATTGTTTGGAAAGAAATTGCAAGCGGGCCTCCGGAAGGCCGGATGCAAAACGCTGCTTCTTTCGGTCCCGTCGGGTGAAGCGTCAAAGAGTCGCGAACACATGGCGGTACTTGAAGACGCGATGCTCAAGGCGGGGGTAGACCGCCGCAGTAGTGTGCTCGCGCTCGGCGGCGGGGTCGTGGGCGACTTTGCGGGTTTTGTCGCGGCCACCTACATGCGCGGGATTCCTTATATACAGCTTCCCACAACACTCCTCGCGATGGTGGATAGCTCGATCGGCGGCAAGACCGGAATCAACACACCGCTCGGCAAGAATCTCATCGGTGCTTTTCATCAGCCGAAAGCGGTGTATGCCGACATCGATACGTTACGAAGTCTTTCACGAAAGGAGCTGTGCAACGGTTTGGTGGAAGCGGCCAAGATGTTCATGACCTCGGATGCCGCGAGTTTTGTGTTTTTGGAGAAAAATCTGGAAAAGGCATTGGCTCAAGATTCCAAAATACTCGTGGAACTAATCGCACGCGCGGCGAACGTGAAAGCGCGCGTCGTAGGCAATGACGAGCGTGAGGATGGAGAACGGATGGTTCTTAACTTCGGGCACACTATTGGACACGCGGTTGAGAGACTTTCAAAGTACGCACTTCCTCACGGACAGGCGGTCGGAGTAGGAATCATGGTAGAAGCGCAGATGGCGCATAACAGTGGCCGGCTTTCGGCTACCGGCCTCATAAGCGTGCAGACGATACTGCAGAGACTTCAGTCTCCTATTTCCGTACTGAGGCGATACAAACCGTCGGACATTATTTCCGCGACCAAGGGCGACAAGAAAAGTCTGGCGGGGCAGGCACGGTATGTGATATTGAAAGGGATAGGGGAAGTAGAAAACCGTG
Source organism: Candidatus Tayloriibacteriota bacterium (assembly GCA_009694955.1). GTDB lineage: Bacteria > Patescibacteriota > Minisyncoccia > Phycocordibacterales > UBA10002 > UBA10002. The sequence continues at coordinate 1,196 of SIBZ01000037.1, read as the reverse complement.
ACGGACAGTTTGTGGAGACAGTGGGGGATACCGACGTGCTACAGGCTCTGAAAGATGTTATAAATTATGAGTAGAAGAAACATCACCACCCCTTTAATTCCCCTCCTCAACTGAGGAGGGGAGGAAGAAAAAACTATGCCAGGAAATTCATTTGGACAACTATTTAGAATAACAAGCTTCGGTGAGTCCCACGGAGGCGCGGTTGGCGCTGTCGTGGATGGCTGTCCGCCCGGGATTGAAATTACAGAAGCGGATATTCAGAAGGAACTAGACCGCAGGAAGCCCGGGCAGAGCAAAATCACCAGCCCTCGGAAAGAAGAGGACAAAATCAGCATTCTCTCTGGTGTGTTTGAAGGAAAGACGACAGGGACGCCGATTCTTCTTCTTGCGCACAATGCCGATATGCGTCCGCAGGATTACGACCATCTGAAAGGTGTGCTTCGCCCATCACATGCCGATTTCACGTACACGGAAAAGTACGGCATCCGCGACGCACGCGGAAGCGGACGGGCGAGCGCGCGGGAAACCTTGGCACGCGTGGCGGCGGGAGCTATCGCCAAGAAATTTTTGAAAGAGAAACTCGGCGTTGAGATTTTAAGCTATGTGGAGCAGGTGGGGACCCTCAAGACTGATATGGATATGACAACGGTCACTTCTGAAGCGATTGAATCAAATATTATCCGCTGTCCCGATGAAAAGGTAGCCGAGAAGATGATAGCGCTTGTGGAACAAGTACGAGAGGAAGGCGACTCTGTCGGAGGCGTCATTCGCGGTCTTATCCGACATGCGCCGAAAGGGCTCGGAGAGCCGGTGTTTGATAAACTGTCCGCCGACCTTGGGAAAGCGATGCTCTCCATTAACGCGGTGAAAGGTTTTGATATCGGTTCGGGATTTGCGGGGGTCGGTATGAACGGAAGCGAGCACAACGACCCATTTACGATAGACGCGAAAGGGAACGTGCGCATGACGACCAATAACGCGGGTGGGACGCTCGGTGGCATTTCAAGTGGGGAAGACATTTACTTCCGTGTCGCGTTCAAGCCTGTGTCCACGATTCGGAAGAAACAACAGACGGTGAATACCGACACACAGGAGAAAGTGGAGCTGGAGGCGACCGGACGCCATGACCCCTGCGTGCTTCCGCGCGCGGTGCCTATCGTGGACGCGATGAGCGCGCTTGTGATTATGGACCATTA
>SIBZ01000004.1 GCA_009694955.1 Candidatus Tayloriibacteriota bacterium | reverse complement strand
ATGGTCAAACAAATCGGCCCCGACCATGACAAGCAGTTCACCGTCGCCGTTTTCTTAGGCAAAGAACGTGTCGCCGAGGGCGAAGGGAAGTCAAAGCAGGAAGCTGAACAATCGGCGGCGAAAGCCGGGCTAGAAGCCAAAAAGTGGGAATAAAAAGTTAGTAAAGATGGCAGGCGAGATGTAACGGTTAATGAATACAATAACCGGAGACGTATCTTGTGTAGTTATCGCCGTACTTCTTTCTCACAGCGTAATCGGAAAGTCTACTACTAGGAGATATCCCCCCACTCGTGCTAGATAGAAAAAGCCCGCCTTCCTTTGTGCAGCTTATATTCACTATAATCGTTTGGATCGACAGGAAGAGGAGCCACGCTAGTACTCCACCACCTATTATGAAAAGAAGGACACGGTTGCGAGTTATCTTCTTCTCGGAATTCAGTTTTCCCATTTGAAGAAATTGTAACATCTTCTTATACATCGTGGAATGAAATAGAAGGAAAGCGTACGTCAGAGCCTGCTCTTTTTCGCTTTTATTGTACTGTTTTTTTCAGTATGGAACAAAACGATAAGCAACCCCAGCCACAGAGAGGCAGGGAAGACGACGACTGCGGTTTTTTGAAGAACCTGAAGCCGAGGCGGTCACTCACACTGAACCGGAGTTACAGCAGCTCAAAGGAGCTGCAAAGACTTACGAAGCCGTAAGGAAGGATTCGAGACCACAGAATCTTTCGGAAACGGCTTAGGTGCGGAGACTTTACTTATTTGCGAAAAGCGCTGTCGTCGCGGCGCTTTTTTGTTTGTCGGTAAATTGCTATGATTAAGCCGTCTTTTCAGTTTTCGTAAATCTTAAATCATACTTCGTAAATCTGATTTTATGTACTTAAAATCATTGGAACTCACCGGCTTTAAGTCCTTCGCCAAGAAGACCGAACTGTCTTTCAACACGCCTATTACGTCCATCGTCGGTCCGAACGGAAGCGGGAAGAGCAACACCGCCGAAGCGTTTCGTTTCGTGCTCGGAGAACAGTCCATTAAGAGTATGCGAGGGAAGCGCACCGAAGACCTCATTTGGAACGGCTCTCCCGAAATGGGGCGCTCCAACCGCGCGTCGGTGAAGCTCGTATTCGACAACCGAAAGCGTTTGCTCAATCTTGATGTCGATGAAGTGGTTATTGAACGCGTCATCTTCCGAGATGCATCAAGTGAGTATCTCGTGAACGGCTCGCCGGTGCGCCTCCGCGACATCGTGGAGCTCCTCGCCGGAGCGCATATCGGCTCATCGGGGCACCACATCATTTCGCAGGGCGAGGCAGACAGAATCCTTAACGCCACTATGCGGGAACGACGGGAGATGATTGAAGACGCGCTCGGTCTCAAGATTTACCAATGGAAGCGGGAGGAGTCGGAAAAGAAGCTCGAGAAAACCGACGAAAATATGAAGCAGGTGGCATCACTTCGCCGTGAGATTGCCCCGCATATTTCCTTTCTCAAAAAACAGGTTGAGAAAATCGAAAAGACCAAACAACTGAAGGAAGAGCTCCGTGCGCTATACGGCGAATACCTGAAGCGGGAACACGCCTACATCGCTGTTTCGAAAGAGAAGATAGCGGAAGAAGAGCGTGAGCCCAAGCAAGAGCTCGCCGAACTGAACGACAGACTTATCGCGTCCAAGAAAATTCTTGAAGAAACGCATGGGAAAGACGAAAAGACGAAGGCGATTATCGCCATCGAAGAGAAACTAAACGGCCTTCGGAAAGAACGCGAGTCGCTTTCGCGCGAAGTAGGCCGGCTTGAGGGCGAAGTCGCAGGAGCACAGCGTTTGCAAAAAATCCGCGGGACAATGGAGTCAGACAGCGTCGTTATCCCGCTTTCCGAAGTCGAAGGTCTGGTCCGGCAAATCGATTCCGTGTCCGTCGATGAAGATGAGCGGGACGCGGGTATCCTCATCGTCACCATCGGGCGCATCAAGGAAGCGATGCATACGTTTCTCGAACGCCACCGGAGGAAAAAGGACCAGGGAGCAGAGGACGTGGCGAAAGAAATCGAATCTTTGGCTGAGAAGAAGAAAGAAGTCGAACAAAAACTCCGCGAGGTGCGGGAAGCCGAAAAGAATGCACAACACGAAGAGTACGCGCTCCGGACGGAAATAGACAAGGAAAAAGATTCAAGCCGGGACGCGGAAAAAGAAGTCTTCCGCATTATGGCACGTCAGAACGAACTACACGGCGCGTTAAACGCGCTCCGTGTACGAGCGCACGAACTCGAGCATTTGGAAGGGGATTTCAAACGCGAACTCACCGAAGGCGTCCTACTTATTGGTAGGGAGATTTTGGAATATGAAAAGGTGGAATTGAAAGATGAGAAGGGCGAAACCCTAAACCCTCAAGCAATGACACTCGAGGACCGAGCACTGCAAGAAGAACGGCGACGGAAAGTGGAAAAACTGAAAATCCGCATCGAGGATGCGGGCGGAGGAAGCGGAGCGGAGGTGCTGAAAGAGTTTCAGGAGGCAACCGAGCGCGACCAGTTTCTTGCGCGGGAAATCACCGACCTTGAACAAAGTGCCGAGACGCTCCGGAATCTCATTATCGAGCTTGAGCAAAAGCTGGATGAAGAGTTTCGCGGAGGTATCGAGAAGATAAACGCGGAGTTCCAGAACTACTTTTCGCTTATGTTCGGTGGTGGTTCGGCGAAGCTCGCAATCGCGAAACCGGAAAAGAAAATCCGGCGGGAGGTCGATGACCTTCTCGATGGCGGGGAAGCGGCTGCGGTAGCGGCATCCGAGGATACCGAGCAGGAAACAGGCATTGATATTGAGGTGAATCTTCCGAGGAAGAAAATCAAAGCGCTTATGATGCTTTCCGGAGGCGAGCGCGCGCTCACCTCCATCGCGCTTCTCTTCGCGATGTCACAGGTGAAGCCCCCGCCGTTCATCATTCTTGACGAAACTGACGCGGCGCTGGACGAAGCGAACTCAAAGAAGTACGGCGATATGATTGAGAACCTGTCCAAATATTCCCAGCTGATTTTGATTACGCATAATCGCGAAACGATGTCCCGCGCTGGTGTGATTTACGGGGTCACGATGGACAAGAGCGGGGTGTCCAAGCTCCTCTCGATTGCCTTTGACGAAGCGGTGGCGGTAGCGAAGTAGTCGTAGACTAAAGTGAGGATTCAGTTCTGAAACTCTGGATTCCAGCTTTCGTTGGAATGACAGAGGAAACAAAAAAGCCTCGCGGTTACCCGCGTGGCTTTTCGAATGTTCACTTTCATACGGCTGAGGCCTTTCGCCTCGCTGACCCGAACGTGAGGCGTCCGTCTTTAAGCCTGAGGATCCGAAGTACTCCCGCTTTGGCCTGCAAGGCCTGGAAACTCGGAACGCCCGCCTTCCGATAGAGCGCGGTGAGATGATAGCGGACCATTCGCCCATGTACGGCGAGCTCTCGTCCGATACTATTACGGTCAAAACCTTTCACGACGAGCGTCAGTACTTTCCGTTGCCTTTGTGTGAGCTCTTCTGATGCTATTCCCGCCAAACGGACACTAGGTGTATGTGTTTTGGTGCGCATAGGTTCCTTTACAAGACTGCGGATAGTATAAGAAAACCGTGCTGGTAGTCAACAAAAAAGCCGCGCGTGCGCGGCTGGTGCGGTGGTCAGACGGTGTGTGTTCCTGGGTCAAAAGCTCCGGGTAAGGGTGCCTTTCGCCGAAACAAACGGCCTGCATTTTGCCAGTTGCTGTGCAAGGTTTGGAGGAGGAGTTCCATTAAAGAAACCGTCCCAGTCCCGCATCAGGTTGATAGCCCAGAATTTAACCTCGATGGGGATTTCCACCAATCTCGGGATGACCCGAAGATCGGAATGTCGCGCTGATGATTTTTTGCGCCGGTGAAGAGCGAAAGAATTTGTTTTCATGCTAACGCTGAAAACCTGCGCTCGGCAAAAATTGTTACACCAGCCGATAGTCGAGTGTCTTCCTCTCCACGTCGGCACCCATGACCTTGAAACGCACACTGTCGCCGAGCGTATACTTTTTCTTTGTTTTTTCCCCGACAACCGCGTAATTCTTTTCATCCAACACGTAGTAGTCGTCCCCGAGGGCGCGGAGCTTCACCATACCCTCCGAACGTGTTTCCTTGTCCTCCACGTAGATTCCCCATTCGGTCACGCCGGAAATAATGCCCTCAAACTCTTTGCCGATACGTTCCTCCATGTATTCCACTTGCTTCAGTTTGATAGATTCGCGCTCCGCTTCGGCTGCGGAGATTTCTTTTTGTGTGGCGTCTCCCGCCATACGTTCAAGTTTGGCGAGTTTGTCGGGGTCCACCTTGTGCTGTTCCAGAATTGAGAAGAGAGAACGGTGCACGAGGAGGTCGGGATACCGTCTGATGGGGGAGGTGAAGTGCGTATAGTATTCAAACGCGAGGCCGAAGTGACCTATGTTCGAAGTCGAATACACCGCTTTTGCCATACTGCGTATGGCGGCGGTTTTAATCAGCGATTCGGAGGCATGCCCCGCAATAGCGGTAAAGAGCGCTTGTAAATCTTTACCGGTCACGTTTCTGTCATTGCCGACAGGGAGTTCGTGTCCGAGCGCGCGGACAAAGATGCCGAGCTGTTCGATTTTCTCGCGGTTCGGAACGTCATGCGTGCGGTAGATAAAGGGAATCTTGCCTCCCGATTTTTTCCATGCCTGGTGAAAAAAGTAAGCCACCTCGCGGTTGGCGAGGAGCATGAACTCCTCGATGAGTTTGTGGGTATCCAGTCGTTTTTTCTTAAAGACGCGGGTGGGGTGGCCCGTCTCATCCAATTCAAAGCCAACTTCGTCCTGTTCAAAGTCGATTGCGCCCTGTTTGGATTTTTCGGCTCGGAGTTTTTTTGCTATCGCGTTCATGAGTCGTAGCTCCTCTGAGAGCACACCCCCCTTGTCTATGGATTCCTGAGCCGTTTCGTACGAAAACCGCATCTGTGAGTGAATCGCCCCCTTTCCGAACCAGCGGCTAAATACGGTACCCGAGTCATCCATCTCAAACACGGCTGAAAACGCGAAACGGTCGACATTTGGGTTCAGTGAACAGAGGTCGTTTGAAAGGGCGTGGGGAAGCATCGGAATCGTGCGGTCGACGAGATACACGGAGGTGCCGCGTTCACGTGCCTCGCGGTCGAGCGCGGTCCCTTCGCGGACGTAATGCGAGACATCGGCGATATGGACGCCTATCTCGAAGTGCCCATTCGAGAGCTTTTTAAATGACAAGGCGTCGTCAAAATCTTTTGCACTCTCGGGGTCAATCGTGAACAGGGTAGTGGTACGAAAGTCGCGGCGCTTTTTCATTTCTTCCGTCGGAACAGGGGAGCCGGTCTCGGTGATAAGCCTCTTTGCTCCCTCCGCTATTTCTTCCGCCTCAGTCTCTACCTCTTTTGGGAAACTGCTCTCGAATCCGCGTTCAAGAATGATAGATTCCATTTCCACCTCATGTTCGCCCTTTTTGCCAATAACTTTAACAATCTCGCCTTGCGGTTCTTTGCCATCCTGCCATTCTTTGATTTCGACAAGCGCTTTATATCCTTTTTGTGCCTCACGGGGAGGGCGTGGAATCGTAATAGGCGCGTACATTCGGAAGTCGTCGGGTGTCAGTATGAGTCGTGTTCCATTCTCTCCAATCGTACCGACAAAGCGCATTTTGGCGCGCGTAATGATACGCACGACCTTACCGGTTCGGCGCCCCCGGACTTTGGCTTTAAGCGGCTCAACTTCCACCTCGTCGCGGTTAAGCGCCGTATGAAGATTCGGCGTTTCAATCATGACATCTTCGTCGCTCTTCGTATCCTCAATGAATCCAACCGCTCGGGAATTCACGCTTAAAATACCTCGCAATGTGAGGGTAGGATGCTTTTTTCCGTCTTCCTTTGGAAATCGCTTGTTTTTCACCGCCCTACTATAGCCTGTTTTGACTTTTTCACAAAGACTGATATGATAGCGCCCATGTTAATGATTCGACTACAACGCGTCGCCCGCAAGCACATCCCGATTTTTCGGGTGGTTTTGACCGACTCAAAAAACTCGACTAAGAGCGGTAAATTTCACGAAGTACTCGGTTCGTTTAACCTCAAGACAGACGAAAAGACCGTCAACGCCGAGCGCGTCAAATACTGGATTTCAAAGGGAGCCCAGCCTTCGGACACGCTCCACAACTATTTGGTACATGAAAAGATTATCGCGGGAAAGAAAATAAACGTCCTCCCGAGACGAACTCCTATCAAAAAAGAGGAGGTCAAAGGGGAGGAGAAGAAGGCGGAACCGGTGGCGGAGAAACCCGTCGAAGCGCCGGTTGCGCAGGGGGCATAACTGTCGTAGGATTAAGGGGTCGCAGTAAGAAGGAATTATCAGGATTTTTAGTAAAAGCATACGAATATGGCACAAGAAAGCGATGTCGCGTTTCTCGAATACGTAGTGAAGGCGCTTGTAGACGCTCCGGATGATGTCAAAATCAACCGAACCGTCGACGAAATGGGCGTGCTTCTGACACTCTCGATTAGCCCGGTTGATATGGGTAAAGTTATCGGTCGCTCAGGCAACACTGCAAAGGCAATCCGCACGCTCCTCCGAGTCGTCGGTATGAAGAACAATGCGCGCGTAAATCTCAAAATCAACGAGCCGGAAGGGGGAACCCGCCCGGAACGCTCAACCACGAAGAGCGTGGACGAGGCGATGGAAGACCTCAAGATATAGCTTTTAGGTTCTAGCTTTTAGCTTTTAGCTTTCAGAAAAGACTAACACAAAACCGCCGAAAGGCGGTTTTGTGTTGTATTGCCATTATTACAATTTTGTTGTATTTTGCTATACATGAATTTCCATATCATAACCTTATTCCCGCACGCATTTGACTCCTATCTCGGGGAGTCGATTTTGAAGCGCGCCATTGAGGACAAAAAGATACAGGTGAAGTTCTACAACCCGCGCGATTTTGCGGAAAATAAATGGAAACGAATTGACCGCGCTCCGTACGGCGGCGGTCCCGGCATGGTTATCCAAGCCGAACCAGTTATCCGCGCCATCGAAAAAGCATATTCTGACATTCTTAAAAATGTGAGAATGGCGAAAAAGCTAAAAGCTATAAGCTATAAGCTAAAAGCTCCTCTTGTCTGGCTAAGCCCGAGCGGGAAGCAGTTCACCAACGAAAGTGGAGTGAAGTACGCGAAACAGAAAGACATCATCATTATCTGCGGGCGGTATGAGGGAATAGATGCACGAGTCAAGAAGGCATTCAAGGTTGAGGAGGTATCCGTGGGTCCGTTCGTACTCACCGGCGGGGAACTCCCCGCAATGCTGATGATTGACGTAATCGCGCGCCAAGTGGAAGGCGTGCTTGGCGATTTCAACTCGCGCGAGGAAAGTCGTGTTGCCAGCCCCGATGTCTACACCCGCCCTGAAATCTTTTCCTACAAAGGCAAGAAATTCCGCGTCCCTAAAATCCTTCTCTCCGGTCATCAGGCAAAAATCAACGAGTGGAAACTGAAGCGCAGAAAATAACAATTTGTTATAGGCTAATTCGCACGAATTAGCCTAGTAAGAGTGAGGAAGGAATGATTGACAAACGGGGGGTATTGGGTATATATTAGTTAGGTCGTCTTGAAAAAGTAAGTTTGGTTGTCCACCCGCCCTCAGCGAGTGAACGATACTGTATACGGCCTAGCTGTGGCGAGGAGTCCAGCTGAATGAAAAAAGGAAAAGTCCGCTAGAAAGCGGGCTATTTTTGTGTAAAGGAAAAAGTAAATATGTCTAAATGTACTCAGTCAGAAAAACACACATTGATACAGCCGACACTTTGGATGTGTATCTCTAGTCCCGTTCACTCGTTCCGACTTCGGACGCTTCGCGGAGTGCACGAAAACGAGGCGTTCCTTGCGGGATATGACCCGGTGTACAACGTGCTACCTCCCGAAAAGAGACGGGATGAAGCGTACAAGTTTATGAACCTGCAGAGGAATATCCTCTGGATAGTTCGCTTCTTCGCCCTCGCGTTCGCGGGTGTTGCGTACTACTTGCTCTTCAAGCACGGGCAATAATTAGCCCAGCTTTGCATACGCTAAAGAGCCGACAGGAGTCGGCTCTTTTTTATTGTGTATTCGCGCGTTTAGCGCCGATAAGGCCGAACGCGATAAGCGCGATGAGAATAAGGCCGAGGCCGAAGGTGAGCGCGGTGGTGGCTCCGAAGTTCTGCCATAAGAGTCCGCCGACAACGCCGGAGATAAGAAGACCAAACCCGATGGCGGCGTTCAGGAGACCATACGCATTTCCACGTTCTTCTGGGTTCGTGAGGCGCGCGGCAAATGAACGCTGAACGCTGTCGGTTGTCGCGCTCCCGATACCAAGAATGATAAAGCCAACTGCGAGAGCGACAAGTGTCTGATCATAAATAAGGAAAAGATACGCGAGCCCCATAAGCAGATATCCGCCTAGAATGACCGGCTTGTCTCCGACTTTGTCGGCGAGACGTCCCGCTTTGGGGGAAAGAAGTGTATAGGAAACGCTATAGAATAAATAGAAAAGAGGAATGAAACTTATGCGGAGTCCAAGGTCCTGCGTGCGGAGGAGTAGAAGAGCGATAGGGAGATTGGCGATGGAAAGGAGGAAGATAATACCGAGAAAACGTTTGAACTCTTTGGTGTGCGGTTTAAGGCGGAGGCGCAGTTTCTCCCCTCGGGCGTGTACCGCCTGCACCTCCTTAATAAAAACGAAGGAGAAGAGCGCTAGAATGCCGACAAAAAACGCGGTAATAAATACGGTATTAAACGCGCCGGGAAACCGTTCAAGAATGAGGAATGCGGTAAGAGGACCTAAGATAGAACCAAGCGAATCCATCGAGCGGTGGAAACCAAATGAATGCCCGATGTGTTCGGAATCGGAAGAAAGAGAGAGAAGTGCGTCGCGAGGCGCTTCGCGGATTCCTTTACCGATACGGTCAACGACGCGGATGCCAAGTACGTGCGATGCGACAGAAGAAACGAGGTAAAACGGGCGCGTGGCAACCGAGAGAATGTAGCCGGAGAGCGCCAGCACTTTTCGTTTCTGGGTTTTGTCGGAAAGACGGCCGGAAAAGATTTTCGTGAGGTTTGAAATGCCGTCCGCGAGACCCTCGATAAATCCTAAGCTTGCGGCGCCTGATTTCAAGACGGAGCTGAAGAAGGCGGGGAAGATGGAGACAATCATCTCGTTGGAGAAGTCGTTGAAGAACGAGACGAGTCCCATAAAGAAGACATTACGCTCAACTCCAAACAGTTTTTTGATCATACGCGACATTGTAACATATGAGGCATCCAATCTGGATTCCAGCTCTCCCCCCACAAGGTTATAGATGGGCTGGAATGACAGAAAGGGGGAAAGGGAAGCAGAAAGGACGAAACATCCAGCCTGTGGATAACCCCATTGACAAGAAAGGTGCTTTAGGCTAGACTCCTTGGCACCTGCGGAATGAGTGTGTTCCGGCACTGCGGGCAAGGATTAAAGGCGTTGTCCTCTCTAATCTTGCTAAGCATCAACTAAATCAATCTATTCAAATAAAAAGACCCGAGAGACCGAGGGCCTTTTTCTTTTGTGCACGTGGGAGAGCTTTTAGCAGTTTTTAATAAAACGTACACTCATTATGAGCAGAGAATACACGTCAAGCGCCCAGGCACGGCCCCAGAAGCACTTCGGCGCTTATAAGGCCCCGCTCACGACGCTCCCGAACCTCGTTGAACCTCAAGTAGAGTCATTCAAATGGCTCATTGAAACGGGGCTCAAAGAAGTGTTTTCCGAATTCTCTTCAATTAAGGATTACTCCGGCAAAAAGTTTGAACTGGATTTCACCGGTTTCAAACTGCAGGAGCCGAAGTTCGACGAGTTTTACGCGAAGCAAAACAAGCTCTCCTATGAAGCTCCGCTCAAAGTCACGGTGCGTCTTAAGAATAAAATTGTCGGTTCAGTGAAAGAGCAGGAGATTTTTATGGCGGATTTTCCGCTTCAGACACAGCACGGTACGTTCATCATTTCCGGTATTGAGCGTGTTATTGTGCCTCAGCTCGCCCGTTCATTCGGTGTCTTTTTCACGGCAGAGGAAATCAAGGGCAGGAAATACTTCGGTGCAAAGATTATTCCCGCACGCGGCGCGTGGATTGAAATTGAAACCGATGTGGATGGTGCACTCTATGTCCGCATCGACCGCAAGCGCAAGTTTGCCGTTACCTCACTCCTGCGCATTCTCGGAGCCAAGGATGAAAAGCAGATTTTCAGCCTTTTTGCCACGACTCCCGCCGCCGAACCCCATCTTAAGGCGTCTTTCGCCAAAGACCACGCGAAGACAACCGACGAGGCCTATATGGAAATCCACAAGCGCCTGCGCGACGGGGAAATCGGAAGCGTCGAGAACGCGAAAGAGTTCATCAACTCCATCTTCGAGACGGAACGGTACGACCTTTCGAAAGTGGGGCGGTTCCGCTTTAATAAGCGGTTCGGCAAATCGATGGATGAGAAAGAAATGGACCGCCGGGTCATCTCGCTCAACGACCTTGTCACGATTGTCACCAATGTCATCACGCTCGACAACACCGCCGACGCGATGGAGGACGACATCGACCACCTCGGTTCACGCAGAGTGCGCTTTGTCGGCGAACTTTTCCAGCAGAAAATCCGTGTCGGTATGGCGCAAATCAAGCGCAACGTGCAAGACCGTATGTCGACCGTCGAGTCCGACGTGACGCTCCCTGTCAACTTCATTTCGCCAAAACCTCTCCAAGCGCGCATCAAGGAATTCTTCACCACGAACCAACTCTCGCAGTTTATGCAACAGGAGAACATTCTCTCCGAGCTCGAACATTTACGCACGCTTTCGGCGCTCGGTCCCGGAGGACTGACGCGTGAACGCGCAGGCTTCGAAGTCCGCGACGTGCATCCGTCCCACTACGGACGACTTTGTCCCATTCATACGCCCGAAGGTCCGAACATCGGACTCATCCTCCGCCTCTCAACCTACGCCCGTCTCAACAGTTTCGGAATGATTGAAACGCCTTACGCGAAAGTAAAGGACGGAAAAATCACCAAGGAGGTGCAGTATCTCAACGCGCTCGAGGAAGAAAACTTTAAAATCGCCCATGCCGCCACGAAGTACGGCGCTGACGGAACCATTCTTGCCGCTGAAGCCGAGGTTCGTCTGAACGGAAAGCCGGAGCTTGTGAAGCGGGAAGAAATTGACTACATCGACGTCGCGACCAATCAGGCCTTTTCCGTCGCTACGTCTATGATTCCGTTCTTGAACCACGACGACGCGAACCGCGCGCTTATGGGTTCGAACATGCAGAAACAAGCGACTCCGTGCCTTATCCCCGAAGCTCCGCTTGTCGCGACCGGCATCGAGGAGATGGCGGCCCGCGATACGGGACGTCTTATCATTGCTGACGAAGACGGCATCATCAGTCACGTCGACGCGCGCCGAATTGTTCTCAAAAACGCGAAAGGAAAGGAGAAGGAATACCCCCTCGTTAATTTCTCGCGGACCAACGGCTTTACCTCATTCCACCAGCGCCCGATTGTGTCGCTCAACCAAAACGTCTCCCGCGGAGACGTGCTTTCCGATACCTCATCGAGCGACCGCGGACAGATGGCGCTTGGCCAGAACATCCTGATTGCCTTTATGTCGTGGTCAGGTTCCAACTACGAAGATGCCATCATTATTTCGGAACGCCTCGTCAAGGACAGCCGGTTCACAAGCGTGCACATTGAAGAGTTTGTGGTAAACGTCCGCGACACCAAGCTCGGTCCCGAAATCACGACTCACGACATCCCGAACGTCGGCGAAAGCAAACTTAAGAACCTCGATGAAGACGGTGTTGTGCGCATTGGTGCGGAAGTACGCCCGGGTGATATTCTTGTCGGTAAAATCACTCCGAAAGGCGAAACACAGCTTACGCCGGAAGAAAGACTCCTGCGTTCTCTCTTTGGTGAGAAAGCGCGCGACGTCAAAGACACATCGAAGCGTATGGAAAACGGAAAGCGTGGGCGCATTATCGGCGTGAAAGTATTTTCGCGCGAGAAGGGCGACAAGCTCGAATCGGGCATCATTAAGCGCATTCATATCGAAGTCGCGGAATTGCGCGCCGCTTCGGTCGGCGACAAACTCGCCGGACGCCACGGAAACAAGGGTGTCATCTCCAAGGTGCTTCCCGAAGAAGATATGCCGTATATGGCCGATGGCCGTCCGGTGGATATGATTCTCACTCCGCTCGGTGTACCTTCCCGTATGAACCTCGGACAGATTTTGGAATTACACCTCGGCCTTGCCGCGAACACGCTCGGCTATCAGGCAATCGTGCCCCCATTCGCGGGAGCGACGGATGTTGAAATCAAGGAAGAACTCGTGAAGGCAGGTATCGCACCGACAGGCAAGATGAAACTGTACGACGGCCGGACCGGCGATGGCTTCAACCAGGATATCTCCGTAGGGTATATGTACATTATGAAGCTTCACCATATGGTGGAAGACAAAATTCATATGCGCTCCATCGGTCCGTACTCGCTTATCACCCAGCAACCGCTCGGAGGGAAAGCGCAAGGTGGAGGTCAGCGTTTCGGTGAAATGGAAGTCTGGGCGCTTCTCGGTCATGGCGCGGCATATACGCTCCGCGAAATGCTTACGATTAAGTCCGACGATATTCTGGGGCGCTCTGCGGCATTCGACGCCATCGTGAAAGGTGAGCGTATCGGAGCGATGAACGCGCCGGCTTCGTTCAGTGTACTTTTGAACACTCTGCGAGGACTTGCGCTTGATGTTGAACTGAAGAAAGAAGGAGAAACGGGAATTGAGATGCCGGCAAAGCGGTCGACCACCTATGAGCGAAGACGGGAACGAGCTCGTTAGATTTAAGATTAAAGATTCAAGATTAACGTAAAGAATTAAGAAAAGAGGTGTCCTCCTTAAATCTTACAACTTAAATCTTTCAACTCATTATGAAAAGCAAAACCATCTCAAACATCAACGACTTCGACTCGGTCTTCCTCAAACTTGCGTCGCCCGACGACATCAAGGAGTGGTCGTTCGGTGAAGTCACCAAGCCGGAAACCATCAACTACCGAACACAGCGCAGTGAAAAGAACGGCCTCTTCGACGAGCGCATCTTCGGTCCCGACCGCGACTATGAATGTTATTGCGGGAAATACCGCGGTGTCCGCTATAAAGGTATTGTCTGTGAGAAATGTGGCGTAGAACTGACGCGCTCGATTGTCCGCCGTGAGCGAATGGGACATATCGAACTCTCGTCGCCGGTTTCCCATATCTGGTTCCTCAGGAGTATGCCCTCCCGCCTCGGACTCCTTCTCGGTATGTCCTCGGCCGAGCTCGAAAAAGTCATTTATTTCGCGGGATATCTCATCACGAAAGTCGCGCCCGAAGAGCGCTCGAGACTCCTGCGCGACCTCGAGAACGAATACCGCACCAAAGTAAAGGCTCTTACGACGGAGAAAGACCGCGATGCTTTGAAAGAGCGCTACCTTATGGCCAAGCGCGAAATAGAGGGCGTTGTCGAAGGGGCGGTTCTTGATGAAGTGCAATTTCATTCGTTCTCGCTCAAATACGGCACGCTCTTTGAAGCGGGTGTCGGTGCGGAGGCGATTTACGACCTCCTCGTGGTGCTCGATTTGAACGTGCTCCAGAAGACGCTTGAAGGAGAGCTAGAGAAGGCAAGCTCGGTGGAACGCGACCGTTTGAACAAAAGGCTAAGCCTTATCCGTTCAATGATTTCCGCGAATATCCGACCCGAATGGATGTTTCTCACGCGAGTTCCCGTTATTCCTCCGGCGCTCCGCCCGATGGTACCGCTCGACGGAGGGCGCTACGCCACCTCAGATGTGAACGACCTCTACCGCCGGGTTATCAACCGCAACAACCGTCTTCGAAAGCTTAAGGAAATCAACGCGCCGGATGTCATCTTGCGTAACGAAAAGCGCATTTTGCAGGAAGCCGTTGACAGCCTCATCGACAACTCCATCCGTCACGGCGCCGGCGCCGCGGGAGCGCTCACCGCTTCACAGCGAAGACCGCTCAAGTCGCTCTCGGATAACCTGAAAGGCAAGCGTGGTCTCTTTCGCCAGAACCTCCTCGGTAAGCGTGTCGACTATTCGGGACGCTCTGTTATCGTGGTTGGTCCCGAACTCAAACTCCACCAGTGCGGTTTGCCGAAACATATGGCGCTCGAACTCTTCCGACCGTTCGTCATTTCCAAACTGTTACAACGCGAACTCGCGTTCAACATTCGAGGAGCCGGACGCCTCATTGAAGAAGGTGTGCCGGAAGTCTGGGCGATTCTCGAAGAAGTTATCAAAAACAAATACGTGCTCCTGAACCGCGCGCCGACTCTGCACCGCCTCGGTATTCAGGCCTTCCAGCCGGTTCTGATTGAAGGTAACGCCATCCAAGTGCACCCGCTCGTATGTACCGCCTTTAACGCGGACTTCGACGGTGACCAGATGGCCGTACACGTGCCACTCTCTGAAGAAGCACAGCTTGAAGCGAGGGAGATTATGGCCGCCCACAAGAACATCTTGAAGCCCGGCTCCGGCGACCCTATTGTATCCGGAAAAATGCTCGACATTGTGCTCGGGTGCTGGTGGATGACCAAGGTGCTTCCCGGCGCGAAAGGAGAAGGCAAGATGTTCGCCCGTCCCAACAGCGCGATTACCGCGTGGGACTTCGATGTGGTTGATTTTCGCGCGAAGATTAAAGTACTCGCCACCGAGCAGGAAAAATACAAAGCGTATGAAGGCAAAGTGTTTGAAACGACCGTGGGGCGCCTCCTTTTCAACAGTGTACTCCCGAACGATTACGCGTTTATCAACAAGGAAATGGAACGAAAGAGCATGTCCTCGCTCGTTGACGACCTCATCAACCGCTACGGTATCTCGGAAATCCCGTCCATTATGGACCGCATCAAGGCGTTCGGATTCAAATACGCGACCTACTCGGGCATCACGTGGGGTATCGACGACGTGAAAGTGCCGGAGGGTAAAGCGGACGTGATTGAGAAGGCGAAAGAAAAATCCGAAGTTGCGTATCAGGAATGGCGTGACGGCCTCTTGTCCGAAGAGGAACGTCTCCGGAAGAATATCGAAATCTGGCACGCGGCCAAGGCACAGGTTGAGAAACTCATCCCCGCCTCGCTCGACAAAAACGGCTCGGTTTTCGATATGGTGTATTCCGGTGCCCGCGGTTCGTTCTCGCAAATAACGCAAATGGCCGGTATGAAAGGTCTTATCCAGAACACCGCCGGAGAAACCATTGAGTTCCCGATTCTCTCCTGTATGAAGGAAGGTCTCACGCCAATTGAATACTTCATTACCACGCACGGTTCGCGTAAAGGTCTTACCGACACCGCGCTTAACACCGCGAAAGCCGGTTACCTTACCCGTAAGCTTTTCGTGGTGGCGCAAGACGTAATGGTGAGTGAAGTAGATTGCGGTGTGAAAGAAGGTATTAAGATTTCTCGCAATTCCGCATCCGGTATTGACGCCATTCTCTCAAAGAATATCAAGGGACGGTTCCTTTCCGCCGATATCGTTACATCGGAGGGTACGGTACTTTTCAAGAAGGGTGACCTTCTTACCAAGCTTGATGCGCTCAAAGTGCAGGAAGCCGGAGTAGAGGAGGTATGGGTACGTTCACCGCTTTCGTGCAAGAGCGTTTCCGGTATCTGTCAGAAGTGTTACGGACTCGATCTCGGTAAACACGAAATAGTCGGACTTGGCGAAGCGGTCGGCACCGTTGCTGCGCAGGCCATCGGCGAACCGGGAACACAGCTTACGATGCGTACCTTCCATACTGGAGGTGTGTCGACACTCGGCGGAGACATTACGCAAGGTCTCCCGCGCGTCGAAGAACTCTTCGAGAAGCGCGCGCCGAAGAACCCAGCGGTCGTCTGCCGTGTTGATGGCATCATTACCGAAATCAAAGACCTCGGCAAAGAAAAAATTATTACGGTTCTTCCGGATATCGCCGATAAGAGCAAAACGAAAAAGAAGAGCGAATCGGAGTACGTCACGAGCTACAACCGCATTCCGCTTGTGAAGGTTGGCGACGCGGTGAAGAAGGGCGACCTCCTCACCGACGGTGCGGCCGATATCGACGAACTCTTCAAGTACGGCGGACGCGAACGCGCGCAAGAATACATCATCAGTGAAGTCACCAAACCCTACGACCTCCAGGGAGAAACGGTTGCCCGCAAGCATATTGAAACGATTGTCCGCCAGATGTTCTTCCGCCGGAAGGTGAAGGACGCGGGAGGCACGGCGCTCTCGATAGGAGATGTTGTTGACCCGTTGACACTCTCACGCGAAAACGAAGGTGCCAAAGAACGGGGGGAAGAAGAAGCAAAAGCAGAGTCACTCGTTATGGGTATTTCCGAAGTGTCGCTCTCGCGCCGAAGTTTCCTTTCCGCTGCATCCTTCCAACACACGACTCGGGTCCTCATCAACTCTGCGGTACGTGGAAGCAAAGACAGTCTCCAAGGCCTTATGGAAAATGTCATTATCGGACGTCTTATCCCCGCCGGCACCGGTTACAAGGGAGGCCCGAAAGCCGCGATGATTGCGAAGATGCAAGCGGAGCTCTATCCGGAACCCGCATTCGAAGAGCCGGCTGAATAACGGATAACCAATAACTGAATGACTGAATAACAAAACTCCCCGCCGTTTGCGGGGAGTTTTGTGGAGCCTTCGCCCCATGTCATCCTAATTTCTACGGCTCTCTGCTTTGATTTTTTGAGCAGAAGTGGTACAATACGCGAAGCGGATTTCCTCGCGGCTTGCCGCGAGAACCGCATAGGAAAGTTTGAAAACCTTTGGTTTTCAATATTAACAATGTGGCGGAGCCTCGAGTCAAACCTCGTCGGCTTGCCGCGAGGTAATTGATTTGCGTTGTGGAAGGCTTAAAACAACCGAATGGGATAGAAATTGAAAAAAACTCTGCGCAAGCTGTGGTACTTTTTAAACATCTTGAACTTGATACAAATACTCCCTGTTCTCCCGAAGTAAAAGTTGTTGTAGAAAAGCAACCCATCGTCATAGAAGAAGGGAAAAGCTATGCCAACTTCTCGGTTTTGATCGACAAAGAGACTGAAAAAGTTCACAATCTTGTTTTGCAAGCGGAAGCTATCAAAAATTTACCTGAGCACGAACGTCCCGCGGCAATTCTAAACTTACTCAGAGACAATATTCAGTACGCACACAAGGATGTTTTAGAAAAAGTTTCCGAAACAGATCCTGAACTTGCCCAATGGGTCGCAAAAAACACCGGACTGAATAGTTTTTCAACAATGAATGTTCCCCTATCCGAACTGGTTGAAAAAGGTTACGGGGTGTGCAGGCATTTGTCCGTTGCGTACTTATATCTTGCAGAGAAAGCCGGACTCGAGGGATGTTTTATGAACTCCGATTCAGGAACGATTAAAAATATCGAACGTACCGATACAAAAGAAAAATTGTTCAAATCAACTGAAATTGGTAAACCAGTATCGCCTCATTCGTGGATTGAGATTAAGTTGAGTAATGGCCAATGGATTCCCGTTGATCCTTCGACAAAACTTGTCGGAGATTCACCGGAAAAACTGGAAATGTTCAGGCAAGCAAATTATCTTGCCATTGGATATGGAATTGATATTGAGGGTGAACCACATGAATTATGGGCAGAGGGAAAGGGATTGACCTTTAAACCCGGCGAGTCGCGAACTGAAGGTGCGTATCATTTATTCTTAAAAAGTACACGACCATCATATAAAATTTCAAAGGGGCAGAGTGAAATTGTCCCCCCAACCAATACTCCTTTTTCCGGAGAAGGAAAAATTAACATAATAACCGGCGACCAATTTTACGGGATGAAGCTGAAACTTGTTGACGTTGAAATTGCCTAAGGGAATAGGGGCCAGGCCCCTCACAAGCATAGAAAAAATGTGTCTAATTTTCTTTCGTGATAAGGGTATTTTTATCTGATGTATGATAAAATTTAACTATAATTATTTATCAACAGCCAAGTTGACTTTTGGGTATGTTGCCTGATATAGTATAGGCACTAATCCCACTGCCTTCTTGGTGCAAACCAGGACGGCAGTTTAGTTTTATATGGAAAACAAGCCTCAAAATCGGGTAATACTATTCATTGACGGCAATAATTTTTATTATAAATTGAAGGATATTACAGCTGAAAAAAAAGAAATCTTAAAGTTACTGGATTTTGACTACGCGAGTTTTGCTAGAAATCTTATCAAATCAAACACTCTTGCCGAGATACGATATTATGTCGGAGCAATACGGAGACAAAGTGGACCAAACAAAGAAAAGTCTGAGAAACTTTACGCAAGCCAGCAGAAACTTATTGCGAAATTACAACAGCAACACATAGCTGTTATTTTGGGTAATCTCATTCAACACCCGGATAAAAGTTTCCACGAAAAAGGTGTTGATGTAAGAATCGCAGTGGAAATGATACGGCTTGCCCGCGAGAACAAGTATGATATAGGATATCTTTTGAGTTCTGATACAGATCTCGTGCCGGCCGTAGAAGAGGTTCGGTCTTTCAATAAACGAGTTGTCTACGTCGGAGTTTCAAAAGGGCAATCATTTGGCTTAACGAAAGCTTCCAACAATACTATTCTTTTACGAGATGAGGACGTGATACCGTATTTCCCGAAAACGTTATCTGAAGATATAAGGAAATCCGTCAAAGGATTACTCTGACGGATTTCCCACATTCTCCCCCTTGCGGGGGTGAGGCCGAAGCCAACTGTTCTTATAGAGTACACTCTTTTGCGATAACGTGCAAGCTTTATGTCCACACCGGTAGAACAAATTAAAGAACGACTTGGTATTGCCGACGTGGTCGGCTCCTATATCCAGCTCACCAAAGCCGGAAGTTCGCTGAAGGGGAAGTGTCCGTTCCACAACGAAAAAACGCCGTCGTTTTTCGTCTCGCCCGCGCGAAATTCCTACTACTGCTTCGGATGTAACGCGAAAGGGGATATCTTCACATTTGTGCAGGAATTCGAAGGGCTCGACTTCATCGGAGCACTCCGTGTGCTCGCGTCACGCGCGGGTGTTACCCTCCAGAAAATCGACCCCAAGATGCGGAGTGAGTACGCTCGGCTGTACCTCTGTCTTGAAAAGGCGACTCGGTTCTATGAAGAAACGCTTCGGAATACTTCGGAAGCGAAACGGTATATAGAGGGGCGCGGACTCTCGCCAAAGACGATACAGGACTGGCGAATCGGTTTCGCTCCAAACGACTGGAGAGTGCTGTTTGACTATCTCACCAAGGAAGGCTTTACACCTGAAGAAATGGGGAAGGTAGGGCTCATCAAGCGCTCCGAGCAAGATAGGAATAAATTCTATGACGCGTTTCGCGGACGCATTATGTTCCCAATTCGGGACAGTGCTTCACGCGTGATTGCATTTTCCGCCCGCATTCTCCCCGCGTTTGACGATGGAAAGACCGGCAAATATATCAACAGTCCGGAGACGATACTCTTCAACAAGTCGCAAACACTCCACGGTTTCGACAAGGCAAAGCTCATCATCAGGCAGAAGGATTCTGCCATTCTTGTCGAGGGGCAGATGGACCTTCTTATGGCGCATCAGGCGGGGTACGAGCATACCGTCGCTTCTTCGGGAACCGCGCTTACCATAGAGCAACTTACGCGTATCAAACGGCTTACGGAAAACCTGCTTCTCTCGTTCGATTCGGACCCCGCCGGCATCCGCGCGAGCGAGCGTGCTATCCATATTGCGCTTTCCCTCGGTATGAACGTGAAGGTTATCGCCATTGCGGGAGGAAAAGATCCCGCAGACCTTATACAAAAGGAACCGCAGGCGTGGGATAAGGCGGTTACCGAGGCGAGACACGTGATTGATTTCTTGCTTGAGAGTCTGCTTGCGTCCGCCAAAGCGGGACGGGAGCGTGCACTCGCCATCGAGAAGACACTCCTTCCGCTCCTCCGGATACTTCCGTCAAGTGTGGAGCAATCGCACTTTTTGAAAACCATCGCCGAGAAAAGTGGACTCCGTGAAGAAGCGTTGTGGGAGACGTTCAAAAAGTTACCCGCGCCTTCAGCGAAAGAAGGGGGGGCCGCTCTGCCACAGAAGATACTCGCTCCGCTCCGTTCGACGACGATAGAACGGCGAGTGTTCAGTATTCTGTTCTTCGCCGAGGCGCGGGGGAACGCACCGCTTCGCGAACGAGGTTCAGGAACGCTTACGAAGCTTTACGGACCGGAACTATTTTCAAAAAAACAGGAACACTACGGACTGCTTCGTGATGTGCTTCTTCTTGAGGCCGAGACGCTGTACGGGGATGGCGCGCCGAGCGCGCAGGAGGAAGCGGAACTTATCCGCCACCTTGAGGAGGAGCGGGTAACGGTAGAACTTTCCGAGACGATGGATACGCTGATGCAGAAAGAGCGTGAAGGGAAGAGAGAAGAAGCGCTCGCGCTGTTGCAACGATGCAAAGACCTTACGCAGAAACTAGCGGGGCTTAAATCGGCACGGTTCTCGGAGCCGATGCATTAAGGAAAGGATATCCGATGCTCACACTGACAAGTGGTGTCCGCAAACTTTGACGGGGGGTTGAGATTTATATAAAACGTGGTAGAGTGTCACCACCACTAACGTAAAACCTATGGCCAAAAAGTCAAAAAAGCCTCGCGCGAAAGACAAGAAAAAGAAGAAAAAGGTTGCGCCAAAGGTCTCAAAGAAGCCTCAGACGAAAAAGAAAGTCTCGCCGAAGGAACAGCCGGTAAAACTTTCCCGTGGGAAAGAACGCGACATACGGACGGACAGGCTTGTCGCCAAAGGCAAGGACCGTGGGTTTATCACCTACAACGATATTCTGAAAGAGTTTCCCACCATCGAGGAGGACATTATGTTCCTCGATGAGCTGTACGCAAAATTCCAGACTGCGGGCATCGATGTGCTCGAGGGAGGAGGCATGCTCGAAAAGGAGGTGGAAGAGCCACACGGCAAGAAAAATGTCTATCTGGGGAAGAGTAGCGAATCATCTTATGATTCGATTCAGATGTATTTGAAGGAAATCGGACAGTACCCGCTCATCAACGCCAAGGACGAAAAGGAACTCGCGAAGCGCATTCAGGCAGGCGACACGGAAGCGAAAAACCTGCTTGCCCGCGCGAACTTGCGTCTCGTCGTCTCGATTGCCAAAAAATACGTCGGACGCTCGCCCGACCTCACGCTTCTCGACCTCATTCAGGAAGGGAACCTGGGTCTTTTCAAGGCGGTCGATAAGTTCGACTGGACCAAAGGATATAAGTTTTCAACTTACGCGACCTGGTGGATTCGCCAGGCGATTACCCGCGCGCTCGCCGACCAGTCACGCACGATTCGGGTGCCGGTGCATATGGTGGAAACGATTGCGAAGTACAAGCAGGTAGTACGCCGTCTCTCGCAGGACCTCGGACGTGACCCGCTTCCCGAAGAAATCGGTGTTGAAATGGGTATCGAAACGGATAAGGTATACCAAATCGAAAAAATTGACCAAGACACCGTGTCGCTCGAGTCCCCTGTGGGCGACGAAGGAGACGACGGCAAGTCGACACTCGGAGATTTTCTCCACGACGACAAAATCCTTTCTCCCGACCAGGAATCGTCCCGCCGAATCCTCGGCGACCAAGTGAAAGAAATCCTCGGCGACCTGTCCGAAAAAGAACGAAAAATTTTGGAGCTCCGTCACGGTCTTCTCGATGGCATTACCCACACGCTCGAAGAAGTCGGCCAGAAGTTCGGCGTGACCCGTGAACGCATCCGCCAGATTGAGGCCAAGGCGCACGAGAAAATCCGCCAGCACGAGAAAGCGAAAAAACTCCAAGGATATTAGGGGAAGCTTATAGCTTCTAGCTTTTAGGAAAGAGAAGTAGGTGTCAGTATCTTATTCCTCCTTTCCTAAAGGAGGTGTCCGAGTTTTCGAGGACGGAGGATTTAAATCCCTCCTCCGAAGACGGAGTGCTCCCTTTAGGAAAGGGAGAATTCAGAAAGAGCCTGATAAATATGATTAATCTTATTCTCACGACGTCGGCACAGCATTTTCGCGTCTATTTCGAGAACCGAAAGGAATTCCGGCTTGTTCCGCTTGGGAAAAATAAAGATGGGAAAAATGCGTTTCCGGACGGGGAGGTGTTTGTAAAGCTCCCCGACCTTCCGAAGGAAGGGCGATTTGTCGTGCTTCACTCCGGCGCGCCGAATCCGAATGACGGACTTTTGGAACTTGAAATAATTCTTTCCATTCTGAAGCGGGAAGGGAAGAGGGACGTTGAAGTGTTTTTTTCGTATGTTCCGTACAGTATGCAGGATAAGCTCCACGGAGCAGGGGAAACCATAACCGCCGAAGATATCCTCCGGAAACTCGTGTCGTACTACGGCGTGAAAAAGATATTTGCCATCGACCCGCATTTCCACGACGGAGCGTGGTTGAGTGGGCTTCCATTCCAATCCGTTTCGGCTCACGAAACGCTTCTTTCGGCTGTCCGCAAAGAATATCCCGATGCAGTGTTCGTCGCACCCGATATGGGGCACACTAAGCGCACGAAAGGGCTACAAGGTGTCCAGAAGACCCGTGTTGACTCCTATACGGTCCACCTTGCCGAGGACGAAGCCTTGTTCGGTAGTCTTAGGGGGAAGGCCGTTGCCGTCGTTGATGACCTTGTGGAAACGGGAGGGACGATGATTCGCTTTGAGGAAGCGTGTAAAAAATACGGTCCGAAAGAGATGGTTGCGGTTGTAACTCACGGACTTCTGCCCGAGGGTGTCGCGCGTTTGCAGAAAAATTACTCAAAACTGTTCCTCTCGAACAGCATTGCAGAGCCTGCTTCAACTATCGATGTTGCTCCGCTTATCGAAAAAGCACTCCTATAAAAAGTTCGCTCCGGCTTTGTGGGCCGGAGCGGATGTGACTAACCTTTGAATCTTCGCCTGAGTGGTAGACGGTAACGCCGTTTCGAAACGGGTGTTACCGCCTTCCTTCGTTCAGAGCTACGCTCCTGCGTGAAGAAGCTGGAGTCTCCGGCAGTTTTTTTCTTCACAGAGCAACTTGCTAAAATCGGAATCTCCATTTTCCGTCCACCAGCATTGGTAGGACGCCTCCCAGTTTGAGGCCATCCGGGTTGACGATATCCGCCGCGAGTAGCTTTATAGTGAGCGGGGGCTTATTTTCCCTGGCAAAGAACAAGAAGTAGGCTTCGGGTTCTCCGTCTTTGCCTGTCTGCATCGACATTCCGGCAATTGCCAATGGGTCTCCCCGCGTCAACATAACCGAGGCGAATCTTCCATAGCTCGGATGTCCGTGACCCAGATACCATGCACATAAGGCCGTTAAGAAGATTGTGAATGTGTAAATGAACCAAAGCACCAGTTTCGGTTTTTTGGTGGGACCAAACAGGAAAACACCACCGGCGACCATAAACACAATTCCAAGGATGCACCAGACAGAGAAGAGTAGCATTTCAGTAGGCATAGATTTCGGGGGTTGAGTTGTTGATGTTCGAACGTTTCGAGGCTCATCTAACCACCTTTACGATTCAATGTCAATAGTTACTGTCTGCCTAAGAGCTATCAGCTAACAGCTATAAGCTTCTTTTGTTATACTCTCCCATATGTCCGACAGCGCATTTCAAGCACAATACGCCAGACTCAATCCGAAGCAAAAGGAGGCTGTCGATACTATCGACGGACCCGTCATGGTCATCGCCGGGCCGGGGACGGGGAAGACGACCGTACTTACGCTTCGCATCGCGCAAATCCTCCGGAAGACCGACACACCACCGTCGGGGATTTTGGCGATTACCTTTACCGAAGCGGGAGTGAAGGCGATGCGCCAGAAACTACGTGCCCTTATGGGTTCGCGCGCTGACGAAGTGCGTCTGCACACCTTTCACGGTTTCGCCTCCTCAATCATTGCTGAGTTCAAAGACCATTTCGCGCATCTGGATAGGGCGATACAGATGACCGACATAGACGCAGAAAGTCTCGTCCGTGAGATTCTGAAAGATGAACGGTTCGCGGAGCTCCGGCCATTCGGTAATCCCGATTTTTACGTACAGAAAATAGTCGGAGGCATAAGCGACGCGAAGCGCGAAGCGTTGACGCCGGAAATGATGCGTGAAGGGGCGAAGAAAGAGAAGAAGAGCATACAGGCCGACCCCGACGCTCTTTCCTCGCGCGGGCCAACCAAAGGCAAACTCAAAGCCGAGGCCGAGAAGCGGATAGAGAAATGCGAACGCACGGTGCTTTTCGCCGACGTGTATGAGGTGTATGAAAAGCGAAAACGCGCCGAACGGAAAATTGATTTTAACGACTTGATTATCGAACTCCTCACCGCGCTCCAGAACGACACATTGCTTCTCCGTCTGCTTCAGGAGAAGTTTCTCTATATACTCGTCGATGAACATCAGGATACCAACGATTCGCAAAACCTGCTTATCCGTTTGCTCGCCGACTTTTTTGATTCGCCGAATCTCTTCGTAGTTGGCGACGAAAAGCAGGCGATTTACCGTTTTCAGGGGGCGTCCGTGGAAAACTTCCTTCGGTTCAAAAACGCGTGGAAAGGAATGAAGAGTATTCCGCTTGAAACGAACTACCGCTCGCATCAGCACCTCCTCGACAGCACCTTCAGTATGATTGAAAACAATTACGGCGAAGGTGAACATACACATCTTCGGGTCCGGCTTACCTCAGGGGGCGGGGGAAAGCCACAACCGCTAGCGCTCATATCAGGGAAAGAGTGCGATACGCTTGAGTATTTAGGAAAAGAAATACAGGCAATTCTTGAAAAAGAGAACGAAAGCACCATGGCGATTATTACAAAGACCAATCGCGATTTAGAACGGATTATCCGTTTTTTGGAATCAAAAGAAATTCCCGTTTCCTCCGAACGGAAAATAAATATCTTTAATCACCCCATCGGTAATCTGTTTTTTACGCTGATTGAATATCTGTCGGATACCACCAATACGGAGGCACTTGCGAAGACGATTGCGGTGGGGCTCTGGGATGTGCCGTTTGAAAACGGTGTAGAGTGCATTCGTGCGCTTCGGAGCGGGAAACAAGGCGTGGCGGAGAAAATCCCCGCACTCAGGCATCTTCAGAACAAACTTACCGACGAAGGAGCGCTTGCGTATCTAGTCTTCTTGGCGGAAGCGTCGGGCTTTCTTACGCTCGCCGTCAAAGACCCGTCCGCGATGGAAGTCTGGCGCGGTATTGTCGAACTCTCGGAATATCTGATACGGGAAGGAGATATCCGCGATACACGAGAACTTCTTGCGAAGCTCCTATCCTATAAAGCCTCTTCGGAGGAGCGGAGCGTGAAGGTAAGTGTCGGCTCTCCCGAACTCCGGGTCAGGGCAATGACTGCGCATGGGAGCAAGGGACTTGAGTTTGATTACGTCTTTTTGCCGTTTGTAACGGAGAGTTCGTGGATAGGCAGAACACGTGGTACGTATTTCGTCTTTCCGCATAAAGAAAAGGATGATGAAGATTCTATCCGTGACGCACGTCGTTTGTTTTATGTCGCGCTCACCCGCGCAAAGAAGCACGCTGTGGTATTGGTGCCGGAGGAAATTGCGGGTGGAAAGACAGAAACGCCACTCCGTTTTCTTGATGAGCTTGACCCGAAGTGTGTGGAAAGGACTGTTTTGCCTCCAGATGTTGGAGGTCTTCATTCTCCTTTTTTTAAAGGAAGTACATCTTCTGAGACGGGAGGGATTTCTACTCACAACCGAAAACTTATTGACCTCACGAAAACCACGCTCCTCAATTCAGGACTTTCCGTTACGGCGCTTAACCACTTCATAACGTGCCCGAGCGCGTTTCTCTATCAAAGTATCCTGAAGATTCCTCAAGCGTCGACGCCAAGCGCGGAGAAAGGAACGGCGGTACACGAAGCGTTCAGACGGATATGGGAAGAAACCGACCGGAGTATAGGCACTATTGAAAAGGTCTTTCGGGACTCAGTTTCCGCATACCTGGAGCGCTCACTGCTTCCGGTATTTGAAAAGGAAGCGGTCAAGACAGAACTGTTTGAAAAGGCGCCGAGTATCGCTCAGGAACTCCAAAGCCATTTCGCATCGGGGAAGGCGGTTACAGAAAGCTGGAGCGAGGGACACTTTTCTGGGACGTACGAAGGTGGCCAAGTGACTATGCCCGTTCACGGCAAACTTGACGCGGTTCTTGAAGACGGCGACACCGTCCGCGTGTTCGACTACAAGACCAAAGAAGCAATGACGGTTCCGGCGATTAAAGGAGAGACCAAATCATCCGACGGAAACCCTTGGCGCCAGCTTATTTTCTACAAATTCCTCTTGGAGCACAATCCGAAATACAAAAATAAAGACATTGTTCCTTCGCTTGTATTCGTGATGCCAGATAGGAAAGGGAAGTGCGGTATCGTCTCTCTTCCGGTTGCGGATGCGGATATCGAGAAACTCAAAACAGAAATTCAATCGCTCATTGATTCAGTTTGGTCCGGTCGTGTGATGACCGACTTTTGCGATGAGCCGGAGTGCGAATGGTGCCGACTAAAGAAGTTAGTAGTAGGTAGATAGTAGTTAGTAGGAAGAAAAAACAGCTTCGTAAGACTTCGCTGAGGCAAGCTGGACTGTTTTTGTACCGCGTGGTATCTTCCGTGAAGTTACCTGAAACTTTCCAACCCAACCCATCATTACCAAATGAAAACTAATGGTTTGCCGTGCATTCTCACGTCCTTTGCTCCAACCGGTGATTCTCCCCTCCGACATTCCGTCAACAAAGCGTACGCGGAAGCCGTCGCTCAAACTGACGGGGTGCTCTGTATGCTTGCTTCAACGCCACCAGCCGCTCAGATTCCGAGCTTTCTCGGTCAGTTCGACGGGCTTCTACTTCCCGGCGGAAGCGACATTGAACCAATACAGTACGGTCAACGAGTTACGCACAGCGTAAAGATGTGTCGCGAACGCGACTCGCTTGAGCGCACGCTTCTCGCATCCGCGCTCAAAGAACGGATGCCCGTCCTCGCGATTTGCAGAGGGATGCAACTTCTGAATGTGCACTTCGGTGGTACGCTTTGGCAGGACGTCTTGAAAGAGCGTCCGGACCAAGAGTTGAATCACGATTGCCACGACCAGCCGGGGCGCAACTTTATTGCGCACGAGGTGACGATTAATGCCGGCACTGGCCTTCGCGGTATCATCGGTGTCCCGAAAGTACGGGTGAACAGCCTGCACCATCAGGGAATCAACCAGCTCGGTAATGGCCTCACGGTGAGTGCCGTTGCTCCAGACGGGCTCGTAGAAGGCGTGGAGGTGCCAGACTATCCGTTCGTACTCGGTGTCCAATGGCATCCGGAAGAGATTATATCCGAACGGGCTCCCTACGCGCTCTTCAAGGCATTCATACGTGCAAGTTGGGAATATCGGCAAGCGAATCGATAAGCATTCGCAGAAGAATCTACTTAAAAACCCGCCTCTCGGAGCGCGGGTTTTGTCTTTTCTAATTTTACTTAAGGAGTATATCGATTACTTGCTTGATGATGTCGAGCGGAAGTGCGCCATTGAGGCCCACACGGAGTCCGTCAAGCGAGAAGCTTATCGGAAGATTGCCGTACGGGTCGCGAAGCGGTTCCATAAGCGTGAGAAGCGATTCCTTGTTTTTGTTGGAAACAGCGGCTTTCAGTACAAACACGCTGTGCGGAGTGCCGTCAACTCCGGCGCCTTCGCCATCGGCACGGTCTTCCTGTATACGCGCTTGTTGCCGTCCGCTTGAAAGACATTCGTTGAAACGCGCTTCATCAAGCCCTACTTCGACGGCAATGCGTGGAAGCATAGCCGGGTCCAAACTGTCATTTGACTTGGTCACGGCAAACAAGCGGTCGGCGTACTCCCAGAACTTCGCGTTTCCGCCGAGTTCACCCGCGCATTCGAATGCCTCCGCTTCTTTAGGAGCTTTGGAATGAAGTTGGGGAATGGGATACTCTCGGTACACCCACGCGACACTTCCCGATCTGCCGTAGGTTTCGATAACTTTCTGCATCGTCCTGTGGAATCGCTCGCAGAAAGGGCATTCGGGGTCTGAAAACTCGACAATGACGATATTGGCGTTCGGATTACCTCGGATATGGTCGCGATTTGCGTCAATCGGGCGAAGAGGCATCGCGCCGGTCTCAGCCGGTTGTGCCACGACGGCAGGGCGTTCTTGAACCGCCTTCGGTCCGAGATTCGCGTTTCCTTTGAGAAAAATTGCTCCGGCAATCAGTCCTCCGGCCACGACAATGGCCATAGGGAGGGTGAGTGGGTTTTTAGAGTCCATAGATTAAAGATGTATGATTTAAGATGTAAGTAAAGCGGCACACTTACTGTAATCTTTAATCTTACAACTTACAACTGTCTAAAACGGTAATGTGTGGGTGAGCACGGTTTCGTTTTTGGTATTCCACGCCGAAGTGTCCAGAAGAAGCTCGCGTATCATCTTGCCGTCCGGATATTTTACTTTGCCGTGCTTCAGCATATACTCATAGAGTTCTTTGGTGATACGGACGTCATCAATACAGTAGTCCACCACCTTCTGCTTCTCTCCTTGGCGCCACCAAACATTCGCCATTTTACCGTCAGCGCTCTTGTTCTTGCCGAGCGTCGCTTCGGCGACGCTGTCCAGTTTAATGCGTCTGCCGAGCACCTTCTGGATTTCCTTCATCAAATCAAGGCTCTTAATGCCGGTAAGATTCCCGGGATAGTATTTATTGAGAAGCGGGATATCAAAATGGTCCGAGTTGTAACCGATAAGCAAATCTGCCCTTTCCAGAATTGGCCAGAGCTTCGGGAGGTCGCCTTCGTAATAACTCGCGTATGCGTCAGTTTCAGAATCGTGAGTGCACACGCACGCAATCGTCAAAGATGTGGGGTCGTTTGACCCCGTGTCGGTGAAGAAATTGGTGGTTTCTATGTCAAAAACAATTTTACGCATACAATACGAACACTATACGTTGTTACTTCTCGTATTTCGTCGCCTTCGCTCTTCAACTACGAACAGGTACGAAAGTACGAAACACCCCACTCAACCTCCCCTCTAAAGAGTTGAGGAGGTCGCATTTTTTATATATTCAGCGATTTTGTCTTCCATGAGAATCGCTTCTTTGCCGGTTTCCAAATTCTTCACTTTGATATGTCCCGAGGTTTTTTCCGCTTCGCCGATAAGCGCGAAGAAGGGAACTTTGGCTCGGTCGGCATTTGCCACCTTCGTGCCCACCTTGCCGGTTCCGTAGTCTACGAGGACACGGACTCCCGCCCGGCGGAGATTTTGCGCGATATCGTTTACAGAGCTCTTGAAATTCGCATCAAACGCGGAGAGATAGATGTCCGCGGGCGAAGGGAATTTTTTCGGAAGCAAGTCGTAGGTCTCGAGTACGTCGCGGATAGTCACATCACCCATGCCGAATCCGACGGTCGGTACTTTCTCTACATCGAATAACTCGAGCAGGTTATCGTAGCGGCCACCTCCGAAAAGCGAGCGGGGATTTGCCGGATTCTTATCAAATACTTCAAACACGATGCCACTGTAGTAATCAAATCCGCGCATCAGCGTTTGGTCAAAAACAACGTTCGTGATACCCAGTGCTTCAAGTGACGCAGTGAGTGAATCAATTTCCTTAAGCGCCTCCTCAAGCGGGGGTACCTTCGGGAGATGCGACACGAATTCTGCAAAGTTTTTGGAATTGAGAAGTGTGAGGAGGAGTGCGTCTTTCTCCTTCAAATGTTCGCTGAGCGCTTTTTCAAATACTTCTTTCTCCATCTTCGCCCGCCGGTCAATGAGCTGTGCCGTTTTCTTGCCTTCCTCACCGGTCTGGCCGAGGAGGTACTCTATGATGTAATTCATCACCTTCCGGCTGTTAATACGGATTTCAAAGTTCCCGTCGGCGACGCCGAATGAATGCATTATTTCATAGGCAAGCGAAACTATTTCCGTCTCTGCGTCTATGCCGGCGACGCCGAAAATATCGGCGTTCAGCTGATAGTGCTCACGCAGGCGCCCACGCTGAGGACGCTCATAGCGGAACAGATTCGGAAGAGAAAACCAGCGGACAGGGAAGTAGAGCGTTTTGCGTTTCCCCGCGATAAGGCGTGCTACGGTGGGGGTCATCTCGGGGCGCAAGGTAACTTCACGTTCTCCGCGGTCGGTAAAGGTGTAGGTCTGGTCGTTTACGATTTCGTCGCTCCCCTTACCGCGGTAGAGTTCCGCTGGCTCCAATATGGAGGCGGTGTATTCTTCATAACCGAATTTCCGGCAGGTATCGCTCCAGACGCCGAAAATATATTTCTCCACCGCGAAGTCGTCGGGATAGAAATCCCGCACGCCTTTATATGGTTCGGTTGAAAGACGTCTCTTCGGTTCGGACATAAAGGTATTCTAACAAGTTTAGATGTTTCTACAAGGCACGTTGTAAAAAAAGAGCGACTCCCGAAACGAGGGTCGCACAAGGGCAAATTGCCTAGAATTCACTTCTACTCTTGAACAGACTTAGTCGAGTTTATTATATCGTCCAAGTATGTGTCCGATGACAAAGAGGCCTATGGCCGTAAGTATCTCGGGCGCGAACGTTTTCACGTCGGCAACTTTGACATACAGGGAAAAAAGGAAACCGAGTGCGAGACATACCCGCATGATGATTTTGCACCACAGTGGGGCACGGCACCATGCGATGAAGAAGGCGGCAAAAGCTATGAGAATAAATGCGAATACCAGCCCGACTTTCCCAAAGAGTGGAAGGAAAAACGCTAAAAAGGCGAAGGTAAGGGGAAATATCACCGCACCTGCGGTATTTCCCTCGCTACGGTCATTATTGCTCATAAAGTCTGGAATTGTTGTATGTGTGCAGTGTGTCAAACCACATACTATACCGATTGCGCCCCCTTTTCAATCGTGCTATCGTGATGTTGTCTTTTTTCTCAAGGAGGAAGCGTAAGCAGCCGTATTGAGAAGCCCTCCGTCGTTCGCCCTAAGCGAACTATGGCGCGGCAAGGTCGGGAGACAGTTATAAGGATAGTATTTCTCAATACATGGCAACAAAGCTTTACGTCGGCAACCTGTCGTACAACACAACGAACGACAGCCTGCGCGACGCCTTTGCTCAAACCGGAACGGTTGTATCCGCAACCGTACTCACCGACAGGATGAGTGGCCGCTCACGCGGTTTCGGTTTCGTCGAGATGGAAGAGGCCGATGCGGCCAAGGCCATCGAGATATGGAATGGCAAAGACCTTGACGGAAGGAAACTTCGCGTCAACGAGGCACGACCGATGGCCGAGCGACCCCCGCGTCGTTTCGACAGCCGAGGTGGCAGTTCTGACCGCGGTAGCGACGACCGAAGAAGCTTCTAACACGAACTTCTCAAAAGAAAAACATCCGCCAGTTGGCGGATGTTTTTCTTTTGAGAATCAGCGTGCTTCTTCTAGCTTGACGAGTCCGATGAGTCCGAGAAGTATCGGCCAGACGACGGCAACGACCGGCGCCGAAAGCATATTCATAGACTGGAGCAGGAAAGAAACCGCAAGGAGGATGATGAGAATCGGAATGAGATGGCGCAATCCTCCGGAAGAGTTTGTTCGCATGTATGTATAAGTGAGATGATGAACTGGTCTTCGACCTTTTTACCCTCTCTCTGCCGTAGCAAAGTTCAGGCGAGTTACCACTAGTATCGCACATTGTATACATCGCTCAAAGAGCCTACTGTGGACAAGCGCCAAAAATCAAGGACTCCGCATTCAATGCGGGGGGGGTGCATTTATATCATCGGCGTAACGCCGATGATATAAATACGGTTGCAGTAATAGGAAAAGGTGAGTACTATTTGGGGTAAGGCACGAGAACGCAAGCCTTTTTTGCATGCTGTTAGACGAATCAAACGAAAAACGGGACCTTATCGCGAGTATGCCGGATGAAGAGCTCTTGGAGCGCTCATTTAGCAACCCACGCCTTTTTGAAAAGCTTCTTGAACGGTATGAAGAAGCGTTTTTGCGCAAGGCATACTACATTTTAGGAACCAAAGAGGCGGCACAGGACGCCGTGCAGGATGCGTTTGTGAAGATTTACAAGAACGCCCGTAGATTCCGGCCACAGCCGGGTGCCGGATTCAAGTCGTGGGGATACCGCATCCTCGTCAATACCTGCTACACCGCCTACAAGAAAACGAAAGGTGAAGGAAATTTTCTTGCCGACCTCGACCCCGAATTTCAGGAACTGGTGGCCGACCGAGGAGCGGGAGAGCGCCGTGAGCAAGAACTTAACCGCGACGAGGTGGAATCATTGCTGAAGGAACTTTCAGGGGGGTTGGCGGAACCGATGCGTCTCCACTTTATCGAAGGAAAGCCTCACGCGGATGTCGCCCGTATATTGCAGATATCGGAAGGCGCGGTTCGCGCGCGGGTACATAGAGCGAAACAAGAATTGAAAGAAATAATGGAGAAGCGAAAAGAGAGAAGTCCGCTGAGCCATCCATAATATGCAAGACGAAAGTATCATACAACCAAGTACGAGAAAGACGCTCAGACAGCGCGTGATGCGACGCATCTACGTCTTGTTTATGATCCGCAATATTTCTCCGTTCGCGTTTGACTGTCTCGTGATTGTCGTGGTCGCCTTTATTGCCACATTGTTTGTGTCCGTTCAAGACGTATGGAGAAACCTTTCGGTCGCGGAGAGCGGGGGAAACCTTTCGAACTTCTCTCTGTCGGCATTTTCCTCCACTGAACTTGAGATGAAGCTCTTGCTCGTCGTACTCGGTGTGGTCGGCTTTTTTACCGTCCGCCACTTGAAGCAGGCAGTGCGGGCAGTACGGACACTGCGGGGAAATAATCAAACACCCATCACCAACCACCAACCAAAAGAGAATCAGTGATTTTTCGGTTATTTTCTTAGAGATAGTGCTTCAGCACCTCCTCCAATTTTTTGATTTCATCGTGAGAAAGATGGTGATTTTCGGGATGTCGTGTGAGGTACTCGATGCCTTTTTCGAGTTCAGAGGAGCTGATACCTGCCGACATATTGCTTTCGTGTAAGCTACCGTAAAAGACGTTCTCTATCTCGTCTATTTCATGATTGGAAAACGAACCGCTTTCGCGGAGTTTGTACAACGCTTTTTTAAATTCGAGGCGGTCTATGTGGGACATAGTAAAATAACCAAGCACCAATTATCAATACCCAAAAAGAATCATTTCTTCCTTGGTGATTGGATATTGGTTATTGGTGATTAATGATATGTTAAAAGTGTACCATACTCCTACTGTGCTTCCCGAACATATTCTACTCATTGATAAGCCGAAGGGAATTACTTCCTTTGACTGTATTCGCATACTGAGGAAGAAGCTGAATATACGCAAGATGGGGCATGCGGGGACGCTGGACCCGATGGCGACGGGGCTTATGATTATCGGAGTTGGTGACGGAACCAAAAAACTTCACGAGTTTTTGAAGCTCGATAAAACATATGAGGCGGAAATACTACTCGGAGTAAAAACGGATACGGGAGATATCACTGGCCAAGAAGTACCAATTTCCAATTCCCAATTTTCAATTAATTTTCAAGATAAGAAATTTTCAAACGAAGAAATAGAAAAGATACTGCAGACAATGATAGGAAAGCTTGAGCTTCCGGTTCCGGCGTATTCCGCTATCAAACGGGGAGGGGAAGCACTGTATAAAAAAGCACGGCGCGGTGAAGTGGTAGATACTCCAAGTAAGGTGATGGAGATAACCGCGGTGGAGTTTCTCGGTGTCTCTTCACCCCCTCCTCAGTTGAGGAGGGGTGCCGGAGGCGGGGTGGTGGTGTCTGTCCGCTTCGACGTCACAAGCGGGACCTACATCCGCTCCCTCGCCGAAGAGTTCGGAAGGCGTCTTGGAGTTCCCGCCACGCTCGCGGGGCTTCGCCGTACTCGAATAGGAGAATTCAAAATCGAAGATGCAGAAGTAATTTAGCAAAGTAACCACGGCCGTGGTTACTTTGCTAAAATTACTACTAGAGGAATTTCTTGATTTCTTTATAGAATCTCGGTTCGATGGATTTTGAGATGCCAAAGTGGCCACCGGTGCGAAGCGTGATGAGTTTCGCGCCGGTTTTTTCGGCGAATGTTTTGGTCGAGGGATAGTGGCACGATTCGTCATCCTTAGCGTGGAAGATGAGAAGTTTTTTGCCATCAATCGTATCGGACTCTTTGAGCGGACTGTAAAACTCGTTGTGGCTGAGTCGGTCCCAATTTTTCTGTGAGAACCGGTAGCTCTGTCCAAACCCTTGCGGAATAAATGCACCAAGTTTATCCATCGGTTCTTCCTCGGATGGCGCTTCCCAATCTATAACTGGCGCGAAGGCGACCGCTTTCGTCACACGTGGATCTCGGGAACAGAGTATTGCTGCCGGCCCGCCGAAACTGCCGCCGAATATGAATAGCTTATAGCTTTTAGCTGATAGCTTATAGGACCGACCGGACCAGAGGTCGGTAAATCCTTTTGGGAGTTCGTCGATGACATCAAGAATGTCCTTTTCGGGAGATTCCTTCAGAAACTCGCCGTCGCTTTCCCATGTGCCACGATAACGGGGGAAAAATACCCAGTAGCCTTTTTTCGCCCAGAATTCCAACACCTGGGGGAACCGAGGAAGCCCAGGCATTCCTTTACAGAAAATAATCACCTTGTTTGAAGGTCGATTGGGAGGAATAAATTCGCACACAATGTCTTTTTTAAATCGTGTTCGCAGTATGTTCATCTCCTATTTATGACATAGGAGACCTTTTAAGTAAAGATGTTCAAGGACGTACTACCGATTACAATACAGCCACTAGAGCTTAATTCATTATTCATACCTCATAATTCATCGGTACCATGGAACCCACTCAAAGTAACGCATCGGGAAAGATTATCACCGCTCTCATTATCGGACTCCTTGTCGGGTTCGCGACGGGCGTCTTCTGGCAAGCGCGCCGGACGGGAGATGTGGTAAAGAATATTTCAACGTCCAAAGAAGAAGCAGCGGTAGGAGAAGTTATCAAAGAGAAAGAGGGGGTTGTCGCGCCGACGGAAAAGAAAGAAGCATCCGAAACCCCTGCGACGGGGGCAGTGACCACCAAGGGGCTTAGTGTCACCGACCAACCTGCTGGCGGTCGCGTGGAAATCGCGAGCATCGATGCAAAAGACATCCTGTGGGTAGCGGTGCGTGAGGTAAAAGGCGGTGTGCTTGGTAACATTCTCGGCGCTCAGAAGGTGTTTGTCGGCAACGCACAGAAGACAACCATTGAACTTCTTCGCCCGACTGTCGCGGGCAGTACATACAAAGTTGTTGTGTACAAGGATGTCGGGGCCGCCGCATTCAATTATCGCGAAGATGTCATTGTCGCGGGAGAGGAGGCGACGTTTAAGGCTAACTAATCACCAATAACCAAACACCAATAACCAAAAAGAAACGTTCTTTCGTTGGATATTGGTGATTGATTACTCTGTCATGCCTTCTACTCTTATCAATCTTCTGAAAAAAGGGGGCATTGGAGTAATCCCAACCGACACCATCTACGGTGTCGTCGTGAGGGCGCTGGATAAGAAAGCGGTGAAGAAGCTCTACGCGCTGCGCCGGAAAACTCCGGAAAAACCTTTTATTGTGCTCATTTCGTCCATTACGGAACTGGCCGGATTCGCCATTACGCCGACTCCGGCTGTTTCGCGTTTTCTCAAGACGGTCTGGCCGGGAAAGGTAAGTGTCATTTTCCCGTGTAAAGCAAAAAAGTTTTCGTATCTGCATTTAGGAACGAACACACTCGCGTTTCGTTTACCGAAGTCAAAAAAACTTCAAACATTGCTAAAAAAAACCGGCCCGCTTCTCGCGCCGAGCGCGAACCCGGAAGGGGAGAAACCCGCAGAGACCATCGCGGAGGCGAAAAAGTATTTTGGGGAAAAGATAGATGTCTATGTTAGTGCGGGGAGGTTGAGAGGGAAACCCTCCACACTTGTATCGTTTCTCGGCGATTCGCCCAAAGTACTACGAGCGGGGGCGGTCAAAATTAAAATAGAGATATAGAGAAATGCCACGCAGACGTACTGTCCGCGTGGCACTATTCTTCTCGTTCATAGCATTTCCAAGAGCTAGAACTTTCGGCTGAGCACGGCGAGCACCGGCGCACCGGCGAATGTTCCCTTTGATGCCGACTCGCCGAGCTTCAGCTCAAATGGACCGATTTTTCCCGACGGTTTTTCCCAGAACGCCGTCTCCTGGACCCTTCTCAGTGGAATCACCGGCGGGTCTTTCTGTGGAGCCTGCCCCTCTTTTTTTGGAGCAACGTGCTTATAGACCACGATAATGCCGACAACTTGTACGTCCGGCGACGCGGGCCGGAATTCGAAGTGGACCGTTTGTCCGGGAGTCATTCCTGGGGTGGGGATAAAAACTGTTTCCTCGGCCCGTGACTGCAGGGCGAAAAGAATGAGAATCGCGGATAGGAGACCGGAACCGATATGTTCTTTCATAGGTCTTGAAATGCGGGAGTTTGTCGCTGTAAAGAACATTCTGGGAAGCATTCCCAATTCGTCAACACAGCTTGGGGTATCCTACTCCAAACCTTTCAGGAATCAAGTCTTTGATGTGTAATTAACATCCCAATAACATTGCGCGTCGGGCGCGAGTTGTGTAGTATGTCGGTTACAACTTCATAGCGATATCAAGAGTGAGGATAGAGTACTGGCTCAATGACCCTCCGGCAACTGGCTCGAAAGAGTGCTGTGCCAACCCAGCCCCGAACGGGGAAGGATACTAGCCAAAAATCTTTCCTCTACGGGAAAGTTTTTTAATTTCTAATAACCAATTTCCAGTTTTTAAACAAAAGACACCCGGAAATTATTTAGAAACTAAAAAATTAGAAAATTAAAAATTAATTTCAAATCGATGCACATACACGATAGAAGAACATATACCGTAGAAAGCGTTACGAATGGCCATCCGGATAAAGTCTGTGACCAGATTTCGGATGCTATTTTAGACGAGTGCATGCGTCAAGACCCGATGAGCCGTGTCGCAGTGGAAACCTTCGGAAGCCACGGACATCTCGTTCTTGGTGGGGAAGTTACCACTAACGCTAAGGTAGACTATAAGAAAATAGCCGCGGCTGTATACCGGAGCATCGGCTATACCAAACCTTTGGATATCCAGGTCTTTATCGTAGAGCAGTCACCGGACATCGCGCAGGGTGTGAATACGGGAGGCGCGGGTGACCAAGGTATTATGTATGGTTTCGCCACGAAGGAAACTCCGGAATATTTGCCGACTGGTGTTGTATTAGTGCACAAGATGGCACGAAGACTTCAGGAAGCGCGAGAGAAGAAGGAAATCAAATGGCTGAAGCCAGACGGTAAAACGCAAATTACGATTCTGAATAACAAAATTGCAACCGCGCTTGTCTCTACTCAGCATGACAAGAGCGTCGGCCACGACGAAGTGACGGAGACAGTGACGAAAAAAATTATCGCTCCGATTATCGGTTCACTCAAAGGAGTGGAAGTGCTCGTAAATCCGACGGGGAATTTCGTACAGGGAGGATTTGAGGCGGACGCGGGACTCACGGGGCGCAAAATTATGGTAGACACCTACGGCGGACTTATCTGCCACGGGGGAGGGGCGTTCTCAGGAAAGGACCTCACCAAGGTAGACCGTTCCGCCGCGTATATGTGCCGGTTCGTGGCGAAGAATATCGTAGCGAACGGATATGCGAAAGAGTGTCTTGTCTCGGTTGCCTACGCGATTGGCCATATTGATCCCCTTATGGTCCACGCGATTGACGAGAAAGGGAAGAGTCTTGCGTCACTCGTGAAAAAGCATTTTGACTTCCGTCCGCTTGCGATTATTGAACGGCTTGATTTACGGAAACCGTGGTATCAAGCGACTGCCGCTTATGGCCACTTCGGCAAGAAGGGATTGCCTTGGGAGAAAATCATCAAGCTGTAATTTCCACAAGGATTGTGAGAAAAAAGGCGGCGCTCGCGACAAAACTGTCGGAGCGCCGTTTGCCTAGCGTGAGGAAAGAGTATCCACCGTTCGTCCCCAGTTGACCACATGGTGGGTACGGTGGAACCTCGACCCAACCAGTTTCCGTCCGAACACCAGTTCGGGCGGGACAAGGTCAAGCGTTTCGACATCAAAGTAATCAACCAGAAACAACTTCTCCGGTATGATGATGAAGGATACGCCGTGGTTGCGTAGAAAGAGAGTGCCCCTCGCGGCACGCTCGCGATTCGCGAGCGACACGAGTACGATGTCGTGCGGGAAATCCTGTAGGATACGCTTCAAACTTTCTAGGGTATGGCAGATGATAAGCGCGATTCCGTTCCGTTCTTGCCAATCGGCGATAACCTGGATATTGAGATAACTTGTTGGCTCGTCAGTGTCGTAGACGATGAAGTGTCTCGGTGTTTTCATAGTTCAATCCTGAAAATATACTGAATCTTTTGTACATTCCTGTCAAGTTTCCGAATATGCTACTATGAGTGTATGAAAAAGGTAGCAATCTTCGACATAGATGGAACTATCTTCCGTTCCTCGCTCCTTATCCAGATTGTGGACCGGATGATTGAAGAGGGGATTTTCAGCAAGAACGCAAACGCCGATTTCGCACGCCAGAAGCTCGCGTGGCTGGACCGGAAAGGTGACTACGACGCCTACATTATGGCGGTTGTGAAGGTCTTTATGGCGAATATTAAAGGCGTGGAGTACAAAGAATTCTCCCGCATCGCTGAAGAAGTCGTCGCGGAGCAGAAAGATAGAGTGTACCGCTTCACACGTGACTTGATAAAGGAGTATAAGAAGAAAGGGTTCTTTCTGCTCGCTGTCTCACATTCACCGAAGGGTGTCCTTGACCATTTCTGTAAACGGCTTGGGTTTGATAAGGTCTACGGGATGATGTACGAGACAGGTCCGTCCGACCGTTTTACCGGCGAGATTACCGAGTTGCATTTTATGCTGAACAAAGCGCTTGTCGTGAAGCGTGCCGTTGAGAAAGAGGACCTTACCCTCAAGGGCTCGGTCGGAGTAGGCGATACCGAAAGTGATATCCCGTTCCTTGAGCTGGTATCGGAGCCGATTTGTTTTAACCCGAACGCGAAGCTGTATGCCCACGCGAAGCGCAATAAATGGCGTGTGGTGGTGGAACGGAAGGACGTGGTGTATAACATCAGTAAGTAGAAAGTAGCTCGTAGTAAGTAGTTAGTAGAAAAAATGCAACCGATGCATCTCGAAAAAGTAAAAGAAGAGGGAAAGACGCTTCAGAAAGAAGTGCGCGAGCGCACGCTCGGCTTTATCACCGCAGGTCTCGGCCTCGTCGCGGGGCTCGCGTGGAACGACGCGATTAAAGCGCTGATTGAGTATCTTTTTCCGCTGGATAAAAACGGCCTTCTCGCCAAATTTTTGTACGCCATCATCATCACGCTTGTCGTTGTTTTACTCTCGGTCTATCTCGTCCGCTGGCTGAAAAAGGAAGAGAAAAACTCATAGAAACGACTAGCCGAAATTTCCTTGACCTTTTAATCTCGTTCCTACAGACTAGGCTTGAAACGGGTTCTTTGGTAATTCAGCCAAGCCCGAAAAAGAAAGAGAGGGCCAGATGTGGTCAATGATTGGTAGTTGGTATCAAGGCAATAA